>DDEV01000149.1:0-149 GCA_002336855.1 Leucobacter sp. UBA1945 | reverse complement strand
GCTGTTCTCGGCGACCATGCCGGGCACGATCGTCGCGCTCGCGCGTCGCTTCATGCGCATGCCCATTCACATTCGGGCCACCGACCCCGACGAGGGCGCGATGCAGTCGAACATCGACCACATCATCTACCGCGCGCACTCGCTCGACA
>DDEV01000109.1 GCA_002336855.1 Leucobacter sp. UBA1945 | reverse complement strand
ACCGGGTTCGGCGCTCCGCGCCCGGGCGGCGGCTTCGCCGGTCGTGGCCGTGGTGGCCGCGGCGCGGGCACTGCCGGCGCGTTCGGTCGCGGCGGCAGCAAGAGCAAGGCACGCAAGTCGAAGCGGGCGAAGCGGGCAGAATTCGAGATGCGCGAGGCGCCGTCGCTTGGCGGCGTCAGCGTACCTCGCGGCGACGGCTCGACCCCGATCCGTCTGCGCCGTGGTGCTTCGCTCAGCGACTTCGCCGACAAGATCAACACCAGCGCTTCGAACCTGGTGACCGTGCTGTTCCATCTCGGCGAGATGGCAACCGCAACCGAGTCGCTTGACGAGGCAACGTTCGAGATTCTTGGCGAAGAGCTTGGCTACAAGATCCAGGTCGTTTCGCCGGAAGACGAAGATCGCGAGCTGCTCGAGGGCTTCGACATCGACATCGATGCCGAGCTCGAAGAAGAGGGCGACGACGTTCTTCAGGAGCGCCCGCCGGTCGTTACCGTCATGGGTCACGTCGACCACGGTAAGACCCGACTGCTCGACGCGATTCGCAAGGCAGACGTCGGTGGCGGCGAGGCTGGTGGCATCACGCAGCACATCGGCGCCTACCAGGTGCACACCATGCACGAGGGCATCGACCGTGCGCTGACCTTCATCGATACCCCGGGTCACGAAGCGTTCACCGCTATGCGTGCTCGTGGTGCGCAGGTCACCGACATCGCGATTCTCGTGGTTGCTGCAGATGACGGCATCATGCCGCAGACCATCGAGGCGTTGAACCACGCTCAGGCTGCGAACGTGCCGATCGTTGTCGCTGTCAACAAGGTCGATAAAGAGGGCGCCAATCCCGACAAGGTGCGCCAGCAGCTCACTGAGTTCGGTCTGGTCTCTGAGGAGTGGGGCGGCGACGTCATGTTCCGTGATGTCTCGGCAAAGAACGGCACGGGCATCACCGAGCTGCTCGACGCTGTGCTGCTGACGGCTGACGCTGGTCTCGACCTGCGCGCGAACCCCGACAAGAACGCTCGCGGTGTCGCAATCGAGGCGAAGCTCGACAAGGGTCGCGGTGCGGTTGCTACCGTGCTCATCCAGTCGGGTACGCTGCGAGTCGGCGACGCGATCGTCGCGGGCACGGCCTACGGCCGCGTGCGTGCGATGCACGACGAGAACGGCGACGCGGTCGAAGAGGCACTGCCCTCGCGTCCGGTGCAGGTGCAGGGTCTTTCGAGCGTGCCTCGCGCTGGCGACAACTTCATTGTCACCGACGAGGATCGCACGGCCCGTCAGATCGCTGAGAAGCGTGAGGCAGCTGAGCGTAACGCGATGCTCGCGAAGGCACGCAAGCGCATCAGCCTCGAAGAGTTCACCAAGGCTCTCGAAGATGGCAAGGTTGAGTCGCTCAACCTCATCATCAAGGGTGACGTGTCGGGTGCCGTCGAGGCGCTCGAAGAGTCGCTCATGAAGATCGAGGTCGACGATTCGGTGCAGCTTCGTATTCTGCACCGCGGTGTGGGCGCGATCACCGAGTCCGACGTCGACCTGGCGACGATCGACAACGCGATCGTCATCGGCTTCAACGTGCGCCCCGACGTCAAGGCTCGCGAGCGCGCTGCGCGCGAGGGCATCGACATTCGCTTCTACAACGTCATCTACAACGCGCTCGACGACATCGAGGCTTCGCTCAAGGGCATGCTCAAGCCCGAGTACGAAGAGGTGCAGTCGGGTGTTGCCGAGATCCGCGAGGTGTTCCGCAGCTCGAAGTTCGGCAACATCGCGGGTGTCATCGTTCGCAGCGGCACCATCACGCGCAACGCCAAGGCGCGCGTGATCCGTGAGGGCGTCGTGCTGGCCGATGGCCTGGCCATCGAATCGCTGCGTCGCTTCAAGGACGACGTCACTGAGGTCAAGACTGACTTCGAGGCTGGTATCGGCCTCGGCAAGTTCAACGACATTCAGGTCGGCGACGAGATCGAGACGACCGAGATGGTTGAGAAGCCGCGCGCATAAGCGACAGGCTGAAACGGGTGTGGCCCGGAACGCAGATGCGTTCCGGGCCACACCCGTTTTGCGGGAGTGCCGCGATCCTCGTGGCGAAAACTACAGCTGCTGCACGCGAACCGTATTGCCGGCAGGGTCTCGGAACGCGAAGTCGCGCGTACCCCAGTCTTGATCCATGGGCTCTTGCAACACGTCGACACCGCTCGCTTCAACGCGCTCGAACAGCTCCTGCAACTCGTCGGTCGCGAAGACGATCGAGGCATACGCGCCCTTCGCGATGAGCTCGTTGATGACCCGGCGCTCATCATCGGTGAGACCCGGGTCGACGGCCGGAGGCGTCAGCACGATCGAGACATCGGGCTGATTCACGGGGCCAACCGTGATCCAGCGCATGTTCTCGTAACCGACATCGTTGCGAACTTCGAAGCCGAGCGCATCTCGGTAGAAGGCGAGCGACGCCTCGGGGTCGGTGTGTGGCAGAAATGTGACGTGAATATTGATCTTCATGTCTGTCAGGCTAATCTGACGGGCCCTGCGAAACTTCTCGATTTCTGACCGGTTTGGTGGCGCGCATCGTGATGATGCCAGGAAGCCCGTTGAGCGGGGGATTACCCTCCCTGCGGTACTTGCCCGGCGATACGCCAACGAGTTCGGTGAAGCGGGTGGTGAAAGTGCCGAGCGAGCCGTAGCCCACGGCGAAGCACACCTCGGTGACCGAGAGATCGCCGCGACGCAGTAGCGTCATCGCGCGCTCGATGCGCCGAGTCATGAGGTAGCTATAGGGCGATTCGCCGTAGGCCTCTTTGAACTCACGGCTGAGGTGGCCGGCAGAGAACCCCACTCCGCGGGCGAGCGCCTCGACATCGAGCGGTTCGGCGTACTCGCGGTCAATGCGGTCGCGCACCCGGCGCAACAACCGCAGATTGCTGAGGCGCTGATCGTCGCGGGAGTCAGGGTGCATACGAGCCACACTAGCGCTCTCAGCGGCGCCGCCTTCTGAAGCAAAAAGCGGGCTGGAGCGATATGACATCGCCCCAGCCCGCTTCAGCTCAGCGGTTTACAGGCTCGCTGCGTCGAAGCGGCGACCCTCTGCCTTCGAAGGGAGCAGCATGAATACGATCAAGATCAGGCTGCCGACGTAAGGGATAAAGTTCAAGAAATAGAACGGGCCGGCGAAGTTGCCGTCGTGCAGTCGGCGCCACGCGATCGCGATCGACGGCACCAAAATGGCGAGCGCGATCAGGATAAGCAGTCCGTAGCCGATGACGAGCAGCACGATACCGAATCCGTTCGGGCCGGTCGACTCGTAGGTCACCGGATCGTAGCTGGTCGAGGCAGCCATGACGATGGCGCCGACCATGAGAAGCACCAGCGGAATCAGTTCGATGAGGAAGACGAGCAGCATGACCCACCAGTACTCGCTGCGCGAAGCGCGGCCGCTGAACTTGGCGTAGCCCTTGAAGAAACGCTTCGCGGCCTGGCTGAAGTTTGCGCCGTAGAGGGGGCGAGAGAGGTCTTCGGGATCAATCGCACCATCGAAGTAGCCGCCGGGGCCCGGCACGGTGCCGAGCGGTGCCGCCGGGAACGCCGCCTGAGCGCCGTAGGCGGGTGCGCCGTATTGGGGCTGTGCGCCGTACTGAGGCTGGGGTGCGCCGTACTGCGGCGCGGCTGCGGGCTGGCCGTAGCTCG
>DDEV01000060.1 GCA_002336855.1 Leucobacter sp. UBA1945 | reverse complement strand
GTGACGCTCGCACGCTTCTATGACGTTCACCGCGGTGTCGTACGAGCAGGTGCGAGGATCGCCCACCCTGTCTGTCACACAGTCGCGGCGGGGCCTTTCGCCCCCTAGGCTTGTACCGTGAAACAACGCATCTACGACTCGCGGCAACAGACCGTCGTCGACTTCGACCCGATCGTTCGCGGCGAAGTGGGCATCTATGTCTGCGGCCCGACCGTGCAGTCGGCGCCGCACATCGGCCACCTGCGCAGCGCGCTCGCCTACGACCAGATTCGGCGCTGGTTCGCCGCGACGGGTCACCGGGTCACGCTGATTCGCAACGTCACTGATATCGAAGACAAAATTCTCGATAACGCGAGGATCGCCGCCGAGGCAGGCGGCAGCGAGCAGTGGTGGGCGCTCGCCTACCGCGTCGAGCGAGACTTCACCACGGCCTATGACGCGCTCGGAGTGCTCGCTCCGGTCTACGAGCCGAGGGCGACCGCGAACGTCGCCGAGATGGTGGCGCTCATCGAGTTGCTCATCGAGCGTGGCCACGCCTATCAGGCGCTCGACGGCACCGCGAGCGTGTACTTCGACACGGCGAGCTGGCCCGAGTATGGCGCGCTCACCAGGCAGCGCCGCGAGCAGATGGAAGACGCGGCAGACAGCGACCCGGCCACTGCTGCAGGCAAGCGCGACGCCCGCGACTTCGCGCTCTGGAAGGCCTATCGCGAGCACGAGCCCGAGAGCGCCTCGTGGCCCTCGCCCTGGGGCAGGGGCCGCCCCGGCTGGCACATCGAGTGCTCGGCCATGGCGACCCGCTACCTCGGTGAGCAGTTCGACATTCATGGCGGCGGGCTCGACCTGCGGTTTCCGCACCATGAGAACGAGCTCGCGCAGTCGTCGGCAGCTGGGCACGGCTTCGCGAAGTACTGGATTCATAACGGCTTGGTCAACACCGGCGGGCAGAAAATGTCGAAGTCGCTTGGCAACTCGCTGTTCGCGCACGATCTACTAACTCAGACGCGACCGATCGTGCTGCGCTACTTTCTGGGCTCCGCCCACTACCGCTCGGTACTCGAATTCTCAGAGACCTCGCTCGACGAGGCCGCTGCGGCGTTCTCTCGAATCGAGGGCTTTCTCGACCGTGCCGCGTCGTTCGCGCCGAACGCGCTTCCTGAGCCCATGCGGGGCGCCGCCACGCATGACGACGTGCCGAGCGCATTCGCAGACGCGCTATTCGACGACTTCGCCATGCCGCAGGCACTCGCAGCACTGCACGGCGCGGTTCGCGCCGGAAACATCGCGATCGACGAGGGCGACGAGCAGACCGTGGCCGAGCGCGCGGCCGAGGTGGTCGCGATGCTCGACGTGCTGGGCATCGATCCTCGCGACGCAATCTGGCGCGACGGCTCTGCGGCCGGCTCAGCGCGTGAACAGCAAGCACTCGGTACTCTTGTAGACGGAATGCTCGCCGACCGGCGAGAGGCTCGCGCGAACAAAGACTTCGCGGCGAGCGATGCGATTCGCGACCGGCTCATCGATGCCGGCATCGCACTCGAAGATTCACCACACGAGACTCGTTGGAGCCTGACATGAACAGCAAGAGTACGCGCGGCGGGGCCGTGCGCAAGAAGAGCCGCGGCAAAGCCGTAGGGTCGGGTGGCCAGGGCCGCCAGGCACTCGAGGGTAGAAAGCCGACTCCGAAGGCAGAAGATCGCCCCTACCACCCGGCGGGCAAAGCCAAGCTGGCGAAAGAGCGCCTCGAGGCTGCCCGCAAGCGCCACGGGGGTGGCAAAGACGAGGTGAAGCGCGCTCCTCGCAAGAAGAGCGACGACACTGAGCTCGTGACCGGTCGCAACGCGGTGCTCGAGGCGCTGCGCACCAAGATTCCAGCGACCACGCTCTACATCGCCGCAAAGGTCGAGATGGATGATCGCATGCGCGAGATTCTCGGCCTCGCCGTCGGCCGCAACGTGCCGGTGCTTGAGGTGATGCGCCAAGAACTCGACCGCATGACCTCCCGCGATACCGTGCACCAGGGCGTTGTGCTCAAGGTGCCGGCCTACGAGTACGCGCACCCGCTCGAACTGCTCGACGAGATCGAGAAGCGCGGCCAGCAGCCGCTGCTCGTCGCGCTCGACGGCGTGACCGACCCGCGCAACCTCGGCGCGATCATTCGCTCGGTCGCCGCATTCGGCGGTCAGGGCGTCATCGTGCCGCAGCGACGCTCGGTCGGCGTGAACTCGGCCGCGTGGAAGACCTCGGCCGGCGCCGCAGCGCGCGTGCCCGTCGCGATGGCATCGAATCTCACGCAGACCATCAAGGCGTTCAAAGAGCGCGGCCTCTTCGTAATCGGTCTCGACGGCGGCGGCGACGTGCAGTTGCCGGGGCTCGAGCTCGCCGACCGCCCGGTCGTGCTGGTCGTCGGCAGCGAGGGCAAGGGCCTGTCGCGACTAGTCACCGAGAACTGCGACGCGGTGGTCTCGATTCCGATCTCGGCCGCGACCGAGTCGTTGAACGCGGGTATCGCGGCGAGCGTCACGCTCTACGAGATCTCGAAGCTGCGCGCCGAACGAGCCTAACCGGTCATTCGATCTTTCGGTGTTCGGCTGTGAACATTTCAGAGTGTGACAGCCGTTTCGCGCCCGCGTCGCTTGCCCTGACATCATGTTCAGGTGATTCAAGTAGAGAACCTCGTCAAAGTCTTTGGCGCCGCACCGAATGAGGTGCGTGCCCTTGACGACGTGAATCTCACGGTCGAGCGCGGTGAGATTCTTGCCGTTGTCGGTCAGAGCGGTGCCGGCAAGTCGACCCTCGTGCGCTGCCTCACGCTGCTCGAGCAGCCGAGCAGCGGCAAGATCATCGTTGGCGGACGGGTCGTCACCGACCTCCCCGCCGGTGAGCTGCGCCAGGCCCGTCGCGCGATCGGTCAGGTGTTTCAGCACGCGAACCTGCTCGACAACCGCACCGCCAAGAAGAACGTCGAGTATCCACTCGAGGTCGCGGGCTGGAACAAGGCAGATCGCGCCAAGCGTGCCGAAGAGCTGCTGCAACTCGTGGGGCTCGGCGACCGCCAGAACAATTTTCCATCGCAACTTTCGGGCGGCCAGGCACAGCGTGTCGGCATCGCTCGCGCGCTGGCAGCGAGCCCAGATGTGCTGCTCTGCGATGAGCCCACGAGTGCACTCGACCCCAGCACGACCGACGATCTGCTCGAGTTGCTGGTCAAGCTGCGCGACGAGCTGCAGGTCACGATTCTGATCATCACCCACGACCTCGGCGTGGTGCGCCGCATCGCCGACCGGGTCGCAGTGCTCGAGGGCGGCAGAATCGTTGACAGCGGGTCGGTTGAAGAGGTCGCGGCGCATCAGCATTCCCCGCTGCTCAGCGATATTGGCGTCGAAGACGCGCGCGGCGCAGCCGAACTTCGGGTGAGCGGTGGTCACGAAGTGGCCGCGATCCCTTTCATTTCTCGCATCACCCGCGAGCTCGGCATCGATGTGCGCCTCGCCTCGGGCGGCGCGCACGCGATCGGCGACGTGCACGTGTTGAGCGCGACCCTGGGCTTTGCGGGCGAAGAGGATCGCGATCGCGCGGCAGACTGGCTGCGCGCGAACGGTTTCACCGTTGAAGAGGGCGGTGCGGCATGAGCGCGACTTCGACTCGAGTGGCGGGAATCTTCGACGAACTCTTCGCCAACCCGGTGATCACTCAGGCGGTGCCGGCCGCGACCGGCGAGACCATCTACATGGTGCTCTTGGCGCTCGTCGTCTCGATCATCTTCGGCGTTCCGCTTGGTGTGTATCTGTGGAACAGCGGCCCGACCGGTCTGCGCCCGAGCGCGGGGGCGAACCAGGTGGTCGGCACGATCGTGAACGTGGTGCGCTCGCTGCCCTTCGTGATTCTCATGGTGCTGCTGCTGCCGGTGACGAGGTTCGTGGTGGGCACGACGCTCGGCGCCACGGCCTCGGTGGTGCCGCTCGCGATCGGCGCGATTCCGTTTCTCGCTCGGCTCGTTGAATCGGCGCTGCGAGAAGTGTCGGCGGGCAAGATCGAGGCATCGATCGTGTGCGGCGCGACGGACTCGCAGACCATCGTCAAGACGCTGCTGCCCGAGGCGCTGCCCAGCATCGTCTCGGCCGTCACCACGACGGCGATCACCCTCGTCGGCTACTCGGCGATGGCCGGCCTGGTCGGCGGCGGCGGACTCGGTTATCTCGCAGACGCCTACGGGTACAAGCGGTTTGATCTGCCGGTGCTCATCGTCGCTACCATTCTGCTCATCATCATCGTGCAGATCTTCCAGCTCATCGGTGACAGGGTGGCCCGCGGCCTCGACCATCGCTCGACGGCCTCAGGTCAGGCCGTGAAGAAGCGGGGTCTGTGATGGCGCTTGCCCTGGTCTCGCGGCGGGCCGAGATGCCGCACGCTGAGGCATCTCGCGTCGGCGCAGCACCCCAGCCGTAGGTTTTCGCCTCCCCACTCGTAATTCTTTTCGTTCACTCGAGGCGCTTTTGCGCGCCTCACCCATCACACAGGAGACACCCATGTCAGTTTCACGCTCGAAGCGCGCACTTCAGATTCTCGGAGCGGGCGCGTCAGCCGTGCTCGCACTCAGCCTCGCGGCCTGCGGCGCAGCGAACGCTCCCGCCGCAGACGACAAGGCTGAGGTGAAGCTCGGTGACACCTTCACCGTGGCCGCCACCGAGGTGCCGCACGTCGACATTCTGCAGTTCGTCAAAGACAACCTCGCCGAAGAAGCAGGCATCAGCTTCGAGATCAAGCCGTTCAGCGACTACCCGCTGGGCAATCGCTGGCTTGCCGAGGGCGAGGTCGACGCAAACTACTTCCAGCACCGCCCGTATTTCGATGCGCAGGTCGAAGAGTTCGGCTACGACATTGCTGCGCTCAGCGATGTGCACGTCGAGCCCTACGCCGCGTTCTCTGAGAAGTACGACGACCTCAAGGATCTGCCAGACGGCGCGAAGATCAGCGTCACGAACGACGCCTCGAACCAGGAACGCGCACTGAACCTGCTCGCGCAAGAGGGCCTCGTGGAGCTGCCGAAGGACGGCGAGCTGAGCGTGCTCGCGATCGAGGGCGACAAGAAATACAACCCGCGCGGCTTTGACTTCATCGAGGCAGATCCGGCAGCACAGGCCCGCGCACTCGCCGACGTCGATCTCGGTATTCTGAACGGCAACTACTTTCTCGACGCTGGCTTCACGCTGAAGGACGCCCTGATCGTTGAGCCTCTCGAGGGCAACATCTACGCCAACTTCCTGACCGTTCGCACCGAAGACAAGAACGATCCCCGCCTGCTCAAGCTCGACGAACTGCTCACCTCTCCCGAGACCAAGGCATTCATCGAGAAGACCTGGCCGGGTGGCGACGTTTCGCCCGCGTTCTAAGTCTCAGCGAGCCTCGGGCCACCGAGCGCGTTGAATCAAGCGAGGCCGTTCCTTCGAAGTTCGAGGGGCGGCCTCGCTTTCTTTTGCGTGCAGGCGAGGCGCCGAGGTGCATCGGATAGTGGGGATGATCCGAGCTACATCACGTGCACCTCGCTCGCGCGCCAGCGGGAGTGCACCCATTCGAGCCTCAACGCCACCGCGTGGGCGCGGCGTTCGGTGTGCACCACCACCGAGACCTCTGCAACATGGGGCAGCACGCGGCAGAGCCGCATTCTTCCGGGGCTGGCGGTGCACTGCCTGGGATCGCGGTAGACGGCATTGCGCTCGCGCAGAGCGTTGCGTTGCAGCGCGAGCTGTCTTGCGGCGCCCACCGAAAGCACGCCTCCGAGCTGCGAGATGCTGCGAATGCCCTCGACCGCTTCAAACGCATGCGCGGCGAGTAGCCGAACGAATCGCGCTTGCGGGTCGGGAATCGGTGTCGCCGAGTCATAGCTGAAAGCGTCGTCGCCATTGATCGCATGCATGGGGCCTCCCCGGTAGTTCAGACGTGAGTAAGGCCCCCATACACCCGTCATTTTTTTATTGTGAAGGACACAATACGACTTCGATGCTGCGTAAGGTCAAGATGAAATTTCGCTCAGTGATTGTTCACTCTGTGCAGTATCGCCTTGGTGACACCTCGCAGGGATCGTGAGATCCTCGTGCCTATTGCCCTCTATGCTGAAAGCGTGTCTACCCTTCGCAACCTCGCAAGCAAATATTCTGGTCTGAATGACGAGCAACTCGACTGGCTTGAGCTGCTCACCCTCGACTGGCCTCTGCTCGCCGACCTCGCTCTCGGCGACGTCGTGCTCTGGGTGCCCACGAAAGACTCGACGTACATCGCGGTGGCGCACAGCCGCCCAGCGGGATCGGTCACGCTCTTCTATCGCGACATCATCGGCGACTTCATTCGTGACGATTGGCGCGAGGTCGTCGATGAGACCATGACGACCCGAAAGCCCGCCTCGTCGCGCGCCCCGGTTTGGTACGAGGAGACCGCGATGAAGCTCACCGCGTTTTCTGTGAGCATGCGCGACGAGGGAGGCGTGGGATCGACCGAGACCGCGCGCAACACCGACACGGGCGTCATCACCACTATCGGCACGCCAACCGAACCGTTTGCAGTCTTGACGGTGCACACGAGCCCCTCAGATCCGCAGTACGCGACCCACATCGGCAAGGCGTTTCGCGAGGTTGCCGACGACGTGTTCTCGATGATCCAGCAGGGTCTGTTTCCGTCGCCCGGCAGCACGCGCGGTCGCGAACGCGGGGCACCCCGCGCCTCGGACGGCCTCGTGCGCGTCAACACCGATGGCGTGGTGACGTTTGCGAGCCCGAACACGCAGTCGGCGTTCACGCTGCTCGGCTATCGCGATGAGCTCGAGGGCGAGAACTTCTCAGAGGTCATCGCCGAGTTGGTGAAGGGGCAGTTCGACACTAACGAATCGCTGCCTCTCATCGCGCAGGGGCGTGTGCCGAAGCGCGCAGACGTCGAGATCAACGGGCGCGTCGTGACATTGCGCGCGATTCCGGTGATTCGCGACGAGGAGCGAGTCGGTGGCATCGTGCTCACGAGAGACGTGACCGGGCTGCGCCAGCAGGAGCAGGAGCTCATCACGAAAGACGCGACGATTCGCGAGATTCACCACCGCGTGAAGAACAACCTGCAGACCGTCGCGTCGTTGCTGCGGGTGCAGGCGAGACGTGCTCGGAGCGAGGAAGCGAAAGAGGTGCTCGGCCAAGCAATGCGTCGCGTCGCCGCGATTGCCGTGGTGCACGACACGCTCTCGACCGGTCTTTCGCAGATCGTCGACTTCGACGTGGTCTTCGACCGGGTGCTCGGCCTCGCCGCAGAGGTCGCGAGCCTGCACGGCACGACCGTGCACCCGCACAAGCAGGGCCGTTTCGGCGAACTGCCGAGCGAATATGCGACCCCGCTCGCACTCGCGCTGACCGAGATTGTGACGAACGCCGTAGAGCACGGATTGGCTGGTCGTGAGGGTGAGGTCATCATCACGGCCGAACGAAACGAGACTCGCCTCGCCGTCGAGGTCGTCGACACCGGAACCGGGCTGCCCGGCGGCACGGTCGGCGATGGGCTCGGCACGCAGATCGTGCGCACGCTCGTTGAGGGCGAACTCGGGGGCTCGATCACCTGGGGCCCCGACGCGCGGGGCGGCACGCGAGTGTTCATCGACGTGCCGCTGCGCTGGATTCGCTCGGCGGCCTGAAACCGCCGCCGCTTGTAGCCAGATGTGCCACGGGCGCGTACGCGGTGGCACATCTGGCTACACGATGACGGGTATTAGCGGGGCGGGTAGGAGCCTCGCTCGCGCTTCGGCTGGCGGGCTGAGCGCACGACGACCGCGGTACCCACCGCGAGCAGCATGAGACCGATTCCGATCATTGCGGCAATCACGAACGTTGTGCCGTCGACCCGGTTGGGCGCGACCGTCTGGAACGAAGTGAACGCGCAGAACGCGAGCACCAGCACCCCCCAGACGATCGTGCCGGTGCGCGGCCGAAGGCGGTCGTTCGGCCGCTCGGTCGCGGCGGGTGAACTTGTCTCGGACGTGGCGGTTGTTTCGGTCGCTCCGGCTGGTTCTGCGACACTCGGTTCCGGGATCGCGGCCGCAGTGGGGTCTTCGTTCGTGGTCATCGTGCCTGCTCCAACTCTGCGATGCGCTCTTTCAGCTGTTCGATCTCGTTCGTGCGATCCTCGCTTGACTGCGAACTCGCGCCGTCGGCGCTCTTGATGTTCACGGTGCCGCCGAGCACGCGAACCCGCACCGTGACGACGTCTGAATCGTCGAGGCCGGTCGCTCGCTGCTCGAACAAGCGAGAGAGAAGAATGCCGCCCTGGCGACGTTCATCGCTTGCTGCGCGCTGATCCCTGATGGTGCCCGCCATGAGGCTCACTTGCACGCGGGTTCGGGTTGACTCAGGCATGCGCACCGTGGCGTTGCCGCCGAGCAACCACACGTCGATGCTGCGGGACAGCGCATCGTGACCGAGATCAGACAGGTCGACGGTGGCGTTGCCGGCGATCGAGACGATTGCTTGGTCGTCGCCGATGTTGTCTGGTCGCACGACCGAGTTGCCGAACGGAACGACATCGGTTTGCCCCGGAAGCACGGTGCTGAATGGCGCGAAGAACAGGGCCACGACGCCGCAGAACGAGAGGAAGCCGATCCAGCCGCTGTCGCGACCGCGAATTCCCGCGATGATGAGCGAGATGGCGAGCACCGAGACTCCGGCGACGAGTCCCGCGGTGAGCACGACCATGCCGCCGGCCTCGTTCGTGAGGGCGATGCCGGCCGCCGCGCTCGCCGCGAGCAAGGTGAGGGCGAGGGTCAGCACGGTATGCGCGGCACCCAGGCGATGGGCGGCATGATACTCGCGCCCCCGCCGATCCCACTCTTTCGACTTGTCTTCGACGCGTTGCCCCCAGGCCTCAGCCTTCCGCTCGAAGTCTTGAGCCCAGGTGGTTGCGCGTTCTTCAGCGCGGTCGGCGAAGTCCTGTGCGCGGCCCGCGTAGTGTTGCGCAGTGGCTTCTGCGGAGTTCGCGCCGCTGGCGCCGGGCGCTGCGCTCGCCGCCTGCGCCCCTTCGCGAGAGCGCCCGGTCAACCAGATGATCAACCACACGATGAGGCCGGGTATGACGAGCGCCCACCAGATGACTCCGAACGTCACCTGCACCCACTCGGGCACGATGCCCCAGGTATCCCAGCCCCAGGGGCCGAGAAAGAGGGTGCGGAAGACCCACACGACCGCCGGAACAAAGAGGATCGCGCCGAGCACGACAGCGGTGACTATCGCCCCGGCCGAGGCTCGCCCCCGGAACAGATCCTCCAGGTGAATGCGGCCGGTGTGGTCGGGGAGCAGCAACCATGCGGCGAGGTACAGCAGAATGCCGGGGCCGCCGAGCACTGCGAGCACCACGAAGATGCCGCGCACGATCAGCGGGTCGATGCCTGCCTTCGCCGCGATGCCGCCGGCCACACCCGCGAACCACCGATCGCTGCTGCGTTCGATGCCGAGACCGCGAATCCACGAGAAGAACCTGCCCGAGGTGCGCTCGAACGAGAAAGATTCGGGGCGGTCGTGCGGGGTCTGAGTGCCCGGGTCGCTGGGGGCTTCGGGGGCGCCTGACGCTCCGGGGGTGCCTGGAGGGGGAGTCGTATCGTTCATACTTTGAGTTTGCCGCGAGAGAAGGGAGCCGCGCTATCGGGGTTCACCCTGACCCGACCCTGAATGTGAGCCCTGAGCGGCGAGAAAGTCGGGGGCGGGTGGTTGGATGGAACCATGACAAGCCCGACGCCTGCCCTCGCTCGCAGCCGCGACGACCGCGTGGTCGCTGGCGTCTGCGGCGGGCTGGCTCCACACCTTGGGCTTCCGGTGAAGTGGGTTCGCGTGGGCATGGTGATCTTCGCGCTTCTTGGTGGCGCCGGCGCTCTGTTCTACATCTGGCTTTGGGTGCTCGCGCCAGTCGCGGGCGAGGGGCAAGTCGCCCCGATGCGGCGAGTGCTGACGCGGCCGGCCGCTTCTGGTGGAGGTGCTGCTGGTTCTGCCGCTGCTGCTGCCGCTGGGGCGATGCCATCACTCGCGAATCCGGGCGCGACAGCAAGCCCTACCGGGGCGGCGCCCGATCCCGCGCCTGCCGCTACTTTGGCTGCTGAACAGCTCGTCGACAGGGCCCGGCGCTGGCCAATCGCCGAGTTTCTCCTCGGCGCCTGCCTCCTGGTGGCGGGCTTCGGTCTCGTGCTCGTGCAACTGGGCGTGCAGCTCAGGCTCGACGTGCTGCTGCCGGGCATGGCAGTGCTTGTGGGTGTCGGCCTGACCTGGTGGCAGATCGCCGACCGCGATCGGCCAGAGCGCAATCTGCTGCCACGCGTGCTCGGGGCACTCGCGCTCGTCGCGGTCGGCGTGCTCATGTTCTTCGTGACCGCCCAGCAACCGAGCACGCTCACCGTGGTGGGTGCCGCCGTCGCGGTGCTCGCTGGGGTCGCGCTCGCGCTGGCCCCGTGGGCGCTGCGCGTCAACCGCGAACTGATCGCCGAACGATCGGCGCGAGCGCGCGAGGCCGAGCGCGCAGAGATTGCTGCCCACTTGCACGACTCGGTGCTGCAGACGCTTGCGGCGATTCAGCAGCGCTCTGAACCGGGCAGCGAGATAGCGAGGCTCGCCCGAGGTCAGGAGCGAGACCTGCGCGAATGGCTGTTTCGCACGGCCGATGGTGCCGCACCTGTCGACCGCGAGGCGCTCGAAGTCGAGCTTCGCCAGCATGCCGCAGCGCTCGAAGCCGAACACTCCGTGCGCTTCGAGGTGATCTCGGTGGGTGCCCGATGCGCGGTGCCAGAGGCCATCGTCGCGGCTACCCGAGAGGCGATGCTGAACGCCGCGAGGCACGCCGGGGGTGAGGTGACCGTCTACGTCGAGACCCGGCCCGAGCAGGTTTCGATCGACATTACCGACCGCGGCCCTGGCCTCGACCTCGACCGCCTTCCAGAGGGGCGCATGGGCGTGCGCGAATCGATTATCGGGCGCATGCAACGCGCCGGTGGCTCGGCAACGTATGTGCCCGGCCCGGGCGGCACGGGCACCGCGGCGCGGCTCTCACTGCCCCTGCAATCTCAAGAGGAGACGAGCGATGAGTGACCACGAGGCTGCCAGTGGGCAGCGTGAGACGGCCGAAATGATTCGGGTGGTCATCGTCGACGATCACCAGATCTTTCGCACCGGACTGCGGGCCGAGCTGGGGGCCCAGGTCGACGTGGTGGGCGAGGCAGCAATGGTCGACGAGGCGCTCGAGGTGATCGCAGCAACGGTGCCAGATGTGGTGTTGCTCGACGTGCACCTGCCAGGTGGCGAGGGCGGCGGCGGGGCCGAGGTGCTTCGGCGCATCGCGGCGCTCGCTCGCTCAGGCCAGGCACCGGCCGGTCTCGCGGCGGTACGTTTTCTGGCGCTCAGCGTGTCAGACGCCGCAGACGACGTCGTGAGCGTCATACGTGCCGGCGCGAGAGGCTATCTCACCAAAGCCTCATCGGGAGCGGAAGTGACGGCCGCTGCGCAGCGGGTGCAGGGCGGCGACGCGGTGTTCTCGCCGCGCCTCGCGGGTTTTGTGCTCGATGCCTTCGGGGCCGGGCTCGGCGAGACGGCAGCCACCGACGACGAACTCGACCGTCTCTCGGCGCGCGAGCAAGAAGTCATGCGCATGATCGCGCGCGGCTACGCCTACAAAGAGGTTGCCGCCGAGCTGTTTCTCTCGGTCAAAACCGTCGAAACCCACGTCTCGAATGTGCTGCGCAAGCTGCAGCTCTCGAACCGACACGAGCTCACCGCATGGGCGCTCAGCAGGCGCCTGTTGTAGTTTTCTGTAGCTTCTTGCGATCAGGCCGCCCACCCCGGTAGCCACAGGTGCAGCTGCGAGAACCAACCCGCGACGGGCATGCCGACCCACAGCGGCCAGAAGAGTACCGCCATCAGCAGAGCGGCTCCGAGCACCAGCGCTACCGAGATCCTGCGCCCCTGAACGGCTTCCGGTGAGGTGCTGAGCTGGATCCCCGCGTCCCGAATCACGCCGCCAGTTCGGGGGAGCGACGCGAACGAGGCCAGCACCAATGCGAGCCCGAGCGCCGCGAACGGGGTCATGACGACCGCATAGAACTGAAACACCGCAGGACGTGAAAACGTCAACACCCACGGAAGCCACCCGGAGAGGTAGCCCGTCACCACGAACACGCTGATCTCAACGTTGCGGCTGCGCAGCGGCGCAGCATTTCGAGCGCGCGCGGCCAGCAGCACGTTTCTCAGCACGACCCACGAAAGGAGCAGCAACGCGGCGACACCCAGCCACGTCACGACCGGATTCGGGAGAGGCGAGATCGTGGCGAAGTAGCCATCCCACCGCTCCGAGTACATAGCCGTCGGGCGCAGCGCGAGCGGCCAACTCCATGGGCTCGACTGGTAGGGGTGCGGCGCAGACAGGGTCGAATGCCACGCGAGCGAGTCGACGTGCCACTCCCAGAGCGAGGCCCACCAAGGCGTACCGGGCTGCCGGTTCTGCCCGCCGGGCGTGACGATCCAGCCGATCCAGCTCGAGAGATACGCGGCGAAGGCGATCGGAAGCGCGATCGCCGCGGTGACGCCCGCCTGAACCGCCGTGCGAGCAACCGCCGCACGTGCCGACAGGCGGTGAAGGGTCGCGCGATCCTCGCCCCGAATCGAACGCGCGAGGCCGAGACGACGGAACAGATCGCCGATCGTGAGCAATACGAGAAACGCGGCGAGCGGGTAGAGCCCCGACCACTTCACCGCAGCCGCGGCACCGAACGCGAGCGCGGCCGCCACGAGCCAGGGCCTGCGCCAGAGAATCCTGCCCGGTGAGCGAGCCGTCGACAGCCAATCATGCGCCGTGCACAGTGCCCCGAGCGCGACGAACATCGTGAGAAACCCGTCGAGCAGCGACACCCGCGAGAGCACGACATGCACGCCGTCGAGCGCGAGCAACAGCCCCGCGATGCAGGCAACCCACATGCTTCGACTCAGCACCCAGCCGAGGCGCATCGTCACGCTCACCGTCGCGACCCCCGCAACCGCGGCCGAGAATCGCCATCCCCACCCGCTGTCCGGGCCGAACAGCAGGACGCCGAGTCCGATCAACCACTTGCCCAGCGGAGGGTGCGCAATCGCAGCGGGCGCATCGAGAAAGGCGCGGGCGCGCTCGCCGCCGAACGCAGGATCATCGTCGGGCCAGGCTGTCGGATACCCGTGCGCGAGCTGGCTCACCGCGTCGCGCACGTAGTAGAGCTCATCGAAGACGAGCGAGTCGGGGCGATCGAGGGCCCAGAGACGCAGCACGGCAGCGAGGGCGAGGATCGCGGGTACGGCGATCCAGCGCAATCGGTGCAGGGTGGGGGTCACCCCACCAGCCTATGGTTCTTGCCGGTTTGGTGATCCTCGCCCTGCCCGCCGACGACTACGATAGAAACCGTGCTGACTCGACTTTCGAACTACTTTCTGAAGACCCTGCGCGAGGATCCGGCTGACGCCGAGATCACGAGCCACAAGCTGCTCGTGCGCGCCGGATACATCAGGCGCCAGGCGCCGGGCGTGTTCGCCTGGCTGCCGCTCGGGCTCAAGGTGAAGGCGAAGATCGAGCAGATCGTGCGCGAAGAGATGCACGCTGCGGGTGCGCACGAGGTGCATTTTCCGGGCCTGCTGCCCCGCGAGCCCTACGAGGTGACCGGGCGCTGGGAAGAGTACGGTGACGATCTGTTCCGTCTGCAGGATCGACACGGCGCCGACTACCTGCTCGCGCCGACGCACGAAGAGGTTTTCACGCTCATGGTGAAAGACATCGTGTCGTCGTACAAAGACCTGCCGCTGAGCATTTATCAGATTCAAGACAAGTACCGCGACGAGGCGCGGCCACGCGCCGGGCTGCTGCGCGGCCGCGAATTCACGATGAAAGACGCCTACTCGTTCGACGTGAGCGACGAGGGGCTCGACGCGAGCTACCAGGCGCAGCGTGATGCGTACGAGCGCATCTTCAAGCGTCTCGGCCTCGAGTACGTCATCGTGAAGGCTGATGCCGGCGCAATGGGCGGCTCGAAGAGCGAGGAGTTCTTGCTGCCGATCGCGATCGGCGAGGACACCTTCGTGCGCTCCTCGGGCGGGTTCGTGGCGAACGTCGAGGCATTCGCGACCCCGGTACCCGATGCCCTGTCTGCCGATGAGATCGCTGCGCTCCCCGCGGCCCTCGTGTTCGATTCGCCGAACACGCCCACGATCGAGACGCTCGTCGCGCACACGAACGCCGTGCTGCCTCGCGAGGACGGCCGCGAGTGGACGGCTGCAGACACGCTCAAGAACGTGGTGCTCGCCGTGACCCCGATCTCGGGTGAGCACGAGGGTGAGCGCTCGCTCGTCGTCGTCGGTATCCCCGGCGACCGCGAGGCAGACATGAAGCGTGCCGAGGTCGCGTTCAGCGGCTGCGAGGTCGAGCCCGCGACTGCCGAGGATATCGCGAAGCACCCCGGCCTCGTGAAGGGGTACATCGGGCCTGGCGCTGCGGGCGCCCCCGTGCTCGGACTCGAGGGGTCGACAGGCATTCGCTACCTGCTCGACCCGCGTGTTGTTGCGGGAACCGCGTGGGTGACCGGCGCGAACGAGCACGAGAAGCACGTTGCGCACCTGGTTGCGGGCCGTGACTTCGAGGCTGACGGCGTTGCAGATATCGCGAACGTGCGCACCGGCGATCCCGCCCCTGACGGGTCGGGCCCGGTCGAACTTGCGCGCGGCATGGAGATCGGTCACGTCTTCCAGCTCGGTCGCAAGTACGCCGAGGCGCTGGGGCTCAAGGTGCTCGACGAGAACGGCAAGCTCGTCACCGTGACGATGGGTTCGTACGGTATTGGTGTCACCCGTATTCTTGCGGTGCTGGCCGAGCTGAACCACGACGATCGTGGCCTCGTCTGGCCGACGGCCGTTGCGCCGTTCGACGTGCATCTTGTCGCGACAGGCAAAGACGAGGCGGTCTACGAGATCGCCGAGTCGCTCGCTGCCACCCTCGATGCCGCTGGCGTTGAGGTGATCTTCGACGATCGCCCGAAGGTTTCACCTGGCGTGAAGTTCGGTGACGCCGAGTTGCTTGGCGTGCCCCGCGTGGTGGTCGTTGGTCGCGACGCGGCCGAGGGCTTTGCCGAGGTGTGGGATCGCGCGGCTGGCACCAAGGATCGTGTCGCGCTTTCGGATGTGCCGGCGCTGTTTGGTGCGTAAACGCCGCCGCTGAGGGTTTCCGTGCCTTCTGCTGCCCGTCTCATGTGAGATTTGGGCGAGGATCGAGCCCCCTGTGAGCGACAATCACTTGTCGCTCACAGGGGGCTTTTGCCTGAGTTATACACAGATTTGCTACTTCTGTCGAATTACTGCTCTGGGTGTGCTTATTGTTGAGGCATCGCCGTTCACGGCGACCTACTACACCTTGCGCGAAGGGGGCTCCGCGCATTTCTTACAGAGAAACAGGAGTCCAAGCATGTCGCACATCAACGTGTCATACGCAGATATCGAGCAGGCAGCCGCGCAGTTGGGGCATGGCCGAGAAGAGATCAGCGAAAGGCTGCAGAGTTTGCAGGCCCTGATCCAAAACCTGGTGTCTTCGGGGTTCGTTACCGAGCACGCCTCCGTCAAGCTCGACGGCGCGTACTCCGAATACACGGCCAGCGCGAACAACGTGGTTGCAAAGCTCTCCGAGATTCAGAGTTTCTTGCTGCAGTCTGCGAGCTCGATTCGCGAGCTCGACGCTCAGATCGCCGCGCGCATCAACTGAGTCGTATCCGCGGTGAGAGGTGATGACGATGTCAGATCACATGAGGCTAGAGCGGGCTTCTCTTTGCGGCGCGGCCGATGCGCTGCGGGTTGCCGCCGAGCCCCTCGCGGCGGTCGACCTCGCTGAAGGTTTGGCGTTTGAGAGCGTCACTGACGTCGCGTATGCGACACGCGAGTTTCTGAGTGCAGTCGGCCGAGCGGCTGCGCAGCTGTCGCAGGGTTCTGCGGCCAGTGCAGAACTCGTGACGCACCTGGTGGAGCGTGGCGGCGAACTCGATCTGCAACTCGCGGCTGCAGTCGAGGTGGGCTCGTCGCAGTCGTCACGAGAGCAGGAGCTCGCCTGATGAGCGTCCTTGTTCCCGTTCTGCCTTGCGAGGTGCTCGCCGTCGAGACACCAGTGTCAGGCGACCCGGGTGAGGCCCACGAAGCAGAGGCTCGCCTGAACCGGGTGTCTGCGCATTTGCAGCAACTCGTCGATACAACTCGCTCTGCCCGTGCTCATTTCAGTGCGAACCAGAGCCTCACGATTGAGCGAGTCGAGCTAGTGCTATCTGAACGGGTGCAGCTGCGCGCTCAGGCTGCCCTTGCAGTGTCTGAGGCCGGCAGCTCAGCGTTTCGTTCTTATGGCGAGCAGATCGAAAGTATCCACGCGCAAGCTCGACAGATTGAAGACCGGGTGAGTGAGCAGCTCGCCGAGATACGCGGGTGCGTCTCCGAGGCGCGAGAAATTCTCGCTATGTTGCAGTGTTCAGTGCAACTGCACTGGAACATCGGGGTGCCGCTCAAATTGCCGCGACCCGACGCGGACTATGGTGACTCGGCAGAAAACGCTGAGCTCCGGGCGCGCTATGAGTCGCAATGGTGCGTAGCTGCGTTGCGGTGGCGCAGCGCGCTAGAAGAATTGCAACTGCTGCAGAGACAGTGGCGGTCGTTGCTCGACGACCGGGTCGAAGCAGAGCGGCTCTTCGTGAGCAAGCTCGAACGGCTGAGTGACGGCGATGCGTTGCATGTAAGTGATTCGATTGAGGCTTCAGCTGTCATAGTCCCCGCAGTCTCGACGAGCCGGCAGACAACAATTCGTGTCGGTGCAGCGATCAAACCTGGCGAGCGGCGCAGCCATCCACTGCTTACGAACCTCTACGACGAGTACGCACTACAGCTGGCGACAACCGGAAAGTCGCCTCCCGCTGAGGCGGTCGCGCAGTGGTGGTGGCGCCTCACCGAAAGTCAGAGACAGCAGCTGATTGCCGAAGCGCCGCTCGTGGTCGGCAACCTTGCGGGAGTGCCCCTCGAAAGCCGAGTGGCGGCTAACGCGCGAAGTGCTGAGCACTTCGCGAATGCGGAGGGCATTAGTGCGCAGGAGGCTGACTATTGGAACCGGGTCGCTGCAGGGCGAGTCAAGCTTGTGGTGAGCGACCCTGGCAACAGTCGGATCGTCGAGATGATCGGCGAAGCCGGGCCAGACACTGTCCGGGTTATCACCTTCTTGCCAGGCACGATGTCTCAGATGAAACACTTCCATGCCGGGTCGGCCCAGCAAGTGGCCCAGTACCTCGTGACTCGCTCGAGCGGCACCAGTGTCGCGTTCGTGTACAAAGACGGCTCATGGGTCAGTTGGCTCGGCCCCGGCGCGAATACGAACTACGACAGGCTGCAAGAACTCGGCGGGCAGGTCGCCGAGTTTCAACGTGAAGTGGTTGAGCGCGAGCCCTCGTTGCAGGGGGATTCGCAAGTGGCCATCGCTCACAGCGCAGGTATGAGCGTGCTCTCTGGGGCAGAGCTTTCGGGGGCCGACTTCGACACGGTCATGTCGCTCGGTGGCGCGTTTGCGCTGCGTGACTGGCGCCCCGATCCGGGCACCGACTACCACCACTTTCAATACGACAATGATGCGATCAACATGATCGACGGTGGCAGGCTTTGGACGCCGCACGAGCTGAACGATGTGTTTCAGCAGCATGTCTTCGACTCCGAGGGTCTTGCCCGGTTTGAGAGCCATAGTCGCATCGCCGAGGGACCCGAAACGAACGAAGAAGCGTTGAAGCAGATGCTCGACCTATTGAAAGGTGAAATATGAGAAGTTATTCCATAGGAGCTCTCATCTTGTCAGTGATCATGTTGAGTAGTTGCGCAGCAGAGGTCGACACTGTCCAACCCGATCCTCCACCCATCACGCTGCAAGAGGCACGTGTATTTCAGAATGACGAACTAGTTCGCCTGGCACAGTACGTCCCACAGGAGTGGGTAATAGGCGGATTTGAAGAACCTATTCCCCGCATGCATGGCCTGTCCTGTGACTGGATGGCGGGTGCGGGGTCCTCGCCTGATGCCGCAGGGGTGATGCTGCCAGGCGGCTACGACCTGGAAGTCAAACCAACAGTCGACCTGAATTCAATATTGGACGCGGTTGCCAATGATTACCGACAGGGCGGTTGGACAGCCGAATGGGAAGAACCAGACAAACACGATGACCTCAAGCTCACATCTCCTGAAGGATACGTATTCTTCGTGAGCAAGATTGTCCTTCGCGAAGGTGGCCTCGAGTTCTCGATGAGCAGCTTCAGTCCGTGCCTCAAAGCGCCAGAAGGATTCACGCTATTCGACGAGTATTGAGTTTCGGAAGCTCCCTCACTGCTCCACAGAGCACCAGAAGCTCTGCCGCTCGGGGCGGTGGGGCGCGTAGGTGGTCGGTTCTGAATCTGGTGAGGTATTCTGGATAGCTGACCCGCGGGCGCGGGTCTGACATCTGAATAAGGAGGCCCACCGTGAAGATCGACCTCGCCATGCTGCGCGGACTTGAGCGCGAGCGCGAGATTCCGTTCGAGGAACTTGCCAGCATCATCGAGCAGGCCATCCATACTGCGTACATCAAGCACGAGGTGAACATCGGCCACGCCGAGCCCTCTGACGATGAGGTTCGAGTGACGCTCGACCGCAAGACCGGCGCCATCAGCGTGCTCGTGCCCGAGCTGAACGACGCCGGCGAAGTGATCGGCGAAGCACTTGCCGATACCGAGGAGTTCGGCCGTATCGGCGCGAACGCCGCGAAACAGGTCATCAACCAGCGTCTGCGCGACCTCGGCGACGACCAGGTGCTCGGCCAGTTCAAAGACAAAGAAGGCCACATCGTCTCTGGCATCGTGCAGCAGGGCCCGAACCCGCGCATGGTGCACATCGATCTCGGCGACCTCGAGGCGATCATGCCTCCCGAGGAGCAGGTTCCCGGCGAAGAGTACAAGCACGGCACACGTCTGCGCGTGTACGTGACGAGCGTGTCGAAGGGTCTGAAGGGCCCGCAGATCGTTGTGTCGCGCACCCACCCGGGTCTCGTGCGCCGACTCTTCGAGCTTGAGGTTCCAGAGCTTTCGGCCGGAATCGTCGAGATCGTTTCGCTCGCGCGTGAAGCCGGTCATCGCACCAAGGTCGCAGTGCGCGCAACCCAGCCCGGCATCAACGCAAAGGGCACCTGCATCGGCGAGATGGGGCGCCGAGTGCGCGCTGTCATGAGCGAGCTGGGCGAAGAGAAGATCGACATCGTCGACTACTCGCCCGAACTGCCGAAGTTTGTGGCAAACGCGCTCTCGCCGTCGAAGGTCACCGACGTGTTCATGCTCAACGAGCAGCTGAAGCAGGTGCGCGCGCTCGTACCCGACTTCCAGCTTTCGCTCGCGATCGGCAAAGAGGGCCAGAACGCTCGCCTCGCCGCAAAGCTGACGGGCGCAAAGATCGACATTCAGCCAGACTCGATCATGAATGATTGAGTCTGAGCGACTCGTGTGAGCGGGCGGTCCCTTCTTCGTTGAGGGGGCCGCCCGCTCGCGTTTTGGGAGCACCTACTGAGCACGCGGATCCGAAATACCCAGATCTGAACAGCGCCAAATGCATCAATCAGTGATAAAAGCACAAGGATCGGCGGGATCTTTGTGCTTTTGGCGCCTTCTTGTGCCTTAAGCGCTGGAGCGGCCGCACGTCCTTGCCGGCCGGGTCCCTAGCGCCGCAGCCCAGTCGGCCCAGCACACCACCCCGGCCAGCTCCCTCAAATTTTGCTCAACCCCATTGCGCAAAAGCCGCAATCTCGATTGGTTTGTGATGGAGCAGTGTACGAAGAAGTAACGAGCAAGGGTTGGTATGAGCAGTGTCGAGACCGATGCCGGCGGGTCTGGTACCTTGAGGGCACAGCCGCACCGCAAACTGAGCCCGGCCATGCATAGGGGTTCGCGGAGATTCCGATGAAGATTCTGATTGTCGAAGACGATGACCGCGTGTCAGAAGCACTGAGCGTGTTCTTGCGCAAGCGTGGCTACGGCACTCAAGTGGCGGCGAATGGTGCGGCGGCGTTCGCATCGCTCGGTTCAGACACTGAGGTGGTGCTGCTCGACCTCGGGCTTCCCGACATCGACGGCATCGATCTCTGCCGCAGAATCCGCGCGCAGACCGGAGTGCCCATTATCATCGCAACGGCCCGTAGCCACGTGCAAGATCGTATCAAGGGGCTGCGCGCCGGCGCCGATGACTTCGTGGTGAAACCGTACGATGTGCGCGAGCTGCTCGCGCGCATCGAGGCGGTGACGCGGCGAGCCAGGTCGTTGCCCACCGAACCACAGCCCGAGTTCGAGGCGCAGGGAGTGCAGATTGACCTGGTGACGAGGCAGGTGACGGTCGACGGTCAACCTGTCGAACTCACACGAAAAGAGTTCGACATTGTCGCGGTGCTCGCTCGCTACCCCGGCGTTGTGGTGCCCAGAGAGCGCCTGATTCAAGAGGTGTGGAACACCGAGTGGCATGCGTTCAGTCGATCGCTTGAAGTGCACGTGGGATCTATCAGGCGAAAAACCGGTCGCGGCGAACTCATCGAGACGGTTCGCGGCGTGGGCTATCGAATAGCGGTCTCCTGAAACCATGCGCACCCGCCTCATCGTTGTCTTCTTGGTGCCCCTCGTGGGGGTGTTGCTTGCGCTCGGCGGAGCCTACGCCTGGAGCGCCGCGCGAAGCGTGCAGCAGGAGTTCTATGCCGAACGCCTCGGCGATCTCGGCTACTTCGTCACCAGCGCGAGACAGGCGCTCCGGTCGGGCAATGCCACGGTGATCGAGGGCGAGATAGATCGATATCACGAGCTCTACGGGGCGCGTTTGGCGGTCGTCGATCGCTCGGGCACCCCGTGGGTGTCGCGCGGGCTCGACTCGAACGTGCTCGATGAGGCCGCAATCGACAAGGTGCAGCTCGCGCTTTCGGGTCGCCGTGGCGAGACGCCTCAGGCGGTGCTGCCGTGGCTGTTCACCGAAGCGGTGATGGTCGAGCCTGTCTTCGACGACGGTGACGTGATCGGCGCGGTGATGCTGTCGACGAGCATGGATGCCCCGCGAGATACGATCACGAGGCAGTGGGTGCTGCTCGCAGGCGCTTCTGCGCTCGCCATCGCGATCGGCCTGCTGGTCGTGAACCGCCTCGCGAGCTGGGTGCTGCAGCCGGTTCGTCGCGTCGACGAGGCGATGGAGGCGATCGAGCAGGGGCATATGGAGGCGAGGATCGCCGACGACACCGGCCCGCCAGAGCTTCGACGCATGATCGCCCTGTTCAACCGCATGGCCGAAGAAATCGAGCGTGTGGTATCGAGGCAGCAGGAGTTCGCTCTGACCGCTTCGCATGAGCTGCGCAACCCGCTGAACGCGCTGCTGCTTCGCGTCGAGTCGCTTGCGACCGGCCTCGATGAAGAGTGGGAGAGCGACATCGAGGCAACCCGTGATGAGGGCCGCAGGATGACACAGATTCTTGACGCGTTGCTCGGTCTTGCCCGCGGTGGGGGCGGCACCTCGGTGCTCACCTCAGTCGACCTGTCAGAGCTCGTGGCGCGCAGAATCGATGCTTGGCAGCAGGTGGCGGCGCAGGATCGCGTGCGCTTCGAGCTGCGTCTCGAGCAGAGCTTGCCGACCCTCACCGACGCGATCATCGTCGAGAGCGCATTCGACGCCGTGATCGACAATGCGCTGAAATACGCGCCACCGAGCAGCAAGATCGAGGTGTCGACCGAAGACAGTGCCGAACACAGCGAGATTGTGGTGCGGGATCACGGCCCCGGCATCGACGCCGCCGATCTCGAGCGGGCGACGGACCGATTCTGGCGAGGCGCGGGCAGCGATCAGAAACCCGGCTCGGGGCTTGGTCTTGCGATTGCGAGCGACCTGCTGGCCTCGGTCGGCGGGCAACTGCGTGTTTCGGCCCCGCCGAGCGGGGGGCTCACGGTGACGTTTCGGTTTGCGAAGGCGGTGGCGTCGTGAGGTCGCGGCGAGTTTCCGTGGGCAAGCGCATTCTGCGCCCGGTGGCCGGGGCGATGCTCGCCACCGCGGTGATGCTTGGGCTGGGTGCGTGCGATCCAACGCCCGAGAGTTCGCCAGCCGGGCCGATCGTGATCGCCGGCGGTGGCACGACAGGAGTGTACTACCAGTATGGAAAGCATCTTGCCGAGGTGCTTTCGCACGATCTTGACGAGCAGTTCGTCGTGGCAGAAACTGCGGGCTCAATCGATAACCTGCTGCGTATTGGCGCGGGTGAGGCGACGTTCGGGTTCGCGCAGAGCGACGCGGCGGCGAGCGCGGTCGAGGGCAGTGGCACCTTCGAGCGCGTGGTGGCGCTTCGTGCGATTGCGAGGCTCTACGACGAATATGTGCACGTGGTGGTGCGGCGAGATTCTGACATCGAGGATCTCACCGATCTCGTGGGCAGGAAGGTCTCGTTGGGTGCGAAGAACTCGGGGGTGAATCTCGTCGCGATGCGAGTGCTTGAGGCGGCGAGGGTCGACGCGGGTGCGGTTTCGAACGCCGGGCTCGGGCCTGACGCTTCGATCGAGGCGCTGCGCAGCGGGCAGATCGACGCGTTCTTCTGGGTTGGTGGGGTGCCAACCCCGGGCCTCGAGAAACTGTCTGCCGACACCCCGATCAGACTGCTGCCAATCGAGGCTGAGACCGTCGAGCAGCTCAACCGCGAGCACAGCGGCGCCTACCGAGTCTCGGAGTTTCCGCTCGGCTCCTACGGATGGGAGACGCCGACGGTCACGATGACGGTGCCGAACTATCTCGTCGTCGCCGAGAACGCGCCAACGGGACTGGTGCGGTCGGTGACCGAGGCGCTCTTCGCCTCGCGAACCGAACTGGCGCAACAGGTTCCGGCTGCTGCACTGCTCGATCGAAGGCAAGCGATTTTTACCGACCCCATCGAGCTCCACCCGGGCGCCGCAGACTACTACGTCGATACGAAGCGCTGATCCTGGCATAATCTCAAGAAACCCTCAAGGGGCGTGAGATTGCGCTCGTACCTGCCTAGCGTTGGACTCAGTCGTCCGAACTATTCAACGAAGAATGCGACTTAGGCGCCCCGCTCTCGGGTCTCCGCTCATTCTTCGTGAGGCAACGAAGCATGAGGAAGCCAATATGAGCGCATCGCCCGCAGACCACGCTGCTGAGCGCGTGGGCAATACCACCGCGATTCGGGTGCACGGCAACGACCGCGATCCACTCGTGGTTGTCTCAGGTGTGAACAAGCACTATGGCGATTTGCACGTGCTCAACGACATCAACACGACTGTCGGCCGCGGCGAGGTGGTCGTGGTACTGGGCCCCTCGGGTTCGGGCAAGTCGACGCTGTGCCGTGCAATCAACCGCCTGGAGACGATCGACTCGGGCACCATCACCATCGATGGGGTCGCGCTGCCTGAGGAGGGCAAGGACCTCGCGCACCTGCGTGCAGACGTGGGTATGGTGTTTCAATCGTTCAATCTCTTCGCGCACAAGACGATTCTCGAGAACGTGACGCTCGGCCCGATCAAGGTGCGTGGTCTCGGCAAGAAAGAGGCAGAGGAGCGCGCCATGTCGCTGCTCGAGCGGGTCGGCATCGCCAACCAGGCCAAGAAGCTGCCGGCCCAACTCTCGGGCGGCCAGCAGCAGCGTGCCGCGATTGCCAGATCGCTCGCGATGCAGCCGAAACTGATTCTGCTTGACGAGCCGACCTCGGCGCTCGACCCCGAGATGATCAACGAGGTGCTCGACACCATGATCGGCCTCGCGAATGACGGCATGACCATGGTGACGGTGACCCACGAGATGGGCTTTGCGCGGCGCGCGGCCGATCGCATTCTGTTCATGGCCGACGGCCAGATCGTTGAAGAGGCAACCCCCGAGCAATTCTTCACCGACCCGCAGACTTCGAGAGCGCAGGACTTTCTTTCGAAGATTCTGGGGCACTGACAGACTCGGGCCGCACCAGCGGCCCGTACCAAACCGCGAAGCGGAAACAGCGGGGCCGAGCTCATCGGCTTCACCGAAAAGGAAGCAGGAAATGATGCGATTCACGAAATACGCAGCAGCTATTGCGGCCGCGGGCGCCCTGGTGCTTGCCGGTTGTTCGGGCGGTGGTGCTGCTCCCGAAGAACCCACCGTCAAGGAAGACGTCACGTTCGAAGCAGGCACGACCATGGCGAAGCTGCATGACGCAGGCAAGATCACGGTCGGCACGAAGTTTGATCAGCCGCTGTTCGGGCTGATGGGGCTTGACGGAAAGCCCGAGGGCTTCGACGTTGAGGTCGCAAAGATCATCGCGGGCGAGCTCGGCATCTCACCCGACAACATCGAATGGGTCGAGGCAGTCTCGGCGAACCGCGAGCCGTTCATCGAGAACGGCGAGGTCGACATTGTCGTTGCAACGTACACGATCAACGACAAGCGCAAAGAGGTCGTCTCGTTTGCGGGCCCGTACTACGTGGCCGGCCAGGATCTGCTCGTGCTTTCGGGCAACCCCGACGGTATCAAGGGCATCGATGATGTGAAGGGCAAGAAGGTCTGCTCGGTCACCGGCTCAACCTCGGCGCAGAACCTGAAAGACGCGGGCGTTGAGGTCATCGAGACCGACACCTACTCGAACTGCCTGACGCCGCTGCGCCAGGGCGAGGTGGTCGCGGTGTCGACTGACAACGTGATTCTCGCCGGTCTCTCGGATCAGAACCCCGGCGAGTTCGAGGTTGTCGACAACCCCTTCACCGAGGAGCCCTACGGCATCGGCCTGAAGAAGGACGACACCGACTTCCGCAACTTCATCAACGACACGCTCGAGAAGTCGTTCGAAGACGGCAGCTGGGCGAAGGCCTGGGAGAGCACAGCGGGCAAGGTGTTGTCGACCCCGACGCCGCCCAAGGTAGACCGCTACTAGGCAAAAGGGATCGGGATCGGGTGGCTCCCGGCCACCCGATCCTCGCCCCGCACACTCACCCACTGAACAACTGAAGGGAGCGAACGCGCAATGAACGTGCTGATCGAGAACGCAGATTCGATTCTCGCCGGGTTTCTCATGACACTTCGCATGCTCGTGCTCGGCGGACTCGGTGCGATGGTGCTCGGGTTGCTGATCGCGACCATGCGCATCTCGCCGGTCGCCTCGCTGCGAGCCTTCGCGACCGCGTACACCGAGCTCTTTCGAAATGTGCCGCTGACGCTCATCTTCTTGTTCATGGTCTTTGTGCTGCCGCTGATCAACCCCAAGCTGCCGCCATACGAGGTGCTCGCGGTGGTTGCCCTCGCGCTGTACACCTCGCCGTTCGTGGCAGAGGCGCTGCGAAGCGGCATCAACGGTGTGCCGGTCGGACAGGCCGAAGCGGCGCGCTCGATCGGCCTCGGCTTCGGTCAAACGCTCACCCTCATCGTGCTGCCGCAGGCGCTGCGGATGGTGGTTCCACCGCTCATCAATGTGTTCATCGCGCTGACGAAGAACACCTCGGTAGCCGGCGGATTCTTTGTCGTCGAACTCTTCGCCACCGCGCAGAAGCTGGCGAACAACAACGGCAATGCCGTGATCGCGATTCTCGTCGGAGTCGCATGCTTCTACCTGTTGATCACCGTTCCACTCGGCCTGATCGCCGGGCAGATCGAGAAGAAGGTGAGGGTCGCGCGATGACTGCTCAAGCCAGTGTGCTCTACGACGCTCCGGGGCCGAAGGCCCGCACCCGGTCGCGAGTGATCTCCGTGGTCGGCGTGCTCGCAATCGCCGCGTTGCTCGGTTGGGTCATCTATCGACTCGCGATTCCGCAGGTGGCGGCGAACGGTGCAGAAACACCCCCGATTCTGGATCCGACTCGCTGGACGCCGCTCGCCGAAGCGCAGGTCTGGACGCAGATCGCGAAGGGCGTCGGCGCCACGCTCGGCGCGGCCGCCGTCGGCATGGTCGGCGCGCTGGTGCTCGCCGTCTTGTTCGCGTTCGGCAGGCTCGCATCGAGCAAGCTGATCCGAGTGCCGGTCGCCATCGTGCTCGAATTCTTCCGCGGCATGCCCGTGCTGCTCATGATGCTCTTCATTCTGCTGGTGGCCTCGACCGGCGCCTTCGTCGCGGTCGTCATCGCGCTCATCGTCTACAACGGAGCGATTCTCGGCGAGGCGCTTCGCGCGGGCATTCTCTCGCTCAACAAGGGGCAGCGAGAGGCGGGCCTTTCAATCGGGCTCACCCCGACCCGCACGCGCATGCTGATCGAGCTGCCGCAGGCCTTCACGCAGATGCTGCCGATCATCTTGGCGCAGCTCGTGGTGCTGCTCAAAGACACCTCGCTCGGCTACATCGTCGGCTACTACGAAACGCTGCGCACGGTGAAGAACCTCGCCACATACTTCGGCAACTACTACATGTTCACGTTCTGGCTCGTGGGTGCGGTGATCTACCTGGCGATCAACCTGCTGGTGTCGTGGCTCGGTCGGCGCGCGGCGCGCGCGGTCGCCGCGAAGCGCGCATAGCGCATCACGCACTGCGCATTACTGCAGGCACGAGACCCGGGCGACGCTTCGCCGACACACGCACCCAGCGGGGAGTGTGAGAAGCTGGTAGGATGGATTCGCTTCGGACATGCGTCGCCTGCCGCCAGCGCGCGACACGAGACGTACTGCTTCGAGTGGTGACTCGCGAGGGTCGGCTTCTTGCCGACGAGCGCGCGGTACTGCCCGGGCGAGGCGCGTGGATTCACCCCACCGCCGGATGTTTGAAACAAGCAGTGTCGCGCGGCTCATTCGCGCGTGCGCTGAAAGTGTCGGGTTCGCTCGACACCAGCCCTTTAGAGAACAGGCTAGAAACACTCATGGACAACTAATGAGCGGCTCAAGATGAGACCCGTCCGCTAATTTGGTTCTCGCCTGTCTGGCGTGAACCCAGACAGGAGAAAAGTGGCTAACCCACGCGTCAGCGAGATTGCCAAGAAGCTCGGTATTGAGAGCAAGAAGGCAGTCGAGATTCTGAACGACGAACTGAAAGAGTTCGTCAAAAGCCCGTCGTCGACGATCATGCCCCCGACGGTGCGCAAACTTCAGGCTTACGTCAGCGATCACCCAGAACTGGTGAAGGCAGCTGGCGGAGCCGACGAGGGCAGTGCCCCCGCAGCAAAGCCGGCCGCGAAGCCAGGCTCGGCCGCAAAGCCGGGCCCAAAGCCCGGCCCGAAGCCTGCCCCGAAGGCCGAAGAGCCCGCCCCGGCT
>DDEV01000017.1 GCA_002336855.1 Leucobacter sp. UBA1945 | reverse complement strand
CGAACTCGTCCATGTTCGTCTTGCCAATGTTCACGAGGCCGGCCGCGCGGGCCTTCGCGACCGCTGTCGCGTCGTACGGCGAGCGATAGCCCTCGAGAATCTTTGAGCCCGAGGTCGAGGGCATGTCGGTCGTCACCAGCACATCTTTGATGGCGAGCGGAACACCCGCGAGCGCACCGAGTTGCTCGCCCGCTGCGCGGCGCTCGTCGATGCTGCGGGCAGCCGCGAGCGAGGCCTCGGAGTCGGTCGCGAGAAACGCGTGTAGTTCGCCATCGACCTCGGCGATGCGGTCGAGCTGTGCCTGTGCGGCCTCGACTGCCGAGACCTCGCCAGCGACGAGAGCGGCCGAAAGGTCGGCCGCGGTCAGTCTGGTCAGTTCGCTGTTGCCTGTCGCCATTACTGTTCCTCTCCCAAGATCGAAGACACGCGAAACATGCCGTCGGCCGCCTCAGGTGCGTTCGCAAGCGCCTCTTCGAGGGTCAGCACGTCTGCGATCTCGTCGGGCCGCGTGACGTTGTTGATCGGAATGGGATGGCTCGTTGCGGGCACGTCGTCGCTCGCCACCTCGCTCACCTTCGCGATATTGTGCAGGATCGAGTCGAGCTCACTGCTCAGCGTGGTGATTTCTGCGGGGGTGAGGGCGATGCGAGCCAGATCGGCGAGATGTTCAACGGTCTGCACCGTGATCTCGCCGTTCGCTCCACTGGTTTCAGACATGCTGCTCCATCAAGAGTGATCGGATGAACCTACCCATCCTATCGGGGCTGCCGCTGTGTGCTCGCGGCGCGCTGGACCGTCGGCGCCGGGCCCCTAGGCGAGCAGGTGAACGACGGCTTCCCTGGCACTCGCCGCGAGCCTGTTCCCCTCCTCCGTGCGGGTACCGTCGATGTTCCACAGCCCCGAACAGCCACGGCGGTGGCTGTTCGCAAGGTGCACGTCGGCGATGCCGATCGCGGTCATGAGCGCGTAGGCGGTGGTCGGCCCGACGAAGCGAAAACCCTGCCGCTTCAAGGTCCTCGCGAGCGCGATTGACTCGGTCGAGGTAGCCGGCACCTCTGCGTCGGTGTTCGGCCGAGGTGAGCGTTCGGGCAAGAACGCCCACACCATGTTCGATAGCGTCACGCCCTGTGCGTGGAGTTCGAGGATCGCCCCCGCATTCGCGATCGTCGCGGTGATCTTTGCGCGGTTGCGAATAATGCCCTCATCGCTCAGCAGGCGCTCGACGTCTGACTCGTCGAAGGCAGCGACCCGTTCGATGTCGAAGTTCGCGAAGGCGTCACGAAATGCCTCGCGCTTTCTCAAGATGGTGAGCCAGGACAGCCCGGATTGAAATGCTTCGAGGCTGAGGCGCTCGAACACACCCGATTCGTCGAAGACTGGCATGCCCCACTCGGTGTCGTAGTACTCGGTGAGTTCGGGCGTACCGAGCGCCCAGGTCGACCTCACCGGCTGCTCGTTCAGGGTATGCGCGCTCATGGTCTGCCTTTCGATCTTGTGCCGAGATGCGGTGTCAAGCACAGCTTATGAGCAGCCACTCACACGCATTCGCGGTTTGAGAAAATCTGTGGAAAACCGCTTCTCGCGATCCCCTGTGAGCGACAAGCCGAGTCACCAGTTCGCAGTGCGACGAAGACAGCTACAGCGACAACGCACCGGGACCCTCGGTGACGAGCACCGCGAACTGCTGCGCATCGAGCACCGGAATGCCCAGCTCTTCTGCCTTTGCAAGCTTCGACCCAGCGCCGGGGCCCGCCGCAACGTAGTCCGTCTTCTTCGAGACGCTCGACGCGGCTTTGCCGCCCGCAGCGATGATCGCTTCTTTCGCGCCGTCGCGGGTGAATCCGTCGAGCGTGCCCGTCGCGACGACAGTCAGACCGGAAAGCACGCCGCCCTCGACCGATGTCGCGCCCGGCCCCGCATGCCCGGGCGTCACCCACTGCACGCCGGCCTCCACCCAGCGCTCGACGATCTCGCGATGCCACTCGATCTCGAACCACTCGCTGAGCGAAGCGGCGATCGTCGGCCCAACGCCCTCGACCGCGGCGAGCTCCTCGGGGCTCGCCGCGCGTATCGCGTCGAGCGAGCCAAACCAGTCTGCGAGCGCTCTGGCGGCAACCGGGCCGACGTGGCGAATGTTGAGCGAGACGATGAGGCGCCACAGCGGCTTCGTCTTTGCCTTTTCAAGCTCGGCGAGCAGCGTTTCAGCGTCTTTCGAGGGCAGGATCAGCTCGTGGTCTTTGCGCACCTTCGCCGCGCGCCGCTCAGCCTGAGTTTTGTCTTCCCACCCCGGCGGGTAGACCTTCTCAACTTTCTGAAACGGTTTGCGCAGCCGCACCTCGCCGGTCTTCTCGTCGAGCACCGGCTCGCCGGTCTCACTGTCGCGCACGACGACCTCGATCGGCACAAGCTGTTCGAGGGTGAGATCGAAGAGTCCGGCCTCGGTCACGAGCGGCGGCTCGACAGGCACGAGTGGCTGGGTCAGCGCCGCCGCGGTGATCTCGCCGAGCACCTCGATGTCGAGGCCGCCGCGCGACCCGATGTGTTCGACGCGACCGCGCACCTGCGCCGGGCACGCCCGCGCGTTCGGGCAGCGCAAGTCGATATCCCCCTCTTTCATGGGTCTCAGCTCGGCCCCGCACTCGGGGCACTCGCGAGGCATGATCCACTCGCGTTCGGTGCCGTCACGACGCTCGAGCACGGCCCCGAGAATCTCGGGGATCACGTCGCCGGCCTTGCGCAGCACGACCGTGTCGCCGATGAGCACGCCCTTCGCCTGCACCACCTGCTGGTTGTGCAGCGTGGCCTGACTGACGGTTGATCCCGCAACCTTCACCGGCTGCATCACGGCATACGGCGTCGCCCGCCCGGTGCGCCCGACTCCGACGCGAATATCGAGCAGCGTGGTGTAAACCTCTTCGGGCGGATACTTGTAGGCGATGGCCCAGCGCGGGGCCCGGCTCGTTTCGCCGAGTTCGGCGTGCAGCTCGAGCTCATCGATCTTCACCACAATGCCATCGATCTCGTGCTCGAAGCCGTGTCGGTTCTCGCCACACTGCTCAACGAACGCGACTACCTCGTCTGCGTTCTCGAACACTCGCGCGTGGGGCGACACCGGCAACCCCCACTCGCCGAGCAGGCGATAGGCGTCGCTCTGGTTCTCGAAATCGGGGTGCTGCCAGGCACCGATGCCGTGCACATAGAGGTCGAGGCGGCCGAGCCTGTCACGCATCAGCTCAAGCTCGAATGAAGTCTTCTTCTCGGCGCGCTGGCGCAGGCTACCCGCCGCGGTGTTGCGGGCGTTGGCGAACTCCGGGTAGCGCACCACCACTTTTTCAGGCTCGATCCCGCGAGCAAGTTGCTCGGCCTCGGACTCGGCCTGCAGCTCATGCTGCCGCTTGTTGAGCGCCTCAAAGTTGGCGCCGCTCAGAAAGACCTCGCCGCGCGCTTCAAAGAACTCGGGAATCTGCCCGCCGCCGGGCTGCGCAGTGAGCACTCGCGGGATCGCCGGAATGAAGTCGACGTTCTCGGTGATGTCTTCGCCCACGTAACCGTTGCCGCGAGTGGTGGCGGTCTCGAGCACCCCGTCGCGATACGCGAGATTGATCGCGAGGCCGTCGATCTTCAGTTCGCTGAGCCAGCGCACCTCTCGCCCGGCGGCAGCGGCGGCCTTCTGCATCCACTCGCGCAACTCGTCGAGGCTGAACACGTTGTCGAGGCTGAGCATGCGCTCGGCATGCTCGTGCTCCGGAAACCCGACAGAGACGACCGCAGCCCCGACCTCGCGTGTCGGGCTGTCTTGCCCGCCCAGCTGTGGGAACGCACGCTCGATGGCCTCGAGCGTGCGAAACTTCGTGTCATATTCTGCGTCAGAGACGAGGCTGATGCCCTCTGAATAGTAGGTGGTGCGATAGCGTTCGATCTCTGAGGCAAGTCGTTCTGCCTCAGCTCGAGCCGCCTCGAAGTCGGTGGGTACCTCAGGTTCTGTGGGGACTGCCGCCTGGTTCTCGTTCACACCAACGATTCTATGGCGACCCTCTGACGCTCGGCAGCGTCGATATCGTCGGCGGCAATCGCGCGATCGATCGTGAACTGACCCAGCACGCGCGTGCCGATGTAGAGCACGGCGCTCTGCCCCGGCGCGACACCGATCAGCGGCTCTGCGTGCTCGAGGTCGATATCGACAACGATCTCGTGCGTAGCGCCAGCACGGTGCTGTTCGGTGCGATCCTCGTCAAAAATTTCTCGCAGCGACGCAATTGCGGGCACCGGATCGGCGTGGGCTCGAATCTGCACTTCACAGGCGAAAGGATCTGCCAGATCGAATCCGGGCTCACCCGTCAGGCTGTAGCGGCCGCCAGCGATACGCGAGATCGCGAGGTGCTCCTTGGGGCCGACGACAACCTGGTTCGACACCGGCCGAATCGAGAGCACGTAGCGAGGCTTGCCGTCGCTCGCTGGGCGACCGATTGCGAGACCGCGGCGTTGCCCCACGGTGTAGCCGAGCGCGCCGTCGTGCTCACCGAGCACCGCACCCGCCTCGTCGACGATCTCACCCGGCACCCGGTCGAGGCGCTCGTCGAGCCAGCCCCGGGTGTCACCGTCAGGAATGAAGCAGATGTCGTGGCTATCGGGCTTCTGGGCGACCTGAATCCCCCGCTCGGCGGCCTCGGCGCGAACGAGATCTTTCGACGGCGTATCGCCGAGCGGAAAGTAGCAGTGCGCCAACTGCTCAGCCGTGAGCACTCCGAGCACGTACGACTGGTCTTTGGCCCACGCGCTCGCGCGATGCAGCTCACGACCGTTCGGGCCGTCGATCACCGTCGCGTAGTGACCCGTCGCCACGGCGTCGAAGCCGAGCGCGATCGCCTTGTCGAGCAGAGCCGCGAACTTGATCTTCTCATTGCAGCGCAGGCACGGGTTCGGGGTGCGGCCAGCAGCGTACTCGGCGATGAAGTCGTCTACCACGTCTTCTTTGAACCGCTCACTGAAATCCCACACGTAGAACGGGATCTCGAGCAGTCCGGCGACGCGTCGCGCATCCATCGAATCCTCGATGGTGCAGCAACCGCGGGACCCGGTGCGCAGGGTGCCCGGCATGCGGCTCAGCGCGAGGTGCACGCCAACCACCTCGTGACCCGCCTCGACCGCACGAGCGGCTGCCACCGCGCTATCGACGCCTCCGCTCATCGCGGCCAAAATCTTCATCAGAGCAGTCTACGCGAGTCCGGCGGTTCTGGCACGGGCAACCGCATTCGGCAGCGCCTCCACGAGCGCGTCGATCTCAGCCTCGCTCGTGGCTGGCGAGAGCGTAAAGCGAAGGGATCCCCTGGCCTCTTGCTCGGCGACTCCCATGGCGAGCAGCACGTGCGAGACCTCGGCGACACCGGCCTGGCAGGCGGAGCCCACCGACGCCGAGACGCCTGCCGCATCGAGCAGAAACACAAGCGAGTCGCCCTGGCAGCCGGGAAACGTGAAGTGCGCGTTGCCCGCGAGCCTCGGATCCGCCGCCTCTGCCCCGGGCGCATACGCCCCCCGCAGCACCGCGTCGGGCACCGCACGCCGCACGCCAGCGATCATCCGCTCGCGCATCGCGCGCAGGCGAGCAAGCTTCGCGGCAAACTCGTCGTCGCTCGCACCGTAGGCGTGATCCAACGCTGCGGCAAACGCGACCGCGCCTGCGACGTTCTGCGTGCCAGACCGTGCTCGCTGCTGACTCCCGCCATGCACGAGTGCCTCGGGGGTAACGCCCCGGGCGATGAGCAGCGCGCCCACGCCCATGGGCCCACCGATCTTGTGCGCCGACACCGACAGCGCGTCGACACCGACTGCCCCGAAGTCGATGGCGACCTGCCCGAGCGCGGCAACCGCGTCGACGTGGCTCGGCACTCCCGCTTGGCGCGCGATCGCGGCAAGCTCAGCTACCGGCTGCAGCGAACCGACCTCGTTGTTCGCCCAGAGAAACGACACCAGCGCAATACGCGACGCGCCGATCTCGGTAATCGCCGCGCGAAGCGTCTCTGGCTGCAACACGCCTTCGCCGTCGAGTGACAGCAGCCGCAGCTCGGCGCCCTGCGCGTCTCGCAACCACTCGGCCGCCTCGATGGTGGCGTGGTGCTCCCCCGCCGCGATGAGCAGCACGGGCGCCTCGGCGGAGTCTCGAGCGTTGGCCCGCCGCACGGCAGCCCAATAGAAGCCCTTGATCGCGAGGTTGATCGATTCGGTGCCGCCGCCGGTGAGGGTCACCAGCGCCGGGTCAGCACCGAGCCTGCGGGCAATGCGCTCCCTCGCCGCTTCGAGCTGCTCGCTCGCGAACTGCCCGTGCGCGTGGGTCGACGCAGGGTTGCCGAGCAGATGCAGCGCCTCGGTGTATGCCTCGAGCACGGGTGCCGGCATCGGCGAAGTCGCAGCGTGGTCGAGATATGCCCGCATTCGGTGCACCGGCTTCGTCAGTACAGCAAGTTTGCGAGTCGCGTACGCGCAGCCGCAACACGAGGATCGGCCTGGCCGACGACCTCGAACAGCTCGAGCAGGCGCTCGCGAATGCGCGTGCGATCGTCGGTGTCTGCGACCGCAAAGAGATCGAGCAGACGCAAAAAGGCGTCTTCAATGTGTCCGCCCGAAAGATCGAGGTCGGCGACCCGCAGCTGGGCGTCGACATCGCTCGGGCCCGCGGCGGCGGCCATTCGAATCTCATCGGCACTGGCTCCCTGCAACCGCAGCAGCAACCGCGCCTGCACGAGCGCAGCACGAGCCTCGTGATCGGCGGGAGCCTTGACGAGCACTTGCTCGTAGGCCTGCACCGCTGTGGCGAAATCGCCCCGCTCGAGCGCATCGAGCGCTTCGGCGTGCGCGGGGTTCACTGGCGGTTCTACCGGGCCGGTCGAAGCGCCCGCGTCGGGTGCGTTCACCCGGCCGGTGACACCCTGCTGCTCGCCGAGCTGCAGCAGTTGCGCAAAGAGATCGCGGATCTGCTCGGCCGCCGCCGACCCTTGAAACAGCGGCACGGGCCGCCCCGCGACGAGCGCCACGACCGTGGGCACCGTCTGCGCCTGAAACGCCTGAACGAGACCCGGATTCGCCCCCGCCTCGACCTGCCCAAGCACGAGTCGACCGTCGAACTCGCGCACAGCCGCGTCGAGCAGAGGGGCCAGCTGTGCGCTCATAGCGTCGCCCTCGGCGAGCAGCGCGATCACGACAGGTACGACAGACGAGAGCTGAGCCGCCTGTTCGAAACTCTGGTCGCTGAGCGCAAACACCAGCGCCGGAACATCGACCACCTGACCGCCTGCGCCAGGGTGCTGCGCGCCAGGCTGGCCCTGAGGCTGCTGGCCGCGCGAAGCGAGGTGGCTGAGATCGACGGCACCGCCGGCAAATCGAGCGGGAATCTGCTGAGACATGACTTCTGTGCTTCCTTATGTTCGCAATGAACTAGCTGTTGCTGGCGCTCACGAGATCACTCGTGTAGCCGAGCAGCTGCATTTTCTCGCCCGAATCCTTGCCGGGCACGAAGAACAGCAGCTGATGCGCGACCACGCTGACCAGCTTCTCCTGCTGCCCCTCCAGGCCGCTGAGCGCCGTCAGGCTCTTCGGAACGGTGGGGCGCCAACGGCTGCCTTCTGCGGGTGCCTCGGTGCGGGTCTCGAGCACCGTGGTTGCGACAAACGCACCGCCGACACCCGTCGACAGGCTCACGATCCCGGCATCAGACTGCGCCGCCGAAACGGAGTAGTTGATGCCCGACCCTCCGGCTGCTGCCGCCTGTGCGGATTGCGCCACCCACGCCGCGCCGCTGCGCTCGATCAGACTGTCACCCTCGAGGTCGAAATCTGCGGCCTGGTCGACACTCGTACCTCCGGAAAGCACCGCGGCGTAGGCCGTCCCCACCTCGGCGGGCGCCAGCAGCAGTGTCTGCAGATCGTCTGCGAGCAGCGCGGTCCCCTCTTCTGCGGGTGCCGCCTCGGGCATAGTGATGCCGCCGCGCAGCGCGATGGTGCGCGAGACCAAGAAGTTCTCATGCGGCCCCTGCTGCGTCATGATGAGGGCAAGCGAAGGAGAAGCATCGGCAGCCGCCTGCTGCTCATCGTCGGTTGAGTCCGCTTCGCCTTCGGCGGGAGCCACCTCTTCTGCTTGCGAGGCAACCACCACGAAGATCGTGCGGGGCCAGCTCTCGGTACTCTGTACGAGCTGGTAGCCAAGCTCTTGGTCGGTAATGCTCGGCACGACGACCTCGTAGTCGCTCACCGCCTTGCGAATCGTATAGTTCGCCTTGCGCTCGGTCAACGCATCGCCCGTGAACCGAGCCTCGAGGCCGGTGGCGTCGAGCGAATCGTCAGCAGCTCCCGAGAGCGCCGAGATATCAGCGACAATACGGCTGACCTGCGTCGGCGAAACAGGCACCGGTGCAGCGTTGGGCACGGTCGCAGGCGTCTGAGTCGCCGCCTCTTCGCCGCTGCCCGCGGAGAAGTCGGGCCAGTAGTTCTGCGAACAACCGCTCAGCGCGAGGGCCGCGGTCACCGCAAGCGCCGGCATGACCGCCCTTCGCTGTGCAGTTCGCCGCGTAGGCGTGCTAGAGGCACCCGTACCGTCGGGAGCCGGGGCCGCCAATGAGCTCGCCCCGCTCGCCTTGCGCGAACGACCAAACACATTGCGAATTCCCTGCAGCGGGCCCCTGCGCCCACGACGGGGGCCGAGACCACGGCGGTCGTGATCGACCGCCAGCAGGTAGAGCAGCGCACCGATCAGGGCGAGTGCTCCGCCCGCCACCAGCAGCGGGCCAGCCCATGGAGTGCGGCGATCCTGTACCCACTCAATCGAGAGCTGCGCCGTTGCAGCGGGATCGGCAATCGACACGAGCACCGATTGCTCTGCCTCGAGTGACACCGGTAGGCGAACGGTCTGCACGCCCGAAGTCTCTGGCGTTGCGTCTGCAGCAGGGGGCGCGGCGTCAGTGCTCTCAGCGGTGGCCGATGCTTCGGCATCCGCGGCATCCGCGGCATCGGCGGCATCGGCGGCCGGCGCTTCGAAANNGGCGCTTCGCCACGTTGTTCGAGCCACAGATCACTGCCGTATGGTGACGGAGGAACGACCTTCTCACCTGGCTCTGCTTCGATGAGCTCGGCGTACTCATCGGCCGCGCCGCGATCTTCGGCAACCGCCTCGAAGGTCAGGCTGCGATCCTTTGCGTGAGCCTGCACCTCAGCGTGCGCAAACGGCGCAACCCACGCCTCGACATCACGGGTCTGGCCGACCGCGACGATCGCTCCCTCACCCCGCAACACCACGTTCGCCTGGCCCGCCACCGCGTCAAAATGCGTCGCATCGATAACCGCGAGCCCATTCGGAGCGTCGAACTGCTCGGTGTACGACACCTTGTGCGGACCGGCCAAGAACGTGACCTGCCCGATACCGAGCACCAGCATGATGCCCGAAAGCACGAGTGCTGAAATCGCAAGCACAAATCGCACGTCTGCTTCTCCTGCATCTATCCAAATCGCGCCGCGCTCGAAGTGAGACTGCGCATATCAACCGTCAACGCTACCGGAGCCCGCCGAGCTTCGCCTGAAAACCTGCATCGCCTAAGATAGGGGAATTGGGATTCGCACCCCACGCCGCAGCGAAAAAGCGCGGCTCGAGCAGCACCAGGAGCATCGGTGACAGAAGCAAATTCGCAATTCACGCAGGCGTTGCGCGGGTACAACCGCGCAGAAGTCGACGCACGAGTATCGGCAATGTCCGAGCACATCGCTTCGCTCCAAGCGCACATTCAGTCTCTGCAACTGGCCCACCAGACCGCGGCGGGCGACGCAGAATCCCAGCGCGCGCTGATCGAGGACCTACAGGCTCAGGTCGCCGAACTCGGTGCGAGCGGCTACACCGGGCTCGGCCTACGTGTCGAGAAGAGCCTGCACATGGCAGAGCAAACCGCGCAGACGCTGATGGCGCAGGCCGACCTCGACGCCGAGAAGCTGCGCCGCCAGACCGAAGCCGAGACCGAACGTTTGCTGCGACAGGCGCAGTCGCGCGCCGACGAGCTCGTGACCTCTGCCACTGAGCAAGCCGAGACTCTTATGAGCGAAGCTCGAAGCGAGGCAGAGCAGCTCGAACGTCACGCGAAGCAGCAGTCCGAGCTGAAAACCAGCGAGGCGACCCAGGCAGCCGCCGCCCTGAAGGCCGACGCCGAGCTCGATATGAGCGCCGCGCTCGAGACCGCCAAGGCCGAGGCCCGCGCGATCCTCGCCGAGGCGACTGCCGAAGCCGAACGCGTTTCGAATGCTGCGCGCGCCGAGGCAGACGAGCTGCGCGAGCAGACCGAGCGCGCCGCGGCAGACTTTGCGCGCCAGCGCGAGAGCCACGAGCGCGAGTCAGAGTTCGAACGCACCCGTCTCACCACCGAGGCCGAGCGCGCTCGCGCAGACTTCGCCGAGCGCACGCAGCGCGAGGAGGCAGAACTCGCGGCACGCTACGCGGCCCAAGAGAAGGCGCTGAGCGAAGAGATGAGTGCGCTTCGCCTCACCCTCACCGATGAGATCGAAACCCTGCGAGCAAAGATCGCGCAAGAGCGCGCTGAGCACGAGCAGACAATCGCGCACGAACTCGCGACGCACCGCGCGCGCCTTGAGGCGGAGACGATCAGTCATGAAGAAACACTGGCTGCAAGCCAGGCTGAGGCTCACGCAGACGCAGAGCGTGCTTCGGCTGCCCAGCTCGCCCACCTCGCCTCACTCGCCGCCCAGGCCGAACGCGAGCGCGAACGCCAGACCGCCGAGGCAGAACAGCGCATTGCAGAGGCAACCGAGACCCAGGCCCAGCAGCTCGCTGAAGAGCTTGAGCAGCACGACAACACGCTGCGCGCCGAGATCTCTGAGCACGAGACGGCGCTCGCGCGCGAACGAGACGCCCATGTCTCGCTGCTCGCGCGCGAACGAGCGGCACACCAGACCACGATCGACGAAGAGCTCGCGGCGCATCGAACCCAGATTGCGCGCGAGCGAGAAGCGCACGACACGCAGATCGCACGCGAACTGGAGACGCACAAGACCGAGATCGCGCGCGAACGCGAGGCCCACGACACGCAGATCGCTGCAGAGCGTGCATCCCTTGAGCGCGCCACGAGCGATGCCGAGGCGAAGATCGTCAAGGAACGTGCCGAGCACGAGCGCAGCATTGCTGCCGAACGCGAGGCCCACGAGACTCGTATCGCCGACGAGCGCGAGACACACGACGCAAAGATCGCGCAAGAGCTCGAGGCACACCAGGCAAAGATCGCGGGCGAGCGTGAGGCGCACGAACTCGGTATTGCCGACGAACGCGTGGCGCATGACCTCGCCGTGAGCGACGAGCGCGCACAGCACGAGCAGCGAATCGCTGACGAAGTCGCAGCTCACGAATACCGCATCAAGAGCGAGAGCGAAGCACACGAAACACGCCTCGCAGACGAACGAGAGGCTCACGCACAGCAGCTCGCAGACGAACGAGAGGCACAGCAGAACCAACTCGAGCGCGCACGCGCCGCGCACGATCGCAACATCGAGAAGCAGCTGGCCACGCATGAGAGCGCACTCGCCCTTGCCCTGAGCTCCCAAGAGGCGAAGCTGAGCGACGCGCGGACCGTGCACGAGCAGCGCCTCACCGCTGAAAGCGAAGAGCAGGCTGCACGTCTTGCCAGCCTGGCCGAAACCACTGCCGAGCGTCTGCGCATTCAGCGCGAAGAGGCTGCCACCAAGCTGGGCATTGATCGCGAGCACTTCGAGCTGCAGGCCGAACGCGACCGCGTCAGCCTCGCCGACGATCTCGCACGCGAGCGCGCCGATCACGAACGCAGGCTCTCGGCAGAGACCGAAGCGCAGCGCGAAGCATTGGGACGCGAACGAGAAGCGGCGCTTGCTGAGGTCGATCGCGAGGTCGAGACCAGGCGCGCACAGGTCACCGCAGAGCTCGACGCACTGCGGGCAAACACGGTCGAAGAGCTCGCGCAGTATCGTGCAAACCTCGAGTCCGAGCTTGCCACTGCCAAGGCCGAGACCGAAGACCTGGTGCGCGACGAGCGTCAGCGCATCGCGCACGAGGCCGACGAGTTCGCCCGCGCCGCGGCCGAGCGCAAAGAGCAGCTCGAGCGCGAGGTCGCCAATCGTCAGGCTGAGGCAACAGCGACTTCCAAGGCTCAGCTCGAAACTGCTCGATCTTCGCTGGCCGAACTACAGCAGCAGCTCGATACCGCGCGCGCCGAGTACGACCGCGTTGTGAGCGGCGCAGCCGCCGATGCGCGTGAAATGCGACTGGCGGCAGAACGCCAGGCCGCTGATGTGCTGCACGAGGCAGAGCAGCGCGCGCACCACACCTTCACCGATGCCGAGAACCGGGCGCAGAAGGTGCTCGCGGCGGCAGAAGACCGCATGACGCAGCTGAAGGTCGAACGTGTCGCGGTGGCGCGCTACTTCGAGAGCCTTGGAGAGGTAGTCACGAATGCGCGCAAGCTCGAACAGAGCGTGAAGCCATCTACCGAGGCGCCGGTGGCACACAACTCGGGCGAGAGCGACACCGACACGAAGCCCGTCTCTCGCGTCGACGAAGCATGACAATCGTCGCCGCAGCCGACGGTTCGGCCCTCGGAAACCCCGGCCCAGCTGGCTGGGCCTGGTACATCGACGACTCGCAGTGGCGCGCCGGAGGATGGCCTCGCGCCACGAACAACCAGGGCGAGCTGATGGCTGTCATCGACCTACTACACGCCACCGCACACCGCGCGAGCGAGCCACTGACGGTGCTGTGCGACAGCCAATACGTGATCAACTCCGTGACGCAGTGGATGCCAGGCTGGAAACGTCGCGGCTGGCGCAAGGCCGACGGCAAGCCCGTGCTCAACCGAGAGCTGCTCGAAACGTTGGATCAGGCGATGCAGGGCAGGCAGGTGCGGTTCGAGTGGATCAAGGGACATGCCGGCCACCCGCTCAACGAGGCCGCAGACGACCGGGCGCGCGCCGCAGCTACGGCCTACCAACGGGGTCAACAGCCAAATGCCGGCCCAGGGCTCACTGACGCTTCGCCCGCGCAAGAGGTGCCGCTCGTCGCCGAGCAACAGGACACCCTCTTCTAAAGACCGGCCGCTCGGTTGCTCATCACAACCTGGCTGAGAGTAAGACGAGCCGGCTACGGGAGACGCCAGCAGTGGGCGTGGTAGTGGCGACGCTGCTGCAACGCCGCCTCGTCGCCGAACAGATGCTCGGCGCTCCATGCCACGATGTGTGCCTGACCTGCCGGAATATCGACCGCGCAGTCAGGGCACCGATAGGCCTTCTCAGCTCGATGTGCCGGAATCTCGCGCACAAGCCATTCAGTTCCGCGACGAACCTGCTTGCGGGCTCCCCCGTATGCGAGCCTCGTCACATCGCGGGGCGGCTCTTGCACAGCCCGTTGGTACTTGCTGGGGCCTCGCCTACGCGCCATGCGTGACACCCCGATCGCTTACCACCAGTGGTTGTTTATCCAGAAATCGTAGGCTCCTGCCCAACTGCCGTAGCGGCCAGTGGCGTATCCATTTGCCCAGATGAGATTCGCAACGGGATCGTATCCGTTTCCGCCAGGAACCTTGCTGCAGGGAAGCGCCTGCACGAGTCCGCAGGCGCCGCTGCTTGAGTTCGTTGCGTTGGGGTTCCAGCCGCTCTCACGACTGACCACATAGTCGACGTACCCCCAGTCGCTCTCCGCAATCCCCGCGGCCGCCATCCACTCCGCGGGCGACCCACCACCCGTATAGCGCGGAATTTCACCCGAACCGCTAGCGGCCGCCGGTGCGGCAGGCTCCGGCGTCGGAGCGGGAAGCTCCTCGGCAGTCGGCAACTCGAGATGAATGTCTGTCACCTCAACGCTCTCTGGCACAAACTGCTGATTGATGCGCTCGTAGAATGCTTCGTCAGCAAGTGCAGGCCGAGGGTCAGCAAATGGGGCAATGATCGCCGTACCAGCGATGCCAACCACAGCAAGCGCCGCAAGGTAGCCGCGGGCGCGTTTGAAGAGGGTTCGAGCATTTGAATTGGTAGTAACAGACATCACAATGTAACGATTCTATCTCAGATCGGCGCTTCGGTCGAGTGAACGGCGTTGCGCCACCTACCTGGTTGCGAGTAGCAGCTCGACAACCGCGTCGAGCAACGCGTCGACCTGATCCTCGTTGTAGCCGCGCCACTGCGAGTGAAACACCACTCCCCGCACCTCGGCTGTGGTCAGCTGATCGTCCCCTGCAAACAGTGCAGACACGCGATCGAGAAACGCATCTACCTGAGACTTGCGATAGCCGCTGGCAAAGATGCCTCGGGTGCGAAAACGCTTGCCTCGCGACCTGTCGAGGCGGCCACGCACCTCTCGCAGCAGCTGTCCGACCTCTGCCCACCACGCCTCTTCGCCGATCTGCGCCATACGCGCACGACGCTCTCGCTCATAGAAGACCTCTTCAAGGCGATCCATCGCGGCATCGACGAAGCGAGCGGAGTACCCGCGCTTCTTCAACGGAAACGCGAGCCCTCGAATCTCAAGCGCGGTCACCGGCGAGAGCACGTCAGCGCCCTGATCGTACGTCTCTCGCGCACGCTCGAGAAACGCATCGACTTCTTCCGGCTGATAACCAAGCTGACCCCGCTCGGCCAGCGGAAACGAGCTGTGCCCCGTCGAAGCCGGTGTCGATGTGCGACTCATGCAAATACTCCCAAGCTCAGCGCCACCCCATACACGCCAACGGCAGAGGGCAGCAGAGAATCAAGACGGTCGAGGAATCCCCCATGACCCGGAATCCACGAACTCATATCTTTCACACCCAGATTGCGCTTAATCAGCGACTCGGTGAGATCGCCACCAGTGGCCGTAATCAGCACGACGATGCCGAGCAAGATGCCGACCCACCATGGCTGGCCAAGCGCGAGCAGCGAAATGGTCACGCCAGCGATCATGGCGACAAGCGCGGCCCCGCCAAAGCCCTCCCAGGTCTTGTTCGGGCTGATTCTCGGAGTCATCTTGTGCTTTCCGAGCGTCACGCCAGCCGCATATGCACCCACGTCGACCGAAACCACCACGAGCACGAGGGCAAACACCCACCACTCGCCGTTCGGAGCCTGCACCAGCAAGACGGCCGTCGACGCAAGAAATGGCACGTAGACGAGCGCAAACAGGCCCGAGAACACATCGCGAATCAGTGTTTTCGGCGGCACTTCCCAGGCCGGCACGAGCCCCTCCACGAGGCGCCACAGCACCAAAAGCACCGAGGCGGCAAACAGCGCGAGCAACAGGCCCTTCGCGCCAAAAAATGCTGCACCGGCAACGATGATCAGCCCGCCGATGGCTGCGCCGACGCGCGGCACCCGACGACCGGCCACTCGAAATGCAGCAGCGAGTTCGACGAGCGCGACCGTCACGAGCGCCGCGACAAGCGCGATGAACGCCCACTTCACCGTGAACAACGTGACGACGAACACCGCCGCGAAAATTATGCCGCTGAACACCGCAAGAAAAAGATTGCGGCCGGCCTTCTGCTCGATCTTCGCGTTGGTCGCCTCGAACTGGGCTTTGGCGCCGTCGATCTGCGCGCGCAACTCGCCTCGCAGCTCGTCTCGACGCTCGTGCCCCTGCATGGCGACTAGATCTCCAGCAGCTCTGCTTCTTTGTGCTTCAGCGAGTCATCGATCTGCTCGATGAACTGCTTGGTCACGGCGTCGAGCTCTTTTTCAGCGCGAGCGAGCTCGTCCTCGCCGACCTCGCTCTTCAGCGCGTCGAACGAATCCTTGCCGAAGCGACGTACGTTTCGTACGGCGACGCGCGCATCTTCGGCGCGCGACTTCACGATCTTCACGAACTCCTTGCGGCGCTCCTCGGTGAGCTCAGGCAACGTCACGCGGATCACATTGCCGTCGTTGCTCGGGTTTGCACCGAGGTTCGGCATATCGCGAATCGCCTGCTCAATGTCTTTCATTGCACCCTTGTCGTAGGGCGTGATGAGCAGGCTACGCGCGTCCTGGTTCGCGACCGAAGCGAGCTGCGGCAGCGGTGTCGGAGTGCCGTAGTAGTCAACCTGCACGCCCTGCAGCAGTGACGGGTTCGCGCGACCCGTGCGCACCGTGGCAAAGCTCTCACGGGCGGCTTCGACGGCCTTGGTCATGCGGTCCTTGACGTCAGCGAAAACCTCATCGATCACGGTTGCTCCTTCGGGGTGAGTTCAATATGAAAAGTCTAGTGGTGGGCGGGGGTGCGGCGCGCATCGGCATGCTTGCCAACGCCCGCGTGACGCTCAGCTGTGAACGAGGGTGCCGAGCTGCTCGCCGCGAATAGCCGCGGTCACATTGCCCGAGGGCTCCATGCCGAACACGCGCATCGGCATGCCGTTGTCCATGCAGAGGCTGAACGAGGTCGAATCGACCACCTTCAGACCCTTGACGAGCGCGTCGCCGTAGGTGATCTCTTCGATCAACGTCGCGCTGGGATCCTTGTGCGGATCGGCAGTGTACACACCATCGACACCGTTCTTAGCGACCAACACCTCGTCGGCCTGAATCTCGAGCGCGCGCTGTGCTGCGACCGTATCCGTCGAGAAGTAAGGCAAGCCTGCACCGGCCCCGAAGATCACGACGCGGCCCTTCTCGAGGTGACGAATTGCGCGCAGCGGAATGTAGGTCTCGGCCACCTGCGTCATCGTAATGGCCGACTGCACGCGAGTCTCAACGCCCGCTTGCTCGAGAAAGTCTTGCAACGCGAGCGAGTTCATGACCGTACCGAGCATGCCCATGTAGTCGGCTCGCGCGCGATCCATGCCGCGCTGCGACAGCTCGGCACCGCGGAAGAAGTTGCCGCCACCGACCACGATGGCGACCTCTGCGCTCTCCATGGCCGCCGCGATCTCTCGCGCGATCTGGCTCACCACGTCGGGGTTCACGCCGAGCGTGCCCCCACCGAATGCCTCGCCCGAGAGCTTGAGCAGAACGCGACGCTTGCGAGGTGTTGACATGGATGAGCTCCTTGAAGTGTGGGGGTATCTTGATCAGCTTAGTGCTCGCAGCGACGAACACTGTGGGAATGGGGCGGGCACAGCAAGAGCCCGGGACGCAATGTTGCGACCCGGGCTCTCATCCGCGTGTTAGGCGCCGACCTTGCTGCGAGCGAAGCTCGTCACGGTGATGCCGGCGGCCTCAGCGACCTTTGCGACCTCGCGCTTGTCAGCGTCGAGAGCGTGCACCTGCTCGTTCAGAGCAACCTGCTTGAAGAACGCGGTAAGGCGACCCTCGACGATCTTCGGCAGTGCGGCCTCGGGCTTGCCCTCGTTCTTCGAGATCTCGGTAACGAGCGCGCGCTCCTTCTCGACCTCAGCCTCGGGAACCTCGTCGCGGCTCAGGTAGAGCGGGTCTGCGAACGAGATGTGCTGAGCGATGCTCAGAGCAGCCTTCTCGTCTGCACCCTCGTAGCCGACGACCACGCCGATCTGCGGCGGCAGATCCTTCGAGGTGCGGTGCAGGTAGACAGCGGTCGCGGGAGCCTCGATGCGAGAAACCTTACGGATCTCGATGCGCTCGCCGATGATCGCCGACTCGTCGGTGATGACCTCGCCGACGGTCTTGCCGTCGAGCGGCGCTGCAAGTGCAGCCTCGACGTCAGCTGCACCAGCGGCTGCAACTGCGTCGAGCACCTTATCGCTGAGCGCGAGGAACTTCTCGTTCTTCGCCACGAAGTCGGTCTCGCACACGAGCTCGATCATGGTTGCGGCGCCCTCGGTCTGACGAACGCCGACCATGCCCTCGCTCGCCTCGCGACCCTCGCGCTTTGCAACGCCCTTGAGGCCCTTGAGACGCAGGATCTCGATGGCCTTCTCGATGTCGCCATCGGCCTCGACGAGTGCGTTCTTGCTATCGAGCATGCCAGCGCCGAGACGCTCGCGAAGCTCCTTCACAGCGGCCATGCTTACTGCAGCCATGTGTGACTCCTTCTAGGAAAGATTATGAAAGGTGAAAAGAGGTGGTGAGGAGCGACCGAGATTACTCGGCAGCGGGAGCCTCAGCGGCCTCAGCCGGGGCTGCCTCAGCCTCTGCAGCCGGAGCCTCAGCCTGATCAGCGTTCAGCAGCTCGACCTCCCACTCAGCGAGCGGCTCAGCTGCCTCAGCCTCGCCCTCAGCAGGCTTCTGGTGACGCTCCATGAGGCCCTCAGCAACAGCGTCAGCGATCACGCGGGTCAGCAGTGCGACCGAGCGGATTGCGTCGTCGTTGCCCGGAATCGGGTAGGTGACCTCGTCGGGATCGCAGTTGGTGTCGAGAATGGCAATCACGGGGATACCGAGCTTCTTCGCCTCGTCGATCGCGAGGTGCTCCTTCTTGGTGTCAACCACCCAGAGAGCCGAAGGGGTCTTGCCCATGTGGCGGATGCCGCCGAGCGACTTCTGCAGCTTGTCGAGCTCGCGCTTCTTGAGCAGCAGCTCCTTCTTGGTGAAGCCGCTGGTGCCGCCCTCGAAGTCGAGCTGCTCGAGCTCCTTCATCTTCTCGAGGCGACCGGTGACGGTGTTGAAGTTGGTCAGCAGACCACCCAGCCAGCGCTGGTTCACGTAGGGCTGGTTGACGCGGTCGGCCTGCTCAGCGATGGCTTCCTGAGCCTGCTTCTTGGTGCCGACGAAGAGAATGTTGCCGCCGCGTGCAACGGTGTTCTTCACGAAGTCGTATGCCTCGTCGATGTAGCCGAGCGACTGCTGCAGGTCGATGATGTAGATGCCCGAGCGCTCGGTGAAGATGAAGCGCTTCATCTTCGGGTTCCAACGACGGGTCTGGTGTCCGAAGTGCACACCGCTGTCGAGCAGCTGGCGAATGGTTACGACGGCCATGGCCGTTCTCCTATTCCGCGCGCCAATAAAGCGCGCTGTTACGGTTGTTTTCGAAGGCGGATGCCTCGAAACCTGGTGCCCTCGTGCTGCGCCGCTTCTGCAACAGAAGACCGATGGCGAAACTACGATGCGCGGGCACGCGAAGTCACCTCTTTCGAGATGCCCCACCAGCTTAGCATCTCTTTTGCCAGTTTGCCGATCGCTGCGCGCCCGGCTTGTCGCTCACAGGATGCCGTTTTGGTCGCGTTTTTCGGGTTGTGTGAGTAACTCATTTTCGGGGCGAGGATCGTGCGAAGCTCGAAGACATGACCCCCTTGCCACTTCGCATTCTCACCGCGCAGATTCTCGCGCTGCTCCTCAGCGCCGGCGCCTCCGGCACGCTGTGGCTCCCGCCGTTCGGGCCGCCGCTTCGGATGAGCGAAGGCTACGATCTTTCCCGAGGGCCCTACGCCGCGGGACACCGCGGCATCGACCTGCCCGCGGCAGCGGGTGAAGCGGTGCTTGCTCCGGCAGACGGCGTCGTGACATTCAGCGGCACGGTGGTCGATAGGCCCGTGCTCTCGATCAGGGTAGACGCCCACACCGTGGTGTCGTTCGAACCGGTCGCGAGCGAGCTGCAGGCGGGCGATGCCGTCGCAAGGGGGCAGCCGCTAGGCACCACGACGGCAGGCGGTCACTGCAGAACCGAGTGCCTGCATCTCGGCGCGCGCGTTGACGACGCCTATGTGAATCCGATGCGGTTCTTCAGGGGCCGGCCGGTGCTCGTGCCGTGGTGAGGCTAACTTCTCTGGCGAAACGCGGTCGTGTAGAGGCACACGCTCGCAGCAGTGGCCAGGTTGAGGGACTCGGCCTTGCCGTAGATCGGCAACCGCAGCGCACGATCGGCAAGGGCACGATCGGCCTCGCTGAGCCCCCTCGCTTCGTTGCCGAACACCCAGGCCGTGGGCTTTGAGAGCGAGGCGTCTCCGGCTTGCAGCTCGTCACCGTTCACGTCCGCCGCGATCACCGCGAGGCCGTGACTGCGAGCCGCATCAACGACGTCTGCGAGCGACCCGGCAGTCACCACGGGCAGATGAAACATCGAGCCGGTCGTTGAACGCACGACCTTCGGGTGCCAAGGGTCGATGCTCTCCCCGGCAAACACCACCGCATCGGCGCCGGCAGCGTCAGCGGCGCGCAACACGGTGCCCGCGTTGCCAGGGTCACGCACTTCGTGCAGCACGGCAATCAGCTTTGCCGAAGCGAACGCTGCCTCGATCGGGGTGTGCTCGATTCGTGCAACCGCGAGCACACCCTGCGGTTGCACGGTTTCGGCCATCGCGGCAAGCACCTCATCGCTGACCCGCACCACCTCGACCTCGGCCTCATCAGCCAATCGATCGATCTCGAACTGCCAGGGCTCGCCACCCATCGTGGCGTAGACCGCAATCGCCGCCCCAGGGGCGTGCGCGAGCAGTTCGCGCACCGCTTGCGGGCCCTCCACGAGAAACTGGCCTGCGGCGAGGCGATCCTTTTTGCGCGCGAGAGCTGCGACGCGGCGCACTCGGGGCGCTTTAGGGTTATCGATCATGCTCATACTTTCAATCTACCGGCGCGAAGAAAGCTGAAGGGGCCGGCCACCGTTACCGGTGTGCCGACCCCTTCAGCGAAACGAGAACGCTTAGGCAGCGGTCTTGGCTGCGTTCACGTCTTCGGGCAGAGCCTTCTTGGCAACCTCGACGAGCGCCGCGAACGAAGCAGGCTCGTTCACTGCGAGTTCAGCGAGCATGCGGCGGTCAACCTCGACACCTGCGAGCGCGAGGCCCTGGATGAAGCGGTTGTAGGTCAGGCCGTTAGCGCGTGCACCAGCGTTGATGCGCTGGATCCAGAGACGACGGAAGTCGCCCTTCTTCTTGCGACGGTCGTTGTACGAGTAGACCAGCGAGTGAGTGACCTGCTCCTTGGCCTTGCGGTAGAGACGCGAACGCTGCCCGCGGTAGCCCTCGGCGCGCTCGAGAATAACGCGACGCTTCTTGTGGGCGTTGACGGCCCGTTTTACTCTTGCCATTTCAGTTCTTCCTTAAAGTTCTTATAGCTCGGGCGGTGCTTAGCGCACCAGCAGCTTCTTGGCCTGCTTGACGTCGCCAGCCGAGAGCACCTGGTCGGCGTTCAGGCGGCGCTTGCGCTTCGAGGCCTTCACCTCGAGGTTGTGGCGCATGCCGGCCTGCTGCTTCATCAGCTTGCCGCTGCCGGTTACCTTGAACCGCTTCTTCGCCCCCGAGTGGGTCTTCTGCTTAGGCATCTCTATCTCCTTGTTGTGGTGCGCGTCGCCTGGGCGACTACGTGGGTGTCGGCAAGACCAGCTGGCTGGCTGCCGTGAAACTATTCGGTCGGTGCGGCCTCAGCCTCGGCTTCGCCCGGCTTATCAGCTCGGCGCGACGCCTTCTCTTCGGCGCGGCGAGCGTTCTGCTCGGCCTTCGCTTCGCTCTTGTTCTTGAGCGGCGCGATCACCATGACCATGTTGCGACCGTCGATGCGAGGTGAGCTCTCAACGGTGCCGAACTCGGCGATGTCTTCGGCGAACTGCTGCAGCAGGCGCACACCCATCTCGGGGCGCGACTGCTCGCGGCCGCGGAAGAGGATCATCGCCTTGACCTTGTCGCCCTGACCGAGGAAGCCGACGGCTCGCTTGGTCTTGGTCTCGTAGTCGTGCTTGTCGATCTTCAGGCGAAAACGCACCTCTTTCAGCACGGTGTTCGCCTGGTTGCGGCGAGCCTCTTTCGCCTTCTGCGCAGCCTCGTACTTGAACTTGCCGAAGTCCATGATCTTGGCCACGGGCGGCTTCGAGTTCGGGGCAACCTCGACAAGGTCGAGGTCAGCGTCTGCGGCGAGGCGCAGGGCGGTGCTGATCGGCACCACGCCGACCTGTTCGCCGCTGGGACCAACCAAACGCACTTCCTTGGCGTTGATTCGTTCGTTCGTACGGGGATCGCTGATCGCCGGCTCCTTAGATCGTGTGCGCAGCCGAAATTCGACTGTAAGCTCAGTTCTTTGCAAGCTTCGATCTAGAACCACGAAAACCGTGTTCTACACCCTTTTCAGCTGTCTCACTGCACGCAGCAAAACGGGGCGTCAACTACCCGGTAGCCTATTTATCGGCATGGGGTGGGAGGATCTCCACTTGCAAGTTCTCGGCGAATGGCCGCGAACCTCTAGAATCTTAGCAAGACTTCACCCCACACGCAAGAAACGAAACACGAGGGCAACTGATGAGTGAGCAGCACGCAGAATCGATCGAAGCGCAAAGCGCCGCACGCGACATCGCCGAGGTGCCCGCGGTTGAGATCATCACGGCGGCAGCGGTGAACTTGCTCAGCGCGGCAGCGATCAAGTGTGGGCTCTCAGACGATCCAGAGAACGAAACCGATCTTGACGAGGCTCGCAAGTTGATCAACGCGCTCGCAGGCCTCATCACCGCCGGCGCTCCCGAGATCAGCGATTCGCATGCCCGCCCACTGCGCGACGGGTTGCGCTCGGTGCAGCTCGCATTCCGCGAGGCATCGGCAATTCCCGACGAGCCCGGCAAGGGGCCCGGCGAGAAGTACACCGGCTCGGTCATCTAAGCCTCAAGTCATTTCGGCGGCACACCTCAGAAGCAGCGGCAGGGATCACCCAGATGCGCGCCGCACACAAGCCGGACGAAGACAGCCTCGAGGTGCTGCTCTTTGGCATTCGCGACAACACCGCGAACGAGGCAAGTCGTGTGCTCGAGGTGCGCGCATCGACGAGCGATCGCCCGGCAGTCGAGCTCGGGCTCGCAAGTATCGGCGCGCTGCACGCGCTGCGCCCGAATCGCACCCGGCGTCTTGCGCATCTGGCGTGGGAGACGGCGCTTCTCACGCCGCCCAGCAGCCACGATCGCATGGTCGCCGCCGCCGCGTACGCGTTCGCACAAGCATGGGGCACCCGAGCGGGTGCACAGCGTGCTGCGACGGCCGCAGCCGCTCCTCCGCAAGACGACGATCTGCGTAACGCCGTGCAGGCGATCGCATCGATCTCCGAGCCGACATCGCTGCTCGAACACTTTTTGCGTTACCAACTCGCAGAGGCTCGGCTCGCCTGCGGCGAAGTTGCAGCCGCGGCCGACCTCGTCGATGCGGGTGCGGGCAGCGGGCTGGCTCCAGACAGACCATCGAGCGCCGCGGCACACACGACTCTCCGCGTCTTCGGCACGGTGATGCGCTCGCGCACCCGACTGTTCGGTGGACGGGTACGAGAGGCGGCCGCCGAGCTCGAGCCCCTGAACACTCCGAACGGTGCGGCTGTGCCCGAGCTCCTGCCGCTGGTGCTCGCCACCCGAATGCTCGTCGCCGCAAACGCCGACGAGCGCTCCCTCGCGGCAATCATATTCTCCGAGCTCAAGGACGAGACCGAGGTCGAACGCAGTTACCGCTCGGCTGGGCTGCAACTGCTCATCGCCTATGGCTTTCTCGGAATTGGCGACCTCGCCGAGGCGGCAACACGCGTGCACCTTTCGCGCAGCTGCGGGCCGCTGCTCGAGATCGACAATGCATTGAGCATCGAAACCTTGGTCTCGCTTGCCAGCGCAGAGGGCGACCTCGAGGCGGCGGAGGCCTGGTACCAGCTGCTCGAGCCGCACGCCGGGTCTCGCATCTCAGCTCCCGCTGCGGCGCGATGCAGCGCAATGATTCACCTGCTTCGGGGCGACCCCATCGCCGCCGAGGCAAGCTCGGGGCTCGCCGCGCGAGAGGCTCGCGACGAGGGGAGATTGGTAGAAGCGGCCGAAGCAGAGATTCTCTCTGCACGCGCCCGGGTCGCCGCACACCAACCCGCGGCAGCAGCAGAGGGGCTCGCGCACCTGCTCGAACTGAGCGAGGCCGCCGGTCACCTCTCTGCGCGGCGAGCCGCAGCACAAGAGATGCGTGCGGCTGGCAGGCGACTGCGCCCGACTCCCGGCAGCGCATGGGCCGGTCTCTCCGAGCGAGAGCGCGAGGTAGCGCTTCTCATCGCCGCGGGCCTCAGCAACGCCGAGATCGCGTCCACACTCTTTCTCTCACCGCACACCGTACGTGCGCATGTGTCACGCGTGTTGACCGCGTTTTCTGCGGCCAGCAGGCTCATGGTTGCATCTCGTGTGGCGGCGATGCTTCCGGCACCAGAGGATCCCCCGCCAAGCCTCACGGCACGCCAGCACCAGGTCGCTCTCGGCGTTGAACGCGGGCTCGGCAACGAACAGATCGCGCATGAACTGAGCATCAGCGTCAAGACCGTCGAGAAGCATCTCACCGAGATCCATCGCCGCTGGGGTGTGCGCACCCGCACCGGTGTCGCCCGTCTCGTGCGGGTCTTGCCGACACCTCCTGCACAGCGGTAATCTCGGCGATCCGAGCGACCCAGAATAGACCGAATCCCTACTTTCGCACCGCTTCGCGACCGCGCCACGATGAACGCATGCACACGATCGCTTCTCGAATTTCGCCCATGGTCGGCATCGCACTGCTCGGCACGGCTCTGCTTGCCGGCTGCGCACCAACTGCTCCCGCATCGAGCGCAGCCGGCGACACGTCTGAAAGCTCACCCGCGGCAAGCGAGACGAGCGAAGGGGCTGCAGCCAGGGACTGTTCGGGCGCCACCACGGCCGGCTATGACCTTTTCGTCGACCCCGAGGTGCAGATCGAACCGGCCCTCGACGTCTACCCGTTGCAGAGCGAGAGCGACAAGATCACGTTCACCTATACGGGAGACATGAGTGGCGCGCCGACGTTCACTTGGGATCTCTCATACATTCAGCCGGATGGCGGAGAGGTATCACCGCAGTGCGGGGAACCGTTCTTCGACGAGGCGGGCGGGGTCTTCACTCTCGCAGGGCCACGAACCACCGTCGGCGTCGACGGCGGCCCGTACACGGGCTTTGTCGATGTCATTGTCACGTCAAACGCAACCTTCGACGAAGCGGCCCAAAAATACACGGCAGACACGAAGACCATCGCGCGGCTCTGCGTGTTGCTTGCCGAGTAGCGCACGGGCGAAGCCGCCGCGCAGTGTCAAGCGGCCCGCAGCCCTCAGATAGCATCGAGGGGTGAACGACCAGACCCCGGCAAGCCGCTCGACGAGCATTCGCTTAGGCGCTGTCGACTCGCTCGGGGTGGGCATCGGCATCTTTCCGCTCGGGGTGGCGCTGGGCTTTCTCGTGATTCAGGCCGGGCTGCCGTGGTGGCTCGCCCCGGCGCTCTCGATCGGCATCTTCGCGGGATCGGTCGAACTGCTGCTCGTCAGCATGATCGCGGCGGCCACTCCCCTGCTCACCATCGCCGCAACGGTGTTTGCGCTGAACTTTCGGCACGTGTTCTACCCGCTGAGCTTTCCGATTCAGGCCGTCAAGCCCGGCATCGGGCGCGCCTACTCGATCTACGCGATGATCGACGAGGCCTATGCCACGTACGTGCTGATGCCGCCCGAAAAGCTCACCTCGACGCGCATGCTCACCGGGCAACTGCTGATGCAGGCGTACTGGGTCGGTGGCGGCCTGGTCGGAGTGTGCGTCGCGAGCCTGCTGCCCGAACCGATCGAAGGCTTTGAGTTCGCGCTTGTCTCGCTGTTCATCGTGATGGCGCTCGACGCGGTACGGGGGCGACGCGAGATCCCGTCGGTCATTCTTGCCGGCCTCTCCGTCGCGATCGCGATGGTCGCGTTTCCGGGTGCACAGCTGATCGCTGCCCTCGCGATCTTTACGCTCTCGCTCGTCGCCAGATTCTTCTGGCAGCGCAGGGCGCGGGGTGCCGGTCATGTCGCAGAAGAGGATCAGCCCGATGCCTGAGACCTGGTACATGATCGCAGCGGTCGCCATTGGCGGAGTGATCACGCTCCTGCTGCGCGCTTTACCTTTCGCCATTCTGAAGCCGCTGCGCAAGTCGAAGTTCGTGAAAGCGCTCGGGCAATGGATGCCCGCCGGTCTGCTGGTGATCCTCGCGGTCGTAATGCTTGCGGACGAGATCAGCGCGCAACCCGGCAAGCTCTTGGTGGTGGCGATCGCTTCTGCTGTCACGGTCGCCACACATCTCTTTGCGGGGCGCCGTGCCCTGCTCAGCATCTTCGCCGGCACGACTGTCTATATCGTGCTGCTGAACTTCTTCTAAAGCACTTCTCGCCCGAGCCTCTGCGTGCTAGCGCAGCACGAGCTTGAGCGAGTCGACTCGCCCGGCGATGACCTCATTCGCCGTCCAGCGCTGCTGCAGCTCTGTCAGCAACGCCGTAAGCTCGTGCTGCTCGAGCCCGGGGCGCAGCGAGACCGTCACCGCAACCTCGGCTTCGAGCAGGCGCGCCTCGGGGTCGGCAGGGGCAATCTCGACCCCTCGCACTCGGGGGTCATCGCTCGCGGACACCCGGAAGGCCGTGATGACCTCGGCGTCCGCCCAGGCCGGCAGCGCCACGGCGCCGAGCGCGACGGCCTCGAACTGCGTCCGCCGCACCCCGAGCTCAGCCAAGGGGGTCCCCGGGTCGACGATGATCAGATCGGTCTGCTCCTGAGCAGCAGCGAGCGCGGCCTGCGGCATCGGCACCGGGATCGGCCGGGCCTCGGCGTTCCAGGCCCGCATGGCGGCGACGCCGCTGAACACAGGCATCACGCGGCGCCCATCGGGGGCCGCGACCGTCACGATCGACAGCTCCTGGGTCTTTTCTACGGTGCGCCCCTCGGGCGTCACGCCGAGATCGCCGGCCTCGGCGAGCAGCGGAATCAGCACCCGGCTCGCCGAGAGCGCTAGCAGTGCATCCGATTGCGCGGCGGCAAGTGCATCTCGCGCCTCGGGGGACGGCGCTGATCCTTTTCGATACTGCTCTGCAGACTCACGCAGGCGCGCGATCGCAAGCCGCAGCGCCTCGGGCGTAGCGCCGTCGTCACCAGCGAACGCGGTCTCATGGTGGTCGAAATTGCGCCCCCGCCAGGGAAATCCGGCCGAGTCTGCTGCGCCACCCGCAACGAGCGACGCCGGCACCCCGGTGCTGCGGGGAGCATCGCCGGTAGACGGAAGCTTCTTGATCGCCAAGGCGAGCGCTACGCGCGGCCCGCCACGTCGAGCGCTGCGGGCAAGGTGAACGCGCCCGCGTAGAGCGCCTTGCCGACGATTGCGCCCTCAACGCCGCACGATACGAGCTCACGCAGTGCGGCGATATCGTCGAGGCTCGAGACGCCGCCCGATGCGACCACGGGGCGGTCGGTTCGTGCGCACACCTGCTTCAGCAGTTCGACGTTCGGGCCGCGCAGCGTGCCGTCTTTGGTGACATCGGTGACCACATAGCGCGGGCAGCGGGAGTCTTCGAGGCGGTCGAGCACCTCCCACAGGTTGCCGCCCTCTTGGGTCCAGCCGCGAGCGGCAAGCGTCTCGCCGCGCACATCGAGGCCCACCGCGATCTGATCGCCGTAGCGCGCGATGACGGCGCGAGTCCACTCGGGGTTCTCGAGGGCCGCGGTGCCGAGGTTGACGCGGGTGGCACCGAGCTCGAGAGCCGCCTCGAGGCTGGCGTCGTCACGAATGCCACCGGACAGCTCGATCTTGACGCGCTTCGACTGCTTGATGACCTTGCGCAGCAATGCCGCGTTGCTGCCTCGACCAAAAGCGGCATCGAGGTCGACGAGGTGAATCCACTCGGCCCCCTGCTCGATCCAATCGAGTGCGGCATCGACCGGACTACCGTAGCTGGTCTCGGTGCCGGCCTCGCCCTGCGTGAGGCGCACGGCCTTGCCGTCTGCGACATCAACGGCGGGCAGCAATTCGAGCCTGGGCTGTGAGCTGAGTTCGGTCATCGGTTGTGGTTCCTTAAGACGTAGAATCGGTGAATTTTGTTGCGGGCGAGGATCGCTGCTTACAGCGACTCGACCCAGTTGCGCAGCAGGTGAATGCCTGCCTCGCCAGACTTTTCCGGGTGAAACTGTGTGGCAGTGAGTGGGCCGTTCTCGACGGCAGCGATGAAGCGTTCGCCGTGCTCTGCCCAGGTCACGAGTGGCACGGTGGAGGCCGTGCGCCCCTCGATGCTCCACTCGGTCGCGGCGTAGCTGTGCACGAAGTAGAAGCGCTCGTGCTCGATGCCTGCGAACAGCTTCGAGCCGGCGGGTGCTTCGACCGTATTCCAGCCCATGTGCGGCAGGCGGTCTGCCTGCAGCTGGCGCACGGTGCCCGGCCAGTGGCCGAGACCCTCGCTCTCGACGCCGTGCTCTACGCCGCGGTCGAACATCACCTGTTCCCCGACGCAGATGCCGAGCACCGGGCGGCCGCCGGCCAGACGCACGTCGACGAGGGCCGGGCCGTCGACGGCCCGCAGCCCGGTCATGCACGCGTGGAAGTTGCCGACGCC
>DDEV01000005.1 GCA_002336855.1 Leucobacter sp. UBA1945 | reverse complement strand
GATCATCTCCTGGATGAGCACGGTCTTGCCCACGCCTGCACCACCGAAGAGACCGATCTTGCCGCCCTGCACGTAGGGGGTCAGAAGGTCGATCGACTTGATGCCGGTCTCGAAGAGCTGAGTCTTCGACTCGAGCTGGTCGAAGGCCGGGGGCGTGCGGTGGATGCTCCAACGCTCGGTTGCCTCGAAGGTCTCGCCGTCGGGCAGGTTGAGCACGTTGCCGGTCACATCGAAGACCTTGCCCTTGGTGACGTCACCAACGGGAACGGTGATGGGGCTGCCGGTGTCGGTGACTTCCTGGCCACGCACCAGACCATCGGTGGGCTTCAGAGCGATGGCGCGAACGAGGTTGTCGCCGAGGTGCTGAGCAACCTCAAGCACCAGGGTGAAGCTCTCGGTGCCCTCGCCGAAGTCGACGGTGGTCTCGAGTGCGTTGTACACAGCGGGAATCGCGTCGTGCGGGAACTCGATGTCGACGACGGGGCCGGTGACGCGGGCGATGCGCCCAACCGTCTTGGTGACCTCTGCGGTTTCGGTCATGTTTCTCTCTCTTCGTACTGGGATTAGCCGGCCAGCGCGTCGGCGCCGCCCACAATCTCGGAAATCTGCTGGGTGATCTCGGCCTGGCGCGCGTTGTTCGCGAGGCGGGTGTAGTCGCGGATGAGGGTATCTGCGTTATCGCTCGCCGACTTCATCGCCTTCTGCGTTGCGGCGTGCTTTGCGGCAGCCGACTGCAGCATCGCGTTGAAGATGCGCGATTCGATGTAGTCGGGCAGCAGTTTGTCGAGAACAACCTCTGCCTCGGGCTCGAACTCATACAGCGGCTGAGCCTGCTCGTTCGCGTCGGCAACGCCTTCGACGATCTGCAGCGGCAGCAGGCGGGTCACCTGCGGCACCTGGCTCACCATGCTGACGAGGCGGTTGTACACGAGATGAATCTCTTGCACGCCGCCCTCTGCGACGGGCCGCACGAAGGACTCGATCAGCGCGTCACTGACCTCCTTGGCGGTCTCGAACGTCGGGTTCTCGGTGTCACCCATCCAGGTGCGCTCCGAGGCGCGACGACGGAACGAGAAGTACCCCTGCGCCTTGCGGCCGATGAGGTAGTACGAGATCTCCTTGCCCTCACTGCGCAGCAGCGAGGTCAGCTCTTCAGCCTCACGCAGCACCTGCGAGTTGAAGGCACCTGCGAGACCGCGGTCCGAGGTGAAGATCACAATCGCTGCGCGCTCGACCTTGTCGGCCTCGGTGAGCAGCGGGTGGTCGGTCTTCGAGTGAACGGCGACGGCCGAAACTGCGCGGGTGATCGCATTCGCGTAGGGGGTCGATGCCTCGACGCGTGCCTTCGCCTTCTGAATGCGAGACGCTGCGATCAGCTCCATCGCACGGGTGATCTTCTTGGTCGTCTGGGCAGAACGAATTTTCTGCCGGTAGACCCGAAGTTGCGCTCCCATGTCTCTCCTGTATCGGTTGAGCTAGCTGGCTGGTGAAGTACGAGGATCGGGGAGCCCCTGAGGGGCTCCCCTGCCCCACTACTTCTTGACTACCAGCTGCTCCTGCTGAATCTCGGCCTCGTCGAGAGCTTCGAACTGCTCGGCGAGCGACTGACCCGAAGAGGTGCGGAACACCAGCTTGAAGTCAGCGATGCTCTTCTCGAGAGCCCGGACGGTCTCGTCGTCAAGCACGTTGGTCTCACGCAGGGTGGTGAGCGCCTCGGTGTTGTTCGCGAGGTAGTCGAGGTACTCGCGCTCGAAGCGCAGAATGTCTTCGACAGGCACGTCATCGAGGTGGCCGTTGGTGCCGGCCCAGATCGAAACGGTCTGATCCTCAACTGCGTACGGCGTGTACTGCGGCTGCTTCAGCAGCTCGGTGAGGCGTGCACCGCGCTCGAGCTGCTTGCGGCTTGCTGCGTCGAGGTCAGACGCGAACATCGCGAATGCCTCGAGCGAGCGGTACTGTGCGAGCTCGAGCTTCAAGGTACCCGAGACCTTCTTGATCGACTTCACCTGAGCGTCGCCACCCACGCGCGACACCGAGATGCCCACGTCAACGGCGGGGCGCTGGTTCGCGTTGAAGAGGTCTGACTGCAAGAAGATCTGACCGTCGGTGATCGANNTAATCGAAATTACGTTGGTTGGAATGTATGCAGAAACGTCGTTTGCCTTGGTCTCGATGATCGGCAGACCGGTCATCGAACCCGCGCCGAGCTCATCGCTCAGCTTTGCGCAACGCTCCAGGAGGCGCGAGTGCAAGTAGAAGACGTCGCCCGGGTAAGCCTCGCGCCCCGGCGGGCGGCGAAGCAGCAGCGAAACGGCACGGTAGGCCTCAGCCTGCTTCGAGAGATCATCGAAAATGATGAGTACGTGCTTGCTGTTGTACATCCAGTGCTGGCCGATAGCCGAGCCGGTGTACGGTGCGAGGTACTTGAAGCCAGCGGGATCAGATGCGGGCGAAGCAACGATGGTGGTGTACTCCATCGCGCCAGCCTCTTCGAGCGCGCCCTTCACCGAAGCGATGGTCGAGCCCTTCTGGCCGATAGCGACGTAGATGCAGCGCACCTGCTTGTTGATGTCGCCCGACTCCCAGTTGGCCTTCTGGTTGATGATGGTGTCGATCGCGATTGCGGTCTTGCCGGTCTGGCGGTCACCAATGATCAGCTGGCGCTGGCCACGGCCGACGGGGATCATCGCGTCGATTGCCTTGATGCCGGTCTGCATCGGCTCGTGCACCGAGCGGCGCGGGATAATGCCGGGCGCCTTGACGTCAACGATTCGTCGCTCCGATGAATCAATTGGGCCCTTGCCATCGATCGCTTCGCCAACGGCGTTGAGGACGCGGCCAAGCAAGCCCTTGCCGACTGGCGCGTCGCCGATAGCGCCGGTCCGCTTGACGGTGTCACCCTCGCGGATGTTGCGGTCGTCGCCGAACAGCACGACGCCGACGTTGTCTTCTTCCAGGTTCAGCGCCATCCCTTTGGTGCCGTCCGGGAACTCCACCATCTCGCCAGCCTGCACCTTGTCGAGGCCGTAGACGCGGGCGATGCCGTC
>DDEV01000019.1 GCA_002336855.1 Leucobacter sp. UBA1945 | reverse complement strand
CTCGCCAACGAAGAAGTAGGAACGATTGTCTGGTTCGCGGTCAGGACCCACGCCGACACCTTCTGGATCTTCGATGCATTCCCCGACGAGGCCGCTCGCGACGCCCACGCCAACGGCGCCATCGTCGCAGCCCTGATGGCCAACCAGCACCTCCTCGGTGCAGCACCCGAGATCCTGGCGGCCGACGTCCTCGCCTCCAAGCTCCCGTAGTCCGCCAACGCACGAGACGATCGCGCCCCGCCGAGCCGTCGCCAGGTGGCAACGCAACGCCATGCTGCGTTGCCGAGCGGTGCGAGGCCTAGCGGCACAACTGACAGGATGCCGTCCGCGAGCGCTCAGCCGGCGAGGGGTCCGTCGCAGAAGAGAGTGACGCCGGTGTCAGGCAGAGCCGTGAGGCCAGCGCATCGCGCGACCACCAGAACCGAACAGCCCCTGCCCTGCGTTTCCGCAGCCCAGGGCCTGTTCGCCGGTCTCGTCGTCGTCGAAGACGTTTCAGCGGTCTTCTCAAGATGACGGTGTATGCCGGCCGGGCGCGTCGGTCCGCAGATAGACGTCGAGGTGTCCCGACGACGCAGGTTCTTACGACATCCATCCGAAAGACCTCTACGTGTCCGACGCTACCCCGCCGGCCGGCTTCGGCCGCCCTGACCTGACCGCCTTCGCTCGACTCGACGGCCTCGGCCTGAGCGTGACCGGACAACGACTTGAACCGGATCGTGCGGTGCTCGCGTGCCGCGTGGTGGAACCAGATCGGTGGTGCCGACGGTGCGGCAGCGAAGGTGCTGCTGGGACACCGCCAACAACGCGGTCCTGGCTGAAGGCAAGCGGCTGCTGATCAACGACCCCACGCGGTTTGAGGGCGTGAAGGTCATTGGCGTCGATGAGCACGTCTAGCGCCACACCAGGCGTGGAGACAAGCACGTCACCGTGATCATCGACCTCACCCTGGACCGCGATGGCGCCGGCCCAGCAAGGCTGCTGGACATGGTCGAGGGTCGGTCGAAGGCGGCGTTCAAGACCGCCGCTGCGGAGGAGGTTCCGGACGCGGTCACGGTGATGGATCCCTTCCACGTCGTGCGCCTGGCCGGTGACGCTCACGTCGAGGTCGAGGCGGCCCGGGGTGTCTACCAGCGCATGATCGCCGCCTATCGCCACGAGGACCGGCAACGGGCCGACCGAGGCGCTCAACGGACTGCTCGAACACCTGCGCGGCTCCGCACTCGGGTTCCGCAACTTGACCAACTACATCGCCCGAAGCCTGCTCGAGACCGGCGGCTACAGACCCCAACTCCTACACCCTCGATTGGGATGAGCCAGAAACACGGCAGATGCCTGTGGATCCTCGTATGCTAAAACGCATGGCCGAACACCGCATTTACAAGCTCGCCTTCTCTGTTCTGTACCCGAACTACACCCACAAGGCTGAGCGCAAGGGTCGCACCAAAGAAGAAGTCGACCAGATCATTTGCTGGCTGACTGGCTACACGCAGGCGCAGCTCGACGAGCTGATCGAAAAGGGCAACCCCGTAGATCTCAGACAGTTCTTTGGTGAGGCGCCGAAGCTGAACGAGGCGCGTTCGCAGATCAAAGGAATCATCTGCGGGGTGCGCATCGAAGAAATCGAAGACCCCCTGATGCGCGAGATTCGCTACCTCGACAAACTCATTGACGAACTCGCGAAAGGTCGCCCGATGGAGAAGATTCTGCGCGCATAGCGTCAAGCACGGCGAGGGTAGGCAACATGCGAGTCATCGCAAGCAATGTGAGCAAGGGTGCGGGCGGCTCTGCGCTGCCCGAGACCTCGCTCGAAGTGCACTCGGCTCAGGCGACGCTCGCGGCGATGGAGACCGAACAGCGCCCCACGGTGCTCTCGCTCATCGTCTCGGGGCGCATGAAACCCACGACCGGTTCGGTCACTATTGACGGCAACGCCAGCCGCCGAGAGCTTCGCAAGCGGCTCGCAATAGTCGACGCTCTCGACGTCAGCGAACCTCACGCTGACGTGCGTTTCGGCGAGGTTGTCGCAGAAGAGCTCATGTTTGCGGGGCGCATGCCCGCACCGTGGGCTGTGCGAAGCTGGCTCGACGACCACGGTATGCGCGAGCACGAGCGGGTGCCCATGGGGCAGCTGGCGCCCGCGGTGCGCATTCGCGCCCTCACCGAGCTCGCGCTACTGCGAGATGGCGTCGACGGGCTCATCCTCGTATCGCCCGATCGTCACGGTGGTGACCCGCTCGACTGGTGGCGAATCGCTACCGACCTCGCCGAGCGCGATGTCGCGGTGCTCGCGATCGCGGGCTTCGCTTCGGCCGCGCTCATCGACACCGCGACGCAAGAGGGAACGGCGCAAGAGGGAGCGGCGCAATGAAAATCTTTCAGATGGTGCGCTCCGAGTTCGCGAGGCTATGGGCCACCGGCATGGCTCGAATTGCTCTGGTCGCGCTCATGTGCGTGCCCCTGCTCTATGGCGGTCTCTACCTCTGGGCGAATCAAGACCCGTACGCGAGGCTCAACCAGATTCCGGTGGCTCTAGTCGTAGACGACACCGGCTCGACGAGCGAATCCTCCCCGCGCAATCTCGGCGAGCAGGTGGCCGAGTCGCTGATCGAAGACGGCAGTTTCGCCTGGAAGCGCGTGAGCGCCGCCGAGGCAGAAGCGGGCGTCGAGGGCGGCGAGTTCGACTTCTCCGTCACGTTTCCCGCCGACTTCACGGCTTCGCTCGAGTCGTCGCAGGGCGAGAGCCCGCACCAGGCTTCCGTCGTGCTGCGAACGAACGACGCGAACAGTTACCTTGCGTCGACGATCGGTGATCAAGCGACGAAGAGGATCCAGGCGCAGATCGTGCAGCAGGTCAACCGTGAGTCCGCGCAGCACATGCTCGACGGCGTGGCCGAAATACGCGTCTCGCTGGTCAAGGCGAGCGATGGTGCCGCGCAAGCGGCAACGGGAGCGACGACGTTGCACCAGGGCCTCGGTCAGCTGCGCGACGGCACCGCGGCGCTGCCTGATCAGACGGCGAGGCTCGCCGCGGGCGCCGAACAGGTTGCCGCCGCTGATGCCCGAATCGCGCAAATCGGCCGCGACGTGGCGAGCGCGAGTGCCAGCATCACCGGCAGACTCGACATCGAGCGACAGGCCATCGCCGATCGGCTCGCGGCGGCGGGCACCGACCCCGCGACCACTGAGCAGATCCTCGCCGCCTACGATCGGGTCGCCGCATCGGTGCGCGACGTGAACGACCGGGCGCAGGGCGCACAGGGCCAGCTGAATCAGCTCGAGGCGGGCTCTAACGAGGTAGCGAGCGGCATGCGACAGCTCGCGAACGCCACCCCGCAGCTCGCCGCGGGGATCGCCTCGGCGACAGACGGTGCGGGCCAGCTTGCCTCGGGAGTCGGCGAACTTGCGAGCGGGCTCGCGAGCGGCGTCGAGAGCATTCCGAATTTCAGCGCCGAGCTTCGGTCGAAGCAGGCCTCGAACATCGCCGACCCCGTGCAGGTCGAGACTTCCGCGGTCACCTCGGCGGGCACGTATGGCGCGGGCCTTGCCCCGTTCTTCGTGAGCCTCGCCGCATGGATCGGCATGTACGCGCTCTTCCTCATCCTGAAGCCGGTGTCGGCCCGCGCCATGACGGCGATGCGCACCCCGGTGAAGGTCGCGCTCGCTGGCTGGCTGACGCCGACCCTGCTCGGTGCGGTGCAGATGCTCGCGCTGTTCGGCATCGTCGCGGGCACGCTCGGCTTCAAGGTGGCCCAGCCGTGGGGCGCCTACGGAATGATGCTGCTCGCCTCAATGACGTTCGCGGCGATCATTCTCGCGCTCAACGTGTGGCTCGGAAGCGTGGGCCAGTTTCTTGGCCTCATTCTGATGGTGCTGCAACTCGTCGTCGCGGGTGGCACCTTCCCGTGGCAGACGCTGCCAGAACCTCTCACGAGTTTGCACCATTTCATGCCGATGTCGTTCGCGGTCGATGGCCTGCGCCAGCTGATGTACGGCGGAGATCTCTCGAAGGCGGGCAGCGACGCCATCGTGCTCGTGTGTGTGCTGCTCGCGGCGCTCGTGCTCACCTCGATCGGGGTGCGGCGCATGATGCGCTCGCGCACGATGCGTGACCTGCAGCCGAGCCTCATCGGCTAGGGTGACCGCTCGGGCCCCGGGTGGAGCGGGTCAGCGCACACCGTGCGCAATCTGTTCCTCCCCGCGGATCCGCGCCCGCAGCTCTCCCTCGAGCCTGGCCATCGATTCGTTGCAGCGCTGCGTCTGCTTCGCGAGTTCGGCAAGCGAGGCGCTGCTCTTCTCGTCCTCGACTTCGAGAGTCACGTCGCGCACCCGGTGCAGCTGCAACGCGACCTCGGCGATCTCACGCATCACCTGATCATTGTCACCACTTGAGGCAAGAAACTGAGCCCAGGTGCCGAGCGCCTCCGACAGCAGCGCTCGCTCGCGCACCACCTGCTCGCGGAGAGCGTGCAGGTCCGCCTTGAGGTCGATCGTGTCGGCATCGATGTGGGGAAGCGTGCGCGGCACGATCTCGCCGCGCGAGATCTCACTGCGTTCGTCGTCGGCGATCGAGTACAGAAACTCTGTCAACGCAAGCCGGTTCACGGGTGACCATCTGCGTGCCGTAGACCGTGCGATGAGCTTGTCGAGCACGAGCACTGTGAGCAGAAAGGTAACGAGTCCTGCCGCTAGCCCTGAGAGGATAACCAGCTCGTTCCACAACCCGGTCATCACATCCAGCCAAAGGATGACCGCGATCACCGTGACCGCACCTATCCAGATCGCAATGCGCTTCGCGCGCTCCCGGCCAGACCGCAGCATGACAATCCCTCTTCTCGAACTCGCGTCGGCCTCCCCACGGGTCTCGACGCGGCGGAATCCGCACTGGCTCCTCACCATAGCCCGGAACCCGAGGCGCTGCCACGGGCGTCGCCCTGTGGCCCGGAAATCTATCGAGTCCCGTAGATTCGATCAATCGGTATCGCACGACCCAGCACGCGCTCGGCGGCGCGATGCCCAGAGCAGAGCGCCGCGGTGACCGTTGCCGGGTCGTCCGTCCAGGTTGCCTCGCCGGCGAGGTGCAGTACGTCGCCGATGGGCGTCGCGAGCAGGTCGTGGTCCGACGTCAGCGAGCCGGGGGTCATGTACGCGTACGACCCCCGAGCGTACGGGTCATCCTGCCATCGAGTGATACGTGAGGCCTCGGGGGTCGGCACGGAGTCACCGTAGATCTCGCGCAACGACGTGAGCACCGACTCGACGATCGCCTCATCACTCCATTCGCGTGTGGCGGTCGCGCACGGTCCGGCCGCAAAAGTGAGCAGCGTCGGCTGCCCGTGCAACGAGGTGAGGTCGTACCAGCTGTGCCACCACGCGGCGGCCTCGCCCTGGCGTCGCAGCGCGTACACGCCCTCCTGCCAGAACCGATGCTCGAACCGCAGAAACACTTTCTCAAACGCGTTCATGCGAAACCCGGCGAGCGCGTGGGCAATGGGGTCGGGCAGGGCGGGCTCAAAGCTCATCGCGTCAGACTGCAGCACCCCAACCGGCGCCGTCACCACAGCCTGCGCCGCCGAGAACGTGCCGAGGTCGGTGTCGAGGTGCACGCCCTCTCCGCTCGTCCACCGCACCCGGCGAACCTCGTGCCCCAGCCGTATGTCGAGCCCCTCGGCAAGCCCCGCCGCAAGGCGATCGAAGCCATCGGGAAACACGACCTCGTCGCCGTTCGTCGCATCGTCATCGAGCCCGTGCGCATCGAGGTCATTGATCCAAGCCCCGTACTGCTCTTCGCTGCGGTGACGCATGAACTCTCGCACGCGCTGGCCGCGATCCTCGCCCCATGCAAACGCTGCAAGGGTACGCTCGACGGCCTCACCATAGGAGGTGCCCGGTGCGCTCGCCGCAACGGTGCTCGAAAGCGCCTCGTCAAACTCACGAATGTCGGCGGCGAAGGCGGCCGTGGCTGCGTCGGCGAGAGGAGTGCCATCGGGCCCAAAATAGGCGATGGGTCGGCTGTCGACCTGAAAACTGCCGACCGTGAACTCGGCCGTGCGCATGCCGAGAGCCTGCACCGCGTCGAACGCCGGGCCGTCGTCGACGCCGTGAATCCAAGAGGCGCCCATGTCGGAGACCCAGCCATCGGCGCGCTCGGTGTGCGTGCGACCGCCGATGCGACCACGCGCTTCGAGCACAATCACGCGCTGGCCCGCGTCGCACAGCAGCTTCGCGGCGGTGAGGCCCGAGACCCCCGCGCCGACCACGATGACGTCTGCGTGCGTGCTCTCGACGCCGTGCTGCTGCTTGCTCTCTGCCATGTGCTCAATCTAGGGCATGGCAGGTTGTCGCACGCCTCGAGGAAGCCGATCGGTAGGCTGGCGAAATGACCAAGACGCGGCCCACCCAGCGGCGACGCATGGCCAGCCCACGTCGCCTGCTCGTGTTGACGCTCATTATTGCGCTCGCAGGGGCGGGCGTTTGGGGGCTGTGGGCGCTTCCTACGAACGCGTCGGTGCGCGATGCGCGACCGCACCCGATCGGATCTCCCGTAGAGGCGACGCTTGCCGCGGGGGAGCGGGTCGGCATCTGGTCGAACAGCGTGGCAGCCGACCTCGAAGTGCTCGAGTGCGAAGTTACGGGCCCGCAAGGCGTCGAGGTCGCGACGCGGCGCGCGCCCGCGCTCAACTGGGACGACACGATCTGGTGGTACACCTCGCGGCCGGGCTTCGCGCAGCTTCGTGCCTTCGAGGCTGCGCACGACGGCAAATACTCGGTGCAGTGTCGAGACGCGACTGGCTGGTATGAGGGCGAGTTCCTGCTCGCCTCAGATAGCTTCGGCGGGGGATCGGTAGGCCTCGGGCGCTTCGGGTCGAACGATTTTGCGACTGGCACGATCCTCGCGTTCTGCGCCGTGGTGTGCCCGCTGCTCGCCGGCCTGCTCGCGGTGATGGCGGGTTTCTCGGCCGTCTCTCGCAGACTATCCTGAGCCGTGCGGGCGGGCCCCGATCGGAGTGAACCACCCCCGCCATTGACTCTGCGGTGCGGGTAGGCCAGGCTGGGAGCACACGAGGAGGTGCGCCAATGCGTGAGTACACATTCGTCAGCATTGCGGTGAAGCGGCGTCGCGAGGGCGCGGCGCTCGAAAAGGATCATCGTGAGGTGATTCGCGAGCGGGCAGCAGCCGGTTGGGAGTTCGTGCAAGCGATCCCGCTCGACACCCACACCGAGCCGCGACTCGATCTCGTGTTCTCGCGAAAGGTGAAGAAATGAAACATCCGCTGCGCCTGCTTCAGGCGTTCACGCTGTTCTCTGCCGGCCTGTACGGCCTTTTCGTGCTCATGGGCAACCTCATGGACTACGACTCCAACTATCAATTCGTGAAGCACGTGCTCTCGATGGACACCACTTTCGAGGGCAACGCGCTCATGTGGCGGGCCATCACGATTCCGTGGATGTGGACGGTCGGTTACATCGGCATCATTCTCGCCGAGGCGGTGTTCGCCGCGCTCGGCCTGATCGGAGGCATCAAGCTCTTCCTGCGTCGCGACGCCGACGCCGCGACCTTCAACCGGGCCAAGAGCTGGGGTTACGGCGCGTACGGCGTGGGCTTTCTGATCTGGTTCATCGGTTTCATCGTGATCGGCAGCGAGTGGTTCGCGATGTGGCAGTCGAGCACGTGGAACGGCAAAGACACCGCGATGCCGCTCGCGATTCTCTGGGCGGGCTTTGCGGTGCTGCTCGCGCTGGGAGATCCGGCTACCGAGAAGAACGAATAGACAAGCGAGCATATCCGGCGGGGGCCGGTCTGCCATGAGCCGTGCCGGTCCCCACTGCTTTATGTAAGCGCCAGCACTCGCTGCGGGTTGGTGCGCAGAATCAGGTCGAGCTGCGTGCTCGATACCCCGGCCTCACGGAGCCTGGGCACGATGTCTTCGAGGATTCTCGTGAGTCCTGGTCCGCCGAACTCCGGGTAGTGCGAGGTGAGAAACGCATCATGCGAGATCAGGATCTGGTGTTCGTATCCGGCTTCGATGAGTGCGACCACAGAACCGATATCTCGGGTGGTCTCGTACTCGTTCGTTGAGATGAAGCCGTCGAATTCCAGCATCACTCCGCTTCGGGCGGCCTCAAGAATAAACTCACTGTCTCGGACGGTATCGAGGTGTCCGAGGATCACCCGGTCTCTCGGAACCCCCTCTGAGTCGAGCACCTCGAGCATGTCCCGGCCGACTGTAGACCTTGCGGCGTGCAGACTTATTGCGAGGCCAGTCTCGCGTTGAGCGATGCCCGCGGCACGCAGCGATCGCTCTTCTGCCGCAGAGATCACCGATCGATCCGCCCCGATCTCTCCGATAACCCCCGGTCGAACTCCGGTGTCACCAAAGCCCTCGCCGATCTCGCCGATGATACGGTCAGCGATATCTATGCTCCGGTGCTCGTCAAAGAACTTGCGGTCGAGGTAGGGATCGCGATAATGGCCGCAGCCCATCACGATGTGCACCCCAGTGAGTTCGCTGAGCCTCCGTAGAGCCTCGGGTCTGCGACCGAGCTCATTCGATGTCACATCGATGATCGTGCCACCGCCGGCCTCTCGATAACCGTGCAGCGCGTTGCTCGCAATGTTCTCGTCGTCGAGCAGTCCCGTGCTGCGGTACTCACGAAGCGTATCCGCGAACAGATGTTCGTGTGGCAGTACCATCCCGAGGCTCGAGGCTGAAACTGACCCTGTGACCGTCATCACGACTCCGGTAGCCACGATTTCAGAGCACCTTCGCGAGAAAGCGTTTCGTGCGCTCGTGTTGCGGGTTGCCGAAGAACTCGGAAGGTGGTGCCTCTTCGACGATCACACCGTTGTCCATCATGACGACCCTGTCGGCGACCTCTCTCGCGAAACCCATCTCGTGTGTTGCGATGACCATCGTCATGCCAGCCTCTGCAAGTTCCTTCATGACGTCGAGTACTTCGCCGACCATTTCGGGGTCGAGCGCACTTGTCGGCTCGTCGAAAAGTATCGCTACGGGTTGCATGGCGAGGGTGCGCGCGATCGCCACTCGCTGTTGTTGGCCGCCTGAGAGCTGCGCCGGGTAGTGGTTCATGCGCTCGCCGAGGCCGACGCGTTGCAACAGCTTGCGTGAGGCCTCGTCGGCCTCAGCTCGGCTGATCCTGTGCACCTGCACCTGACCCTCTGAGACGTTCTCGAGTGCGGTTTTATGGTTGAAGAGGTTGAACCGCTGAAAGAGCATGCCGAACTTCGAACGCTGCTTTGAGATCGCCGCGTCCGAGAGTAGTTTGCGCCGCGCGTCGTCCTGCTGCAGGCCGATGAGTTCGCCGTCGAGCCAGACGGTGCCTTCGTTAGGAACCTCGAGGAAGTTCATGCAGCGAAGCAGCGTCGTTTTGCCAGACCCCGACGGGCCGATCACGCAGACGACCTCGCCGCGTTGTACTTGAAAATCGATGCCAGTGAGTACGGGCTTCTCGCCGAAGCGTTTGTGTATTCCGCGTACTTCGATGAGCGGCTGCATCGCACTACTTTCCACGTGAGATACCTACCTTCTGGATCGAGCCGGTCAGGGTCGAAATGATGCCAGTCTGCGTGGTGACGACTCCGCCGCCCCAACCTCGGTTGAGGCGCTTCTCGATCATCATCTGCACGAGGTTCCAGATGGTGGTCAGTGCGAGGTAATAGATCGCAACCGCACCGAACACTTCAAACGGCTGAAACGTCTGCCCCTGAATGATCTGCGCCGCGGTGTACAACTCGACAACGCTGATCACAGAGAGGAGCGAAGTGTTTTTCAGCATGTTGTTGAATTGATTGCCGAGGGGAGGAATGATCGTCCGCATCGCTTGTGGAAGGATGATCCGGTTCATGACCTGCTTCTTGCGCATGCCGATTGCCTGTGCTGCCTCGCGCTGACCCTTGTCGACGGCCTCAAGACCAGACCTCACAATCTCGGCCATGTAGGCTCCCTCGTTCAGCGAGAGGGCGAAAATACCTGCGAGAACTCGGCCTGCGATCAGAAAGCCGAGAACCGAGATGTCGTCCCAGCGATAGCCGCCGAAGATCGAGAGACCGAAGAATGGAAACCCCGCGAAGTAGATGATCGAGACTTGCACAAGGAACGGCGTTCCGCGGAATAGCCAGACGTAAAAAGACGCAACCCCTCTGACCACGGAGTGATCAGACTTTCGTCCCGTCGCGGCGAAGAACCCCAGGAGGGACCCGAGCGCCTGTGAGATCACCGCGATGACAACGGTCAGCACTAGGCCGTTCAGAATCAACGGCGAGGGGTGGAAGAGGAATCCCCAGAACGCGTCTGCGTCGAAGGGATACACAGTGGCCAGATGGATGTGTGATGGCATTGTCGACTCTCTGCAGAATGAACGGTGGGGGTTCGGTCGGTCGAGCGATGCATCACCCGACCGACCGAGTAACTCAGGAGATCATCTCCGGCGGATCGATCATGGCGTCGGTGAGCCCCCATTTCTCCCAGATGCTGGCCCAAGTTCCGTCGTCAACCATCGATTGCACGGCAGCCATCACCGGATCGGAGACCGTGGTGTCGCCCTTGCGGAACGAGAACGCTGTCTTGCCTCCGTCGTCACCGCCGATGAAGAACGTGTCTGCGATCTTGATGGGCGAACCCTTCTCCTGCATGAGCAGTAGGGCGGCGACTTGCTCGGTGACCCAAGCATCGGCGGCCCCAGATATGAGTGCCTGGTAAGCGTCGGGGCTTCGAGGGAACTGCAAGATTTCGATCGCCGGGTCGCCGTTCGCTACACAGGCAGCGCTCATCTCTTCGAGGGCGGCGACATCAGCGCCGCCCTTCTGCCCGGCAGCCTTGAGCCCGCACAGCTCGTCTTTGCTGGAGATGTTCTTGGGGTTGTCATTGGCGACCACCACGACCTCCGCTGCCCGCCAATAGGCGACCATGTCGAGCTGCTCGACCCTTTCGGGCGTAACGTACTGGTCGGCCCAGAGCATGTCGCACTTGCCGGAGTTCACGGCTGCGATGATTGTGTCGAAGACCGAGTTCTGAAAATTCGGTTTGAGCCCGAGCCGCGCGGCGACTTCGGTTACAAGATCGATATCGACGCCCGTCGGATCGCCATTCTCGTCGAAGTACTGGAACGGCTGATACGGCATATCCATGCAGGTCGTCAGGTGGCCCGCCCGGACCAACGCAGACGAATCGATTGTGGCTACCACGTCGGCGCTTGGCGTCTCTGCCTCGCTCGACTCGGGCACCGTCGTGCAAGCACTCAGCGTGAGTGCAGCAGCAGCCAGCAATGCGATTGCACCTACTTTGTGTTTTCTCATGAGCATGAGCCCCGCTTTCATTGCGCTCCGGAGCACGCTGTTGTGCACCGGTTACCATCAAGATATATCGAACGATCGTTCTAGCGTCAAGGGAAAAGTTTTGGCTGAGTTTCTCTGCAATTCCGCAGAATCATTTTGACTTGACAGGGGAAATGGTGCTCAGTACGCTGACCACTATCGATCGACCGTTCGATAGTTTTGAAAGGACGTCATGACCGAAGCAATCGCTACCGCCGCTTCCGCTGCACCCGCAGCAGAGGTTGACACCACACGCGAACTGGTTCGGCGAACTTCACTCGAACTGTTCAGTCGGCTCGGATTCAACGCCACCGGCATGCGTCTCATCGCGCAGGAGGCTGGGGTGTCGATTGCCACCGTCTATCACTACATCTCATCGAAGGACGATCTGCTGCATGACTTGTTGCGCGAGAATCTTTCGACGCTGTTCGCCGAGGCTTCTCGTGCGCTGCAGGGTCGACGGAGCGCGCGTGACAAACTGCGCGCGCTCGTGGACGTGCACGTGACGATTCACGCTACCGAGCGCGAGCTTTGCCAGGTAAGCGATCGTGAGCTTCGCTCGCTTCCGGAGGCGGCACAACGGGACGTGATCGAGCTGCGTGATACCTATGAGGCGCTGTGGCGCAGTGCCCTTGTGCAGGGACAGAATGAGCGAGCCTTCACCTTCGAAGACCTGTCGATCACCTCCCATGCGCTGCTCGAGATGTGCACGGGCGTCGTGCACTGGTTTCAGCCGGAGGGGCGCCTCTCGGTGCAAGAGGTAGTCAAACTGCACCAAGATCTTGCTCTGAGGCTGCTCGGTTTGGACTCGAAGGCTGCAGCATGAGCAGCACTGTATTCGGCACGAACCGGGTTCTTGAGGTCGTGGGGGCGCTGCCGCAGTCTGCTGCGAGGCTCGATGCCGTATCGCCAATCCGCAACACCGAGGCGCTGGTTCGCGTCGAGCGCCTCAACCTCGACTCGGCGAGCTTCAACCAGATCCAGCAGTTCAGCGAGGGCTCGGCGAAGGAGATGGGTCGGCAGATTCTTGATATCGTTGCCGCGCGTGGAAAAATGCAGAACCCGGTGACCGGTTCTGGCGGTGTTCTCATCGGTGAAGTCGTGCAGGCGGGTGCGGATTTCCGGGGGGCTGCGATTGGCGATCGGATTGTCACTCTGGTCTCGCTGACGGCCACGCCACTGCGCCTCGAATCCATCTCGAGTGATTGGGACGGAAAGACCCCGGTGGTTCCCGTGGTGGGCGAGGCGGTGCTCACTGAGGGAGCGATCTTCGCGAAGATCCCTGACGATCTTCCCGAGTCCATCACCATGTCCGTGCTCGACGTGTGCGGAGCACCTGCGCTCGCGCTTCGGGTGCTCAGGCGGCCAGCAATCGATGGCCGGGTGCCCGGGCGGTTGCTCATTCTTGGGGGCGGGAAGAGCGCGTCCTTGAGCGCTGTATCGGCGCGCGACCTCGGCATCGGTGTGACTGTCGTCGTTCCCACCGAGGGCGAACGGCAGCGGTTGCTTGCTCATGGCATCGCCGACAGCGTCGTCGTCGCCGACGCGACCGACCCCTTGACCACTCGTGAGCGGGTACTCGCGGAGTCAGCAGTCGACGAGCTTCCTGATGTGACGCTCGTGTGCGTAAACGTGCCAAACGTGGAGCACACAGCGCTCGTCTGCACCCGGCCATCTGGGGCGGTCGTGTATTTCTCCATGGCGACGGTGTTTTCTACCGTTGCGCTCGGAGCGGAAGCCCTTGGGCTCGACCTCGATCTCATCATCGGTTCCGGCTATGTTCCGGGACACGCTGAGGCGGCGCTGCAACTCGTGCGAAAGCACGATGGGCTTCGCCGATTCTTCGAATCGCTCTGATTCACCCCACTCAATCGAACCAGAAAAGAGCGTGATTATGACCTTGACCGTCGTTCATCGCCAGTACATTGCGGATTCGCACGCGCACTACGGCGGGGGAGTGCTCTCTGGCGGATTCGCGATGGAGTGCTTCAGCGACGTTGCTACTGAAATCTGCGTGAGGCACGACAGCGCCGAAGGAATGTTTGCGGCTTACGAGAGCGTTCAATTCAAGGCGCCGCTCTACGCGGGCGACATTATCGAGATCGAAGGGGCGCTTGGGCGGGTCGGCTCGCGCAGTCGCGACATCGACTTCGAGCTGAGGGTGATCGCACGGCGCCGAAGCCGGGACTCAGATCGCGCGGAACTTTTGCCACAGCCTATCGTTGCAGTGACCGCGAGTGGCACCGTCGTCGTACCTGCGTTGGCGGCCTAGCCCGCCACCACCTGCGGAAAAATGCGCTGCGAAGCAACTCGAAGGAGAGCGAAATGACTGGAACGATGATCACCGTTGCCGGGACCGGAGGGGAGATCTCAAAGCAGGAGGTGCCGCACCTACCCGCCAGTCCTGAGGAGATCGCTGCCATGGCGCAGTCCTGTGAGGCTGCCGGGGCAGCGATGATCCATATTCATGTGCGGGACGCGCAGGGAATGCCGACGTTGGATCTCGGGCGGATTCGCGAGACGGTTGCAGCGGTGCAAGAGGTCTCAACGATGGTGGTGCAGCTCTCGACCGGAGGCGCGATCACGGATCACTTCGATGCGCGGTTGCGGGTGCTCGAGGCTGAACCTGAATCGTGTTCGCTCACTCTTGGCACGGTGAACTTTGGTGAAGGCGTGTTCTCGAACCCGTGGGGGTTCATCGTCGACCTCTATCGGGAGGCGAAGCTGAAGCGGGTCGTGCCCGAGTTTGAGATCTTCGAGCTTGGGCACCTAGTAACACTGCGGCGCCTCATCGATCAAGAGGGGCTTCCATTCGGCGGGCGGGTGCACTGCGACCTTGTGCTCGGGGTTCCTGGTGCCGCTCCCGGTTTGCCTCGTATCGTGCAGGCGGGGTGCGACCTGTTTCCCGAGGAGGTCACCAGTTGGAGTGCGACGGGAATCGGCCGCGCAACTCTCCCCGTGGCGCTCACTGCGCTGGCGATGGGTGGTCACCTTCGCGTCGGGATGGAAGACACGCTCACGTTCGCCGCGCGACGCCCAGTGAGGGACAATGCCGAACTGGTGGAGCGGGCGAGCAAGCTGGCGAAGATCGCACAGCGCTCTCCACTTTCAGTAGACGAGGCTCGTTCGCTGCTCGCGGTTCGACCGCGGTTTTAGCTTTCGGCAAGCAGCGCCGGAAACACGTGCACGGTGTTGAGTGGGGCCATGTCGTCGCGCGCCTCTGACGGGTGCACCCACTCGAGCTGCTCGATCTCGGCGAGCACGCGCACGCCCTCGACATAGGGGTGCTCGAAGACGTGGGCGACCACCTCGAAGCCCGCTTCGTTTGCAGCTTTGGCGCGGAACACGCCGAGATCTTGCAGCAGCGCGGGATCGAGCTCGACTCCGAGCTCTTCTTCGATCTCGCGGATCGCCGTTTGCGCGGCGCGTTCGCCGGGTTCGGGCTTGCCGCCCGGCAGCATTAGGGTGCTGGTGCCGCGCTTGCGCACGTTGAGCACGCGGCCCTCGGCATCGCGCATGACCACTGCGCTCACTCGGATCTCGCCTGTCGGGTTCGCGCTCATGCATCAAGCCTAGGGGTTTCGACGATCGCCGTGAGCGGCGGAGGCGCGCTCGCAAGTTGCCTGGAATGCGCCGCGCATGTTTGCCGTTATGCCTCTGGGGCCGCGCTGAGAGCGGCCGGAACGCCGTCATGGCAACACACCTCAGGGAGAAACATGCAGATTGCATTTTGGATCGTCAGCGGGCTGCTCGCCCTCGCCTACGTCGCCGCCGGTTCGATGAAGGCGTTGAAACAAAAAGACGCCATCGTCGCGTCGGGTATGGCGTGGGCCGAGAACTTCGCTCCCGCCACGATCAAGCTCATCGGAATCGCCGAGGTGCTCGGTGGCCTCGGCCTCGTGCTGCCGGTGCTCACCGGGATCGTGCCGATCCTCAGCCCGATCGCTGCGGCGTGTCTGCTCGTGATCATGATCGGAGCCGTGGTCGTGCACGCGCGCCGCAAAGAGTCGGCGACTCCCTCCATCGTGCTGGCAGTGCTGACCGCGGTGAGCATGGTGCTCGGCTTCGTCGTGGTGCTGTAGCGCTGTAGCCGTGGGTCGCGCCGGTTCGCTACGCTGAGCACATGGCACTCCCGATTCTTGCGCCCATCGTCGGCCCGCTCGTCACGCTGCGAGCGGCGACCGACGCAGACCGCGACCCACTCGTAGGTATCCTCTCGGAGCCCGAGGTTGCCGTGTGGTGGGTGGGCTACACGTCAGAACGGGTGCAGAGTGAGTTCATCGAAGACGAGTCCTCGCGCATCATCGAGGTCGAGGGGCAGTGCGTCGGCGCCATGTTCGTGCTGCGGGGCGAAGACCCCGAGTATCCGACGACGGTCATGCATCTGTTTCTCGCGACGGGCTTTCGCGGCCGACGCATCGGTGAAGAGGCGTTGGCGCTCGCGATTCGAGCCGAGTTCGCCGAAGGCATCACGCGAGTGACGCTCGACCCGAACATTCACAATGAAGGCGCCATTCGCAGCTATGAGCGGCTCGGCTTCAAGCGCATCGGGGTGCTGCGCGACTACCAGGTGCGGCCTGGCGGGCACCTCGAAGACGCGCTCTTCATGGATCTCACGCGAAGCGACTTTCCCGACGGGCCGCCGTTGCCACCCAGGTAACTGCTGACGACATCATTGACATAAAGAAGAGGATCACCCACGCTGTGCGGGTGATCCTCTTCTTGTGTGAACCTCGGGGGAAGCGCGAAACGTGACTATTCGCGGTGCGCGCCCGGTGCTGCCTCGCCGGTGCCGGGTGCTGCTGTCTCGCGAGCCGCGAGCAGGTCACGGATCTCGGTGAGCAGATCGGTTTCGGTTGCTGCCGCCTCTTCTTCGCCCGGCTTGTGGCCGTGCTTGCGCACGTACATCGCCTCGTTGAACTTGTTCATCGGCAGCACGATGGCGAAGTACACGACCGCCGCGATGAGTACGAAGTTGATGATGGCGCCGAGCACCGCGCCGATGCCGAGCGACACGGGGCCGATCTGCAGCACTGCCTTGTTGATCTCGTCCGCGTTGAAGATCGCGGCGATGATCGGGTTGAAGATGCCATCGACGAGCGAATTCACGATCGAAGTGAATGCCGCGCCGATGATCACTGCGACGGCCAGCTCGACAACGTTGCCGCGCATGATGAACTCTCTGAATCCCTTCATGGGGGTCTCCTTGGTCTCTCTAGTATCTTGCGCTCGCGGTGCGCGAATGCCTCGAAACAACTGTAGCGGCAGCCCGATTCACTTCGTCTGGAATCCCAGACGACCTGTGTGCCCCATGCGTTGAGTAACGATCCTTTGCGAGGTGAAATGGAGGTAACGCTCGCGAACCGCTCACCGAGTCGCTCGCGGACCAAAGACGAAAGGCATCACCATGGCACTTCCCGGCGCACGCCCCGTTCGCGCACCGCGCGGCACTGAGATCAGCACGAAGAGCTGGCAGACCGAGGCACCGCTTCGCATGCTCATGAACAATCTCGACCCCGAGGTTGCCGAGCGCCCCGACGACCTCGTGGTCTACGGCGGCACCGGCCGCGCGGCCCGCAGCTGGGAGGCCTTCGACGCGATCGTAGACACCCTGCGCGACCTCGAAGAAGACGAAACCCTGCTCGTGCAGTCGGGCAAGCCGGTCGGCGTCTTCCGCACGAACAAGTGGGCGCCCCGCGTGCTGCTCGCGAACTCGAACCTCGTCGGCGACTGGGCAACCTGGCCAGAGTTTCGCAAGCTCGAGGCCGAGGGCCTCATGATGTACGGCCAGATGACCGCCGNNGGGCACCTACGAGACCTTCGCCGCCGCAGGCCGCAAGCTCATCGGCCAGGGCCGCATCGCAGAGGTCGAGGGTAAGGGCTCGCTCGCCGGCACTATCACCCTGACCGGCGGTTGCGGCGGCATGGGCGGCGCACAGCCC
>DDEV01000051.1:22559-22725 GCA_002336855.1 Leucobacter sp. UBA1945 | reverse complement strand
TGCGCGTCGCCGGCCTCAAGCGCCGTATTGTCACCGGCCTCGCCGTGCCCACGAATATCGGCCGCGCCCCGACCGACGTGCTGGCCGACATCAACCGCACCGCCTACGAGCTGCAACTGCGTCACGCACGCTGTTGGAACGAGCAGGTGCAGCCCGAGCTCGCCGA
>DDEV01000051.1:22250-22408 GCA_002336855.1 Leucobacter sp. UBA1945 | reverse complement strand
AACATCTCGATTCGCGTGCGCAACCCGCGCAGCGACAAGACCGAGTTCGCGAGGCTCAAGGTACCGCAGATGATTCCGCGTTATGTGCGCGTGGATCAGCGCGAATCTGACGACGACGTTCGCTTCATCGCGCTCGAAGAACTCATTGCGAACCAGCT
>DDEV01000051.1:21957-22210 GCA_002336855.1 Leucobacter sp. UBA1945 | reverse complement strand
GAAGAAGACGAGACCGAGAACCTGATTCAGGCGCTCGAGAAAGAGCTGCTGCGCCGCCGCTTCGGCCCGCCAATTCGCCTCGAGATCTCTGACGATATGGATAAGGCGACGCTCGATCTGCTCGTGAGCGAGTTCGACATTGACCCGCAGCAGGTCTACACGCTGCCCTCCCCGCTTGACCTCGGGGGGCTCTTCGCCCTCACGCGCCTCGAGCGGCCCGAGCTGAAGTTCACGCCGCACATTCCGGTGACCC
>DDEV01000051.1:17634-21948 GCA_002336855.1 Leucobacter sp. UBA1945 | reverse complement strand
AGCAGACGCTGTACCGCACCTCGGGCGACAGCCCCATCGTGGCGGCGCTCATCAAGGCCGCCGAGGCTGGCAAGCAGGTGCTCGCGCTCGTCGAGATCAAGGCCCGCTTCGACGAAGAGGCCAACATCACCTGGGCGCGCAAGCTCGAGCAGGCGGGCGTGCACGTGGTGTACGGCTTGGTCGGCCTCAAGACGCACTGCAAGCTCGTTCACGTGATTCGCGAAGAGCAGGGCAAGCTCACCCACTACTGCCACATCGGCACTGGCAACTACAACCCGAAGACAAGCCGCATCTACGAAGACTTCGGCCTGTTCACCTCGTCGCCCGAGGTTGGCCGCGATGTGACTAAGCTCTTCAACGTGCTTTCGGGCTACGCGATCGAGACGAACTACAACCGCCTGTTGGTGGCACCCGAAGGGCTGCGCCAGGGGCTGCTCACGCGCATCGAGCGCGAGGCAGAACACGCGAAGGCCGGGCGCCCCAGCGGCATCAAGCTCAAGGCCAACAGCATGGTCGACGAGCAGATCATCGACGCGCTCTACCGAGCCAGCAACGCGGGCGTGCCGATCGAGATCTGGATCAGGGGCATCTGCTCGATCAAGGCGGGCGTGCCGGGGCTGTCTGAGAACATTCGCGTGCGCTCAGTGCTGGGCAGGTACCTCGAGCACTCACGCATCTACGCGTTCGAGAATGCGGGCGACCGCGAGGTCTACATCGGCAGCGCCGACCTGATGCACCGCAACCTCGACCGCCGCATCGAGGTGCTCGCCCGTATCGTCGACCGCGAGCACCTGGCGCGCATCGACCGTTTCTTCGCCTACGGGTTCAGCGACGACGTGAGCTCCTGGCACATGCTGCCCGACGGTACGTGGCGCCGACGCACGGTGACCGAAGAGGGTGAGCCGCTGCACGATCTGCAAGACCTTGTGATGCGCGACCGTACGCAGGCGCGGTCTCGGGCGGCCCGATGACCTCGAAGCGGCCCGTACTGGCTGCGGGAACCGTCTGCTATCGCCGAGTTACCACGGACGCGGGCGAGAGAATCATGGTGCTGCTCGTGCACCGCACCAAACAACGGGACGTGTCGTTTCCGAAGGGCAAGCTCGATCGCGGCGAGAGCATGCCCCAGGCTGCGGCGCGCGAGACCCGAGAAGAGACAGGTCTGACCGTCTCGCTCGGTTCGAACCTCGGCACGATCGACTACACGCTGCCAGACGGTCGTGAGAAGACGGTGCAGTACTGGGCCGCCGAGGTCGTCGAGTCGGCGGTGCACACCTCTGAGTTTCGCCCGAACGGCGAGATCTCGGCGCTCGAGTGGGCGCCGCTCGAAGAGGTGCGCGAGCGGCTCAGTTACAAGGCCGACCGGCAGTTGTTCAAGGTGTTCGCGAGGCTCGCAGAGCGCGATGCGCTCGACACGTTCTCGATCATTCTGTTACGTCATGCCAAGGCAGAGGATCGCAGCGAGCACTACCCGATCGACCACCTGCGTCCGCTCGCCGAGGCTGGCGATGATCAGGCCGAAACGCTCGTGCCGATCCTCGAGTCGTTCGCACCGAAGCGCATCTACTCGTCAACGGCGAAGCGCTGCCACAGCACGGTGCAGCCGCTCGCCGACCATCTCGGCAAGAAGATCAGGCTGCGCGATGGGCTGAGCCAAGACACGTGGGATTCGGGTGACACCGTCGAGCTGCGCAGGATCATCGGCAAGATCGTGCGCCGTGGCAAAAGCGCCGTGATCTGCACGCACAGGCCCGTGCTGCCCGACGCGGCTCGAGAGCTCGCGCTCGCAACTGGCAGCCTGCCCGGCGACTATCTGCGCGAGGCCGCGGCGCTGCCGCCCGCGGGCTTCTCGGTGTTCCACTTCTCGCGCAAGCATCCCGGCGCCGGCATCTTGAGCGTCGAAACGTACCCGCTCAAGCACTGATCCGGCGGTTACCCGAATCGACCCGAGACATAATCTTCGGTCGCCTTCACCGACGGCGTCGAGAAGATCGTCTTCGTGTCGTCGTATTCGATGAGCTTGCCCGGCTTGCCGGTGCCAGCGATGTTGAAGAACGCGGTGCGGTCGCTGACGCGCGATGCCTGCTGCATGTTGTGGGTCACGATGACGATCGTGTACTCAGACTTGAGCTCGTCGATCAGGTCTTCGATGGCGAGGGTCGAGATCGGGTCGAGGGCCGAGCAGGGCTCGTCCATCAGCAGCACCTCGGGCGATACCGCGATGGCGCGGGCGATGCAGAGACGCTGCTGCTGGCCGCCCGAAAGCCCCGAGCCGGGCTTGTCGAGGCGATCCTTGACCTCATTCCAGAGGTTTGCGCCCTGCAGCGACTTCTCGACGAGGTCGTCGGCGTCGGTCTTCGAGATCTTGCGGTTGTTCAGCTTCACTCCCGCGAGCACGTTCTCGCGAATCGACATGGTCGGAAACGGGTTGGGGCGCTGAAACACCATGCCGACCTGGCGGCGAACGAGCACGGGGTCGACGCCGGGGCCATAGAGGTCTTCGCCGTCGAGCAGCACCTCGCCCTCGACGCGCGCGCCGGGAATCACCTCGTGCATGCGGTTCAGTGTGCGAAGAAATGTTGACTTGCCGCAGCCCGAGGGGCCGATGAAGGCCGTCACGCTGCGTGGTTCGATGTTGATGTCGACGCCCTCGACGGCGAGAAAGTTGCCGTAATAGACGTTGAGGTCATTTACTTCAATGCGCTTCGACAATTGAGTGCTTTCGTTTGGTGTCGGTAGGGTCTGAGTGAGGCGAGGATCGCGCTGCGCGGAGCGCAGCGCTACCGGCCTGTCTTCGGCGAGAACTTGTACGCGACGAAGCGCGCAATGAGGTTCATCGCCATCACGATGAGGATCAGCACGAGCGCGGCGGCCCACGCACGTTCGAGGAAAGCGAAGGCGGGGTTACCCTGGTTCGCGAACTGCGTGTAGACGTACACGGGCAGCGACTGCATGCGATCGTTGAAAAGGTTGTAGTTCATCGAGGCGGTGAAGCCGGCGGTGATGAGCAGCGGGGCGGTTTCGCCGATGACGCGCGAGATCGAGAGCATGATGCCCGTCGTGATGCCTGCGATCGAGGTGGGCAGCACGACCTTCACCACGGTGAGCCACTTCGCCACGCCGAGGGCGTATGAGGCCTCGCGCAACTCGTTCGGCACGAGCCGCAGCATTTCTTCGCTCGAGCGCACGACGACGGGAATCATGAGTACCGAGAGCGAGACCGCGCCGATGATGCCCATGCGAACGCCGGGGCCGAGCACGAGGGCGAACGCCGCGTAGGCGAAGAGTCCCGCGACGATCGAGGGAATACCCGTCATCACGTCGACGAGAAAGGTGATGGTCTTGGCGAGGCGCCCGCGACCGTACTCGACGAGGTAGATCGAGGTGAGCAGGCCGAGCGGCACCGAGATGATCGTGGCGGCGAGGGTGATGAGCAGCGTGCCCACCATCGCGTGCAATGCACCGCCGCCCTCACCGGTGACGTTGCGCATCGACGAGCTGAAGAACTCCGGGTCGAGGCGGGCCACACCGTTCGACACGACCGTGATCGCAACCGAGATCAGGGGCACCATCGCGAGCAAGAAGGCGCCCGTGACCAGGTTCGTCACGAAGCGATCCTTTGCCTGCCTGCTGCCCTCGATCGACGCCGAGAGTGCGGTGGTCACGACCATGTGCAGCAGCAGACCTACGACGACTGCACCGGTCAGACTGAACTCGCTGCTGTTGGCTGCAGAAAGCAGAGCGAAGAGCGCGAGCGAAGCGGCAAGGCTTGCGGCGAGGATCAGCCAGGGCGCGCTGCGGGGCAGGCGGTTGCCGGCGAGCGACGAGCCTGCGGCGACGGGGCGAACGGTGATTGCCATGGGTTAGTTCGCTCCTGAGAATTCAGCGCGACGGCTCACGATCCAGCGGGCGAGCGCGTTGACGAGGAAGGTGACGATGAAGAGAATGAGGCCGGTCGCGATGAGCACGTTCACGTTCGTGCCGTATGCCTCGGGAAACGCGAGTGCGATGTTCGCCGCGATCGTCGAGGGGTTCTCGCTGGTGAGCAGCCTGAAGCTGACGAGGCCGGTGGCCGAGAGCACCATGGCGACCGCCATGGTTTCGCCGAGCGCGCGGCCGAGGCNNTCATCTCCCAGCGGGTGGCACCGAGCGCGAGCGCGGCTTCTTCGTGCAAGACGGGAGCCTGCAGAAAGACTTCGCGGCAGATGGCGGTCATGATAGGCAGCACCATGACCCCGAGCACGAGGGCTGCGGTGAGAATGGTGCGGCCTGTACCAGAGGCTTCGCCTCCGAAGAGCGGGATCCAGCCGAGGT
>DDEV01000051.1:0-17549 GCA_002336855.1 Leucobacter sp. UBA1945 | reverse complement strand
GCGTAGTGCGAGATGAAGAGCGCGATGCCGATGGCAAGGGGCAGCGAGAGGAGCAGCGCAAGCACAGCGGCCCAGATTGTGCCGAAGATGAGCGGCCAGACGTACGACCAGAAGTTATCGGTCAGAAGCGACGCAGTCTCGCCTGTCGCGAGAAATGCGGGCACGCTCTGCACGATGAGAAAGATTGCGACCGCCGCCAGGGTGACGAGGATCATGCTGCCTGCGAACACGGCAGACCGCGAGAAGATGCGGTCGCCGAGGCTCAGAACCGGCCTGGCAGAAGTTGCGGAGGAGGTCACAGGGTGCTTCCTTCAGAAAGTNNCGCCTATCGCGATGTCTCGCGGTAGGCCCAGGGTCTCACGATTAGCTGATCGAAGCGATAGCGGGCTCGATCTTGGCGCGCAGATCGGCCGAGATGGGGGCGCTACCCGCAGCCTCAGCGGCGACCTTCTGGCCCTCTTCGCTCACGATGTAGCTGAAGTATGCCTTGACGAGCTCGGCGTTCGCAGCGTCTGCGTACTGCTCGCAACCGATGAGGTAGCTGACGAGAACGATCGGGTAGACGCCGTCTTCGGTGCTGGTGCGATCGAGCTTGATCGCGATGTCGTGCTCGGTGCGGTCGGTCTCGAGCTCCGAAGCGTCAACGATCGCCGCCGCTGCCTCGGGCGAGTACGAGACGAACTTCTCGCCGACCTTGATCGCGACGGTGCCGAGGCCCTCGGCGCGCGATGCATCTGCGTAGCCGATCATGCCGACGCCGTTGGTGACAGCCTCAACGACACCCGAGGTGCCCTGGGCAGCCTCGCCGCCGAGCTCGGTCGGCCACTCCTCGACCGAGCCTGCGGCCCAGCTCGAGGGAGCTGCGGCAGCGAGGTACTCGGTGAAGTTGCCGGTCGTGCCCGACTTGTCCGAGCGGTGCACCGGCGAGATTGCCGCGTCGGGCAGCTCTGCATCGGGGTTCAGAGCGGTGATCGCGGGATCGTTCCACTTGGTGATCTGGCCGGCGAAGATCTTCGCGACGGTGTCAGCATCGAGGTCGAGCGAGTCGACGCCATCGAGGTTGAAGATGATCGCGATCGGCGAGATGTACGCGGGCACCTCGACGATGTCGGGGGTGGCACACGCCTCAAAGGGGCCTGCGGTGATCTCGTCGACCTTGAATGCACGGTCGCTGCCGGCGAAGGCGCTTGCGCCCTGCTGGAAGGTGTCGCGGCCAGCGCCCGAGCCTGCCGGGTCGTAGTTCACGGTGACGTCGGCGTTCGCGGTCTGGAAGCCGGCGATCCACGCCTCCTGAGCCGAACCCTGCGACGAAGCGCCACCGCCGACGAGCGTGCCGGTGAGCGACGACGCTGCGCCCTCTTCTGCCGGAGCTGCGGCTTCGTTTGCTGCGCACGAGGTGAGTGCGAGAAGAGCGATGCCACCGAGTGCGGCGGCCTTGATCGTGGCTGAGGTCTTCACGTCAGTTCGTATCCGTTTCTGATGAGAGTTCGTGGTGGGCGATTGCCCCACAACATTGAAGGTACGGCGGCGATATGAAGCGATGTCTGCGAGCAAGTGAACGGGAGGTGAACGAGTGTGAACAGTCTGCGCCACAGTATTCGCCCGCAGCGTGGTCTGCGAACGCTTCGAAGAGGATCGCGATTTGGCGTTCCAGTAGGCTGGGCGCATGGGTGAAGTCAGGATCGACGACGATGTTGTGCTCTGGTCGGTCGACGGCAGGCGCGTGTCTGCCGAGCAGGCGCTTGTCGAGTTGGCGCACCGACCGCTGTTGCTTTTGATGCATGGCTTCGGGTCGTTCGAGGGTGACCTCATCGGCCTCGCACCGCACCTGCCCGCGGGATTCGTTTGCGCCTCGCCCCGCGCTCCGCTCGTGGCACCGCCGCCGATCGTGAACGGTTTCGCCTGGTGGCCGCTGCCGCTCGGCCCGCAGGGCCTGCCGCAGCGGCAGGCCGATCCCGAGCACTTCGAGGGGAGCGGCCCGCACGTCGCCGCCGTCGCAGTGCTCGAGTGGCTCGACGCGCTCGACACTCGCCTGCGCGGCATGGGCGCCGACGACATCGATGGTTCTGGCGGGCCGGGCCTCGGAACTGTTGCCCTGCTCGGCTTTTCGCAGGGGGGCTGCATGGTCACCTCGCTGCTGCGCATGCGACCCGAGCGTTTTGCCTGCGGGGTGAACTGCTCAGGGTTTGTGGCGCCCGGCAATTTTGAGGGTGATGCGAAACTCGCCGAGCTGCGCCCGCCCATGTTCTGGGGCAGGGACGAGGCCGATCCGATTATCGACGAGCACCGCATCGCGCTCACCACTGCGTGGGCCCCCGTGCACACCACGCTCGAGGCGAAACTCTACGAGGGCATCTTGCACGGCATCGGTGCCGATGAGCTGCTCGACATCAGCGAGTTTCTTCTGCGGCATGTTCCCGAGACTGGGAGCACTTCGCGATGACCGAAGAGCGCCCCCGTCCGCAGAACAAGACGCAGTTCGTATACGACTTCGTCATGGAGGGCATCGTCGATGGTAGGTTCGCCGGCGGCTCGTCGCTCAGCATCGCAGCGATCGCCGAAGAGACCGGGGTGAGCCTCATTCCGACGCGCGAGGCGCTGCGGCGGCTCGAGAGCGAGGGGCTCGTCGAGTTTGTCTTTCACCGCGGTGTGAGGGTGTCGCAGCTCACCATCGAGAAGTACCGCGAGATCATGCAGGCAGAGGCTGTGCTCGAGGGGCTTGCGGTCGGGCTCGCGGCGCCGCTGCTCAGCCACGAAGATCTGCGGCACGCCCGAGAGGTGAATGCTCGAATGGACGAAGCGATCGCCGCAAACGACTTTCACGCATACAACCGCGGCAGCCTCGAGTTTCACGGCATCCTGCGCGCCCCCTGCCCGAACACGCACCTGCGCGAAATGCTCGATCGCGGCCAGCAGCGCGTCGCCGCGGTGCGCGCGTCGGTGGTCGGCTACCGCGGCAGCATCGCGGCGCGGCTCAGTGACGAACACGAGCACATGCTGAACCGCCTCGAGGCGGGNNTCGAACAACTGATGCGCACGCACCGAGAGGGAACCATCGCCGCCGACAGCGAGGGTTTTCGGCGCACGACCCAGCAGCCAGGCTAAACCGAGGCCGCCTAGCTGCCCGTCAGCGTCAGCCCGATCAGCAGCACGTTGAGCGCAACGATGAGCACAGTGACGACGGTTGCCGCGATCCTCATCGCCATACCGTTCACGTACTCACCCATCACTGAACGCTTGCTCGTCAACCAGATCAGCGGAATCAGCGCGAAGGGTATGCCGAACGAGAGCACTACCTGACTCAGCACGAGCGCCCTGGTCGGATCAATCTCAAGACCGAGCACGACGAGGGCCGGAATCAGAGTGATGAGCCGACGCAACAACAGCGGAAACCGAATGCGCAGCAAGCCGCCCATGATGTCGGCGCCCGCATAGGCGCCAACCGAGGTTGAAGCTAGGCCAGAGGCGAGCAGCCCGATGCCGAAGATGATGCCGATCGCGGGCCCGAGGTGCGAACTGATCGCGGCCGCAGCGCCCTCGATCGTGTCGGTTCCTTCGACGCCAGCGAGCGAAGACGCGGCCAGCAACAGCATCGCAATGTTCACGCCGCCGGCGAGCACGAGCGCAAGCAGCACGTCGAGCCGTGTCGCCTTGAGCAGGCGACCCAGTCGCTGCGGGCTGTGCGAGGCGCCGTGGCGGTCGCGAGCGAGCGACGAGTGCAGATAGATCGCGTGTGGCATGACCGTCGCGCCGAGCATGCTCGCGGCGAGCAGCACGGTTTCGGTGCCCTCGAAACGAGGCACCAACCCCGTGGCGACCCCACCCCAGTCGAGCGGACTCACGAAGAGCCCCGCGACGAAGCCGATGGTAATGATCGCAAGCAGCGCGATGATGACCCGCTCGAAGGTTTGCTGCCCTCGGCGTTGCAGTGCGAGTAGCGCCAGAGAAACGATGCCGACGATGATGCCGCCGATCAGCAGTGGCAAGTCGAAAAGGATCGCGAGAGCGATTGCCCCGCCGATCACTTCGGCGAGGTCGGTCGCGACGGCCACCAGCTCGGCCTGCGCCCAATACAAGAGGCGCGAGACTCTCGGCATGCGTTCGCCGAGCATCTCGGCGAGGCTCTTTCCGGTAACAAGACCGAGTTTGGCCGAGAGGTACTGCACGATAACGGCCATCGCGTTTGCGAGCACAAGCACCCACACCAGCAGATACCCGTACTTTGCCCCCGCAGACAGGTTAGCGGCCACGTTGCCCGGGTCGACATAGGCGATTGCAGCGACGAAGGCGGGTCCGAGCAGCCGCAACAGTCCGCGTTCGGGCCTCGCAGCGCTCGACACCATACGGCTCTTGAACGACACTCAACCCCTCCTGACTGCACCGCTGGAGCACGGCGATGCAGTCAGGCTAGCACGGTTACGGTCACACGCAAAGACAAACTACGTCTAGACGTAGTTTGTCTTTGCTGCGCCGGCTACCGCCCCGGGTGAAGGCTCAGGCTGCCCGCCGAGACCTCTACGTTGATCTCGTGATCCAACACGCTCTGGTCGGTTCTGAGCGAGTGCTCAAAGTCACCCGCCGAGACGTCTGAGCGCACCGCGTAGACCTCGTCGGGAACCGTGAGCTCGGCATCGCCCGCACTGACCTCGATATCGATCTGCTTGGGCGCGGTGCCCGAAAGGCCTCCCGACAGGCTGCCCGCCGAGACGGAGAGGTCGGCGGTACGCACGTCGCTCATGTCAAGCACCGCCTCACCGGCAGAGACCTCAAGCTCGAGGTTCAAGGCGGTGCCCTCGATTCGCGCGTTTCCGGCACCGACGCTCACATCGAGCAATCCATAGCTCCCGTTCACCAGCACCTCCCCCGCGCCGAGATCCACCTCCGCGTCGAGTGGCTTCGATCCGTCGCAGGCACTCGCGGGCAGCGAGAGCGATACCTCCTGCATCCGGTGGTCGCCAGAGCCGAACAGTGAGAATCCATTGAACCAGCGCTTCACTGGCTCGACATGAAGGGTGTCGCCGCTGCGCACCATGCGCCACTCGCGAGAGCTGCCGCTGGTGACGAGCGTGAACGAGTCTTCGCCGCCGCTACCTGCACTGTCGCCGCTCGGTGCCGGTGCGGTCTCGCAGTCGATCCGAAACTTCGCCGCAGAGGCTTCGACATCGATCTGCACGATCCCGTCGGCGCCCTCGGTGAGACGTTGCCGCTTCTCTGTACCGTCGTAGTTCGCCGCGGTCACGCCTGCCACCGCGGCGGTGCTCACTGTGCCGAGCAGCAGCACGCCGCCGATCACACCCGCCGTCACAGCAACCCAGCTCGAGCGCTGGGCCGATCCTTTGCTCGCCTCATTCATGGTGTTACTCCTTATGTCTCGCACGGTCAATGCCCGCTGTTCTCGATGTGGGCAAGCGCAGCGAGCACTCGCCGGTTGCCGCGCTCGTCTGCTTCAAGCCCAAGCTTTTGAAAGATCGCGGTGATGTGCTTCTCGATACTCGCTTCTGAGAGGTAGAGCACCGCAGCGATCGCCTGATTTGACTTTCCTTCTGCCAGCAGTGCGAGCACCTGACGCTCGCGATCCGTCAGCTGCGCCATCTTCGACCCCCGCGACTGTCGGCTCAACAACTGCGCGACCACCTCGGGGTCGAGCACCGTCGCGCCCTGGGCGATCCTCGTCACCGAATCGAGAAACTCAGCCACGTCGGCAACGCGATCTTTGAGCAGGTAGCCGAGGGCCCCTCCCTGCGCCGCGATCAACTCGCTCGCGTAGCGCTCCTCCACGTACTGCGAGAGCACCAGCAGGGGCAGCTCGGGCGCAACGCTTCGAAGCCTGAGCGCAGCCCGAATGCCTTCATCTGTGAAGGTGGGCGGCAGGCGCACGTCGAGAATGCACAGCGCGGGATCGCTCGCGGCGACCGCCTCGTCGAGACCATCGGTGTCGGCGAGCGCTGCGACCACATCGTGTCCGGCGTCACTGAGCAGGCGCACGATGCCCTCTCGCAACAACACCGAGTCTTCGCAAATCAAGATGCGCATGGCACGCTCACCTCCAGAGCAGTCGGCCCGCCCTGCGGGCTGTCGAGTTGTAGGCGCCCACCGGCGGCGAGCACGCGGTTCGAAATGCCGTCGAGCCCGCCACCGGGCTGCACGGTCGCGCCGCCGATGCCGTTGTCTTCGACCCGAGCCCAGATCACTGCCTGAGGCGCACCCGCGTTGCGAAGCCTGACCGTGACCCGGCATTCCCCCGCCCGCGAATGCTTCGCCGCGTTGGTGAGCGCCTCGGCAATCGAGAAGTAGACCGCGGCCTCCGCGTCACGAAACGCTCCCTGCGTCTGCCTCAGCCCCAACGCACCATCCATGCGCACGTCGAGCAACACGGGAATGTGGCTGCGCCCGGCGAGCGCCGATAGCGCCGCGTCGAGGCCACGATCATCGAGCACCGAGGCGTGAATGCCTCGCGCCAGCTGACGAAGTTCGGTGATCGCCGCCTTCGTCGAGGTGTGTGCCTCGATGATGAGCTCTTTCGCGGCCGCCGGATCCTCGTCGATTTTCTGACTCGCAAGCCCCAATGTCATGCCGATCGACACGAGTCTCGGCTGCACGCCGTCATGCAAATCTCGTTCGATGCGCGTGCGCTCGACATCTGCCGCTCGAACCGCGCCCTCGCGCTGCGCGCTCTTCGTGCGCACCTCTGCTGCGAGCGCGCTGCGACTCGAAGAGCCAAGCAGGCCACGCGCGATGACGGCGTGAAGCGCGGCGAGTCCGATAACGGCAGCGAGCGCGAGCACCGCGACGAGCAGAGACCAGAGCGGCGAGGTGAGATCGTCGAGGAACCCAAACAGCCCGATGGCCTCAAGGTCGGGCCCGAAGAAGCGCCACGGCCCAAGCAGGGCTCCGGTCGCTTCGCCACCCACCATAATGGCGAGATTCCAAGCGGCGGTGGCCATGAGGCGAAGCACGATCAGCCCGAAGAACGATCCGATGCTGAAGCTGAGGATCGCAAGCCACATGCCTCTGTCAATGCTCTGCCGCGAAATCGCCCGCACCCAGCCCCCGAAGCCTGGCCGCGTGCGCTCGCGCAATCGCAGCGGGGCGACCTCGAACCCGTAGAGGCTCCGCACCCGCTCAAGTTCGAACCAGCCGATGCCGAAAAGCACGTACACAAGGCCGACGAGCACCGCGAGGCCGACGCCGAACGCGAAGAGGCTTGCAAGGCCCGCGGTCAAGAGCGAGAAGCACACCGTTGCAGCAATTGTGCCGAGCACTCCGAGCAGCGCAAGGTGCGGCACGGTGAGCAGGATGTGGCCGAAGCCGACTCTGGGCCTGGAGGCCTCTGTGTTCACACCCGGCGGGGGTGCAGTATTCGCTGTCATGGTTCCACCGTAGGGCGACGCCCGCACGACGCACACCGAGGCAGCCCGAGAAGGGGATTCGGGTTATCCCGAAACTCACCGGCACCGCCAAGGCAGCTGGGTTAAACTCGCTGCACTGTGTCCACTTCTGCAATGCACCCGAACTCCGGCGTGAGCCAGCGGCTTCGCCTGCGGCAGGTGGGTGCTGCGATTGCGGCAATTGGGTTTTTCGGGGCCGTTGCCGCGGCACCGCTCTCGATGTCGAGTGCTTTCGCCGTCGGGTCATCGCCCGAGGCCGCGTTCGGCGGTGCGGGCACGCAACGCTTCGCCTCATTGCCCGGCGGTGAGCCTGCTATCGATCTGAGCGTGTCAGAAGCAGAGGATCTCGCTGCAGCCGGCGCCCCAGTTGGCGCACTCTTCACCCTTGAAGACTTCATGTTTCGTGGCGCCATCAATTGGGGCGGCTATAAGTTCACCTACTACAGCCAGCAGGTGCTGCCCGGCGAGGGGCTCGCTGTGCCGGGGCGGCACGTGAACCCGGCGGGGTATGTCGCCGACGCCGATGGCTACCTCGTGCTCGCGGGCTCGGCTCCGAAGGGCACCGTCTATGACACCCCGTTCGGGTATCAGGGAAAGATCTACGACCGCGGCACCGTCGGCAATCACCTCGACGTCTATATTCGCTAGCCGATCGCGTTTCGAAGCGGCGTACCTTCTACGTGTTGGCACACGTGTCATCTCGCGCACTCCGGTGGCATATATGACAACACACGAGCGGGTACCCAGGCCGCCGATTCGCTGAAGTCGCCCGCAACGCGCTAGAGTAGTCGTTGCGCTTCGGCTTCGGTCTGGCGCATCGGGATGTGGCGCAGCTTGGTAGCGCACGTCGTTCGGGACGACGGGGTCGCAGGTTCAAATCCTGTCATCCCGACAGAAAACCCCCGGTCAGAAGTCGTTTCTGACCGGGGTTTTTCAGTTCACTTGACCGTAGGCGTCGGCCGCCGCGCAAAGCGCCTACTCGCTGCCTGCCAGCAAGAACTCGATGCCGGCCTCGCGAAACTGGCGGGCGCCTGGCGTATTAAAGTGGTGGCGCTTCTCGATCTCGAGAAAGGTGCCGTGCGGAAGCTCGGCCGCGAGCGCACGCGAATCGCCGAGCACCGCGTCGAGGCTTCCCGTCGCAACGAGAATCGGCTGGGACGGAATGTGCTCGAGATTGATCTCTTCGTCGCCGAACCGCATGCCACCGGCAAGTGCGACGAGCGCCTCCAGGCTGTTCTCGGGCACGCGCTCGGCAAGCTTCACGTAGTTCTGCGTCGCCTGATCGGTGACGGGCGTACCGTGCTCGATGTAGGCGCGCGCCTGCGTGAGGTCGAGACGACCGAGCGGACGCCCGTCGGGAATGCCGCCGAGCACCGCGCGATCAATGCGGTCGGCGAGATCGCAACAGACCTGCCAGCCAACTCGAGCGCCGAGCGAGTAGCCCAAGTACACCGCCTCGTCGACCATGTATGTGTCGAGCACTGTCTCGATGTCGTCGACGAGCAACGGCATCGTGTAATCGCGCGGCTGGGTTGGCTTCTCGCTCTTCCCGTGCCCTCGCTGGTCGACCCCGAGCACCCTGAATCCGGCGTCGAGCAGGCTGCCGATCCAGCCGGTGTCAACCCAGGTGTCTTTGCAGCTCGAGGCGAAGCCGTGCACCGCGAACACTGCCGGAGCATCGTCGTCACCCCAGCAGTAGGTTGCGATCTTGTAGCCCTCCTGCGACATCACATACGTAGGATCGGGCACCTCTGGAAAGTTGAGAAGAGCCATGGATTCAATTCTCTCGCGTATCGCCGTGGTGTCTACGGCATCGGGGCATTGATCAGCGCAGCCCACTCACGAATTGCCTGCCGCTCGGATTCGTTGCACACGTAGCCGTACCCGCTTGAGCCCTGCTCGCTCTCGAGAGTCCACCCTCCCGTGTACGTAAGCGCGTAGCAGTCAGCCAACTTCTCCCCGCTCCCCTCGAAAAAGCCCTGATCCATAAGCGCCATTGCAGCACTCTGGTCTTGATCCATGCGCTCCTCAAGGTCGGCGTACTGGTAGAGATGCGCGAGCTCGTGCAGGGTCGTGATGCGCACTCCCCAATCTCCGAACAACTCGTTCTCCGGCAGAATGTGCACAGCCAACGGATCATCAGAGGTACAGCCCGCGGTCGTGCGCCCCTCTCTTCCTGAGACGCTGCAGGCCGTCGCAGCATCCCAGGCAATGTCGATAAAGCCGTTACCTGCCTCTTCTACGAGCGCCTCGCTCACGGTTCCTGACGCATTGCCGCGGCGAGCCTCTGCCTCGGCGAAGCGCTGCTCAAGGTTTTCCCTCATCTCCGTCGCGTCGTTCGCGAGGCTTTCTGCCTGGAAGCGGTTGCTCGGCCCCTCAGCGATTCGTTTGTCGAGGCGCTGCGATTTCGCGAACTCGGTCACAAGCGGGGCGACGGGGTTACCCTCGAGCTGAGCGGCAAGCTCATGAAATCTCTGTCTTTCGGTTGCGACGATCGCCATCTGCTCACCGATGTACTCCTCATCAGAGCTGGTCGACGAGATGCCACCGCTCGAAGCGCCGCCACCTTCAGAGATCAGCGCCCCGCCAGCAAACACCACGCCGAGCACGACGAGTACGACCAGCGTGAGGCATCCGCAACCGGCGAACCACCAGCCAGCGCCACTTCGCCGCGCTCTGACAGGGGGCCCAGCGACTGCGGGCGCGGCCGGCCACTGAGACACCGGCTGCTGTGCTTGCACGCCGGAATCCACCGCAGCGATCCAGCTTCGAAGCTCAGCGAACGCGCTCGGGTTCGCGGCGATGATGCCGCGCAGATCGGGGCGACGCGTCGCAATGTCCGAGAGCAGTTGCGGGTGGGTTCGAGGATCGCCAGCAGCCTGCAGTTCCCAGTCTTGCGGTGCGCTACTCATGCGACCGACTTTACCTGCGCCGCCAGGAAACGTGGCGATCAGCCGTCGCGCGCACACGACAATTGCATTCTGCGCGAGGATCGCATACTGTTCACCAGCGCGACACCTTCCGTGAGCTTTCCCGTTGCACGCCGCTGATCTGCTAGTAACGCACATCTCCGCAACGATGAAAGAACAGCAGATTGCTTCGAAAATCACTGATCCGAGCACTCGCCGGCGCCCTCGGCGCCGCGATCCTCGCCACCACCGGCGCAACGGCAGCGCTCGCGGCACCGGCCGTGCCAAATCTCAAGCTCAATGAGATCGAGACTGACAGCACCCTCGATTGGGCCGAGCTCATCAACCTCGAGTCGACGCCGCTCGACATCTCGGGGTATGTGCTGACCGGCCGCGGCAACGGGTTTCGAGTCACGATCCCTGAAGGCACCGTCGTGCAGCCCGGCTCCGCGTACGTTGCCGAGGCGCCCGAGCTGAAGCTCAAGAAGAACGACTTGCTCAGCGTCTACGCCGCAGATGGCACCACCCTGCTCGACTCGTATGAATGGGGCGACTTTCACCTGAGCACCTGGGGCCGCCTGCCGAACGGCACCGGCGAGTTCGCGCAGCTCACCGCGAAGAGCAAGGGCCTGCCCAACGAAGCTCCGACAGGTGGTGGCGAGACCGACCCCGGCGCCGGGGGCGCCGAGTGGCGGGCCATCAAGCTCAACGAGGTGACCTCCGCCAACGTCGATCCGTACCGCGACGCCTACGAGCTGTACAACACGGGCACCGTCGATGTTGACGTCACGACCTGGCTGCAGGCCGACAGCGGCAGTACTCCAAAGGCGCTGAACGCCCCGAACGGCACGATCGTGCCAGCGGGCGGCTACCTCGTGCTGCTCTCGAACCAGGGGCTCAGTTCAGACGGCGACGCGGTGAAGCTCTACCTCGCCGACGGAACGACCCTTGTCGATGAGGTCACATGGGGACGCACCGACGCGCAGCCCGGCTCATGGTCGGCCTGCGGCGACGGAACCGAGAACTGGTTGCACACCGAGCGCGACAGCTGGGGCGAGTCGAACGCCGAGGCGTGCAGCGGCCGCATTATCGATACGAGCGGCAGCGTGCCCTGCCAAACCGAACCCCCGTCCGACCTCGGCGCGCCGGTCGCCGGCGGCATCGCTTGGCCAGGCAGCCAGAAGTGGAGCACCGCAGACAACCAGTGCCAGTTCAACTCGGCAGTGTCAGGGCAAGACGTCTCGGGCCTCGACATCGACCCCTCCACCCCCACCGTCATGTGGGCCGTGAAAAACAAGAGCCACCTCTACCGCCTGGTCAAGAGCGACGGGCTCTGGGTGAAGGACACTGCGAACGAGTGGGGCGAGGGCAAGCGCCTCGTCTTCCCCTCGGGCGCGGGCGAGCCCGACTCCGAGGGCGTCACCGTTGGCCCCGACGGAGCGCTCTACATCACGACCGAACGCGACAATCTCAATAAGAGCGTCGCCCTCGACAGCGTGCTGCGCTACGACCCGAACGAGACCGGCACAACCCTGCACCCAACCACGCAGTGGGTGCTGACCGGTGACTTTGCCGGCGTCGTCGACCCGGCGAAGAAAGACGATGCGAACCTCGGCTTCGAGGGCATCACCTGGGTGCCCGACTCGTTCCTCGTGCGCGAGGGCTTCGTCGACGACCGCACTGGGCGCGCCTACGACCCCACCGATTACCAGGGTCACGGAACCGGGCTCTTCTTCGCCGCGCTCGAGAAGAACGGTCACCTCTACGCCTACGCGTTGAATACAGACGGTTCGTTCGCTCGCGTCGCGACCATGGATTCGGGCATGCCGAGGATAGCCGAGACTCAGTGGGATGGCGACAATGAGCGCCTCTGGGCAGTGGCCGACGACAGCGTGGGCGGATCCTCGACCCTCATGAAACTGAGCAACGGAACGTTCGTGGTCGATCGCGTCTACGACCGCCCGGCAGAGCTCGCAAACCTGAACCTCGAGGGCTTCGCAATCGCCCCCGACTCGACGTGCGTCGACGGAGCGAAAGAAGTGATTCGCTCCGACGACGGCAACAACGGCGGCCACTCGCTCTGGTCGGGCACGATCAGCTGCGATCTCGGCCTTGCGATCGACACCCCTGGCGGCGGCGACGGCGGCGGTTCGAACGGAACCGGTGGCACAGGTGATGCAGGCGGAAACAGTGGCCACGGCGAGACCGCTGTGCTGGCGAACACCGGCACGAACGAGCCGAACTCGCTGGCTGGGCTGCTTGCTGCAACGGGCGCACTGCTCGCCGCGGCAGGCGCGCTGATGCTCATCGCGAAGCGGCGCGCGTAGCCGTTTGAAGTTGCAACCTCAGGTGCCCTGCCCGACGACCCCGGTCGCAGGGCAGGGCAGCTTCGTCTCAGCAAACGCCTGCCTGAGTGTTCGCTGAACACGGGCGAGAACCTGCTCGTAATCGCCGAATCGCCCGGATCCTTGGCCCGAAGCGGCGATGCCCGGATAGGGTGGATGGGTACCGTCTACGTCCATCGTGCCCGGTTCTGTCGAAACACGCAGCCTGAGGGGAAGGGAACACGTGTCAACTCGATCCTTGTCGCAGAAAAGACGAGTCCGTTTTCTGAGCGCTGCCGTGCTCGCCGCAACGGCACTCGGCCTGATCGGTGGCCCGCTGCTCACAGCACCATCGAGCGCGAGCGCTGTCGACGCGAGCCTGCCCACGTGGCAAGACGTTGAGAACGCGAAGCAGAACCAGGCGGCGACCGCGGCCAAGGTCAAAGAGATCGAGGCACTGCTCGTGCAGGTGGCCCAAGAGGTCGCCACAACTGAGAAGGAACGTGACGCAGCAGTCGCCGCATACGCCGTAGCGGAAGACAACCTACTGCAGGCAAACGCACGTCTCGATGAGTTGAACGCGAAGCTCGCCGAGAGCACGCAAGAGGCCGACACTGCCGAGAAAGAGGCGGCTTCGCTCGTGGGGCTGATGTACCGCTCAGGCGGCATCGACCGCAGCACCGAGATGTTTCTCGAGAGCGATGCGACGACCTCAGATGAGCTGCTCGAGCGCCTCGCCTCGATGTCGAAGGCGACTGAGCGCAACTCGAAGATCGCAGAAGACGCCACGCGCGCGAAGAACGACGCGCAGTCGCTCGGCAACCAGGCTGACGTGGTCTCAAAGGAACGCGAGCGTCTTGAACAGGAAGCGCTGACCAGGCAGGAAGAGGCTACGGCGCTCGCCGCTGCCGCTGTGGAGAAACTTGCCCAGCAGGAGGCGCAGAAGGCGACGCTCGACATGCAGCTCGCTGCCTTGAAAGACACGACGACGAAGACCGTTGCCGGGTATCAGGAGCGACTCAACCAGGAGGCCGAAGATGAGAGGAAGCGCCAGGAGGAGCTCGCCAACAGTGGCGGCGGCGCTCCGGGCGGCGGCGGTTCTGGGTGGGGTCTACCTATTACCTCATACTGGGTTTCGGAGGAATTCGGTGGCGGACGAAACCACGGTGGCATCGACCTTGCGGCGAGCATGTGGACCCCCATTTACGCAGCCGCAGCTGGCCAAGTCATCGCATGCGGCGAATTCAGCAACTATGGCAACACCGTCGACATCCTCCATTCCGACGGATCGAGAACCCGCTATGCGCACCAGCCCTATGGCGGGCTCGCGGTCAGTTGTGGCCAGTGGGTCAGCCAGGGCCAGCGCATCGGCAGCGTCGGCAGCACCGGCTGGTCGAGCGGCCCGCACCTGCACTTCGAGACCTGGCCGACGCTCGGGTACCGGGTCAACCCACGCGGCTTCATGGCCGACCGCGGCGTCTGGTTCTAGAACATGACCGATCACGCAGCGCTCTCGCCCGCCGACCTCGGCTATCTGCGGCGATGCGTCGAACTCGCGCGAGAAGCCCTCGAAGACGGTGACGAGCCGTTCGGTTCGCTGCTGGTGGCTGCGAGTGGCGAGATTCTTTTCGAGGATCGCAACCGCGTGAAGGGCGGCGACCACACGAGGCACCCCGAGTTCGAGATCGCCCGCTGGGCGGCTGCGAATCTCAGCCCGGCCGAGCGAGCCGCGGCGACGGCGTACACCTCTGGCGAGCACTGCCCGATGTGCTCGGCGGCCCACGCCTGGGTCGGCCTCGGCGATATTGTGTACGCGTCGAGCACAGAGCAGCTCGTGTCGTGGCTCAGCGACTGGAACATTCCGGCCGCGCCCGTAGCCGCGCTGCCGATCGGCGTCGTCGCACCGGGCGTCGTGACCCGCGGCCCCTCAGCCGAACTGGCCGAAGAAGTGCGCGGCCTGCACGCACACCTGCACGGCCGCGAGGTCTAGCTCACGCTCGAAGACGGGCCACAGGCGGGGCTCGCCGCAGCGCGCTCCGTGCGCCAACCTCAGAGTTCGCCGCGCATTGCCCGCTGCAGCGTATCAAGACGAATCACGCCGAGATCGAGCGCTCGGCGGTGAAAGTCGCGAATGTCGAACTCTCGCTCCGACGCCACGGCCTGAGCCGCCGCCTCATCGCGCAGCTGCTCCCAGATGCGCTGACCGATCTTGTATGACGGCGCCTGGCCCGCCCAGCCGAGGTAGCGGTTCACCTCGAACTTCACGAAGCCCTCGTTCATGTTCACGTTCTCGCGCATGAACTCGAGCGCGTAGTCGCCGCTCCAGACCGCGTCGCCGTCTGGACGCACCTTACCGAGGTGCACGCCGATGTCGAGCACGACGCGCGCCGCGCGCATGCGTTGCCCGTCGAGCATGCCGAGGCGGTCGGCCGGGTCATCGAGGTAGCCGAGTTGCTCCATGAGGCGCTCGGCGTAGAGGGCCCACCCCTCGGCCTGCCCTGAAGTGCCCGCGAGCTGGCGCCGCCATTCGTTCAGCGAACCACGGTTCACCGCAGCGGTCGCGATCTGCAGGTGATGCCCCGGCACGCCCTCGTGGTAGACCGTGGTGAGCTCGCGCCAGGTGTCGAACTCGGTGACCCCCTCGGGCACAGACCACCACATGCGGCCGGGCCGGGTGAGGTCGTCGCTCGGGCCCGTGTAATAGATGCCGCCCTCTTGCGTCGGTGCGATCAGGCACTCGAGCGTGCGAATCTCTGCGGGAATATCGAACTGGCTTCTACCGAGCTCTTCAACCGCGCGGTCGCTCGTCTGCTGCATCCAACGCTTCAGCGCCTCGGTGCCGTGCAGCTTGCGCGCGGGGTCTGCCTCGAGCTGGGCGATCGCCTCGGCCACGATACCGGCGTGCGGCTTGCTGCCGGTGATCTCTGCAGCGATTCGCTGCTGCTCATCGACCATGCGCGCGAGTTCGTCGAGCCCCCACTCGTAGGTCTCGTCGAGGTCGACTTTGAGGCCCAGAAACTCCTCTGACGCGAGCTCGTAGCGCTCTCGCCCGAACGCGTCGGCCTGGGCGGCGTGCGGGGCAAGATCCTTTTCGAGAAACGCTGCGAGCTCGTCGTAAGCGCGCGATGCCGATCGTGCGGCGTCGGCGAGCTCGCGCTGCAAAGCCTCACTCGCGCCGCTCTCGGCCGCCCCCGCAGCAAGTTCAGAGAAGAACCCGCTCGTGCCGTCGCCCGCGACGCGGCGCGCCTGCGCGGTGACCTCGCGTACCTGACGAATCGCCGGCGCGAGGCCCTGCGCGGCACCCTCAGCAAGCGAACTGCGGTACCCCTCAAGTGACGCCTGCACCGCGCGCATGCGCTCGGCTACTGTCTGCCAGTCTTGCTCGGTGTCGCGGGGCATCAGGTCGAAGTTGTCGCGCACGTTCTGCGGCGGCGACTCGATCACGTTGAGATTGCGCAGCGACTCGCCCATCTCGTGGCGCGCCAGAGAGAGGCGCAGGCCAGCGGCGAGGTCGGTCTTGGTGACGCGGTCGACATCGTCGACCGGCTCGGCCTGCTCGAGAAGCTGCAGGGTCGCGCGTTGGGCCTCGGCGAGTGCCTCGGCTCCAGCCGGCGAGTAGTCGGGCAGGCACCCGTTCGATTCGGCCCGGCCGAGATACGTGCCCGTGGTCGGGTCGTGCTCGACGAGGGTATCGACCCAATCTTCTGCGATTCGATCGATCTTGGTCTGCGGGCGGGCTGCTGTGCTCATACCTCCACCCTATTGCGGCGGCGCCGGGTGCGCAGGCGAACCGGCAGCGAGCGAACACTACGATTGAAACCATGCCGATCCCTTCGCTCGTCGCCTTCGATCTCGATGACACGCTTGCCCCCTCGAAGTCAGCCGTCGCCCCACGGATGCTCGACGTCTTCGCCCGCCTGCTCGACCGCACCACGGTCGCGGTGATCTCGGGCGGCAACTTCGAGCAGTTCGAGGCGCAGCTCGTCTCGCGGCTCGAGGCCTTCGGCGAGCAGGGGGGCGTCGACGAGACTGCGCTCGAGCGCCTGCACCTGCTGCCTACCTGCGGCACCCGCTACGAGCGTCGCGAGGGCGGGGCCTGGCGCACCGTCTACCAAGAGAATCTCGAGCCGGCGCAGCGCGATGCTGCCTTCGCCGCGCTGCGCGAAGAGGCCGAGCGCCTCGGCATCTGGGAGAGCGAGACCTGGGGCGAGATTCTCGAGGATCGCGGCTCGCAGGTCACGTTCTCGGCGCTCGGCCAGCAGGCACCGGTCGCAGCAAAGCACGAGTGGGATCGCGATGGCGCCAAGAAGAACGCCCTGCGTGCCGCGGTCGCAGCTCGACTGCCCGAACTCGAGGTGCGCAGCGGTGGGTCGACCTCGGTCGACATCACCCGCCGAGGCATCGACAAGGCATACGGCATGCGCAAGCTCGCCGAGCTCACCGGCATCTCGCTCGACGACATGCTCTTCATCGGCGACCGCCTCGACCCTGACGGCAACGACTACCCGGTCAAGGCGATGGGCGTCGCCTGCATCGCGGTAACCGGCTGGGAGCACACCGTCGAGGTGCTCGAGGGCATGCTCGCCGAGTAGCTTCGAATTGGCGCAACCCGTCAGCGGGCGCCGCGCACGTACGGGGTGGCGAGCGCTGGCGGCAGGGCTGATCCTTTTCGAGAGAACGCGAGCACCAGCATCACCGCAACGAATGGCGCCATAGTGATGACATCGTTCGGCAGGCTGATCGCGGTGAGCTGCAGCGCCGTGCCGGTCGCGACGAACAGGCCGTAGACGAATGAAATCGCGACCACCCAGCGCACCCGACCGCGGGCCAGCATAGCGACGACGATCGCGAGAAAGCCGAGCCCGTGCGTCATGCCGGGCGTAAAGGTGCCGGCCGACACGAGCGAGAGGTAAGCGCCGCCGAGGCCC
>DDEV01000106.1 GCA_002336855.1 Leucobacter sp. UBA1945 | reverse complement strand
GTGACGGCGGGTATCGCCCTCACTGCCGGCTGCTCGGGCCGCGGCGACGCGACCGCGCCTGGCGAGGTTCTGGCCGCACCGGTCAAGAGCTTCGCGATCGTCACCCCCGAGAAGGAATCAGACCACGGCTGGAACCAGCAAGGTCTGCTCGCGGCGCAGCAGGCGGCCGATGAGCTCGACATCAAGGTCGAAGACCACTCGAACGTCGGTTACGACAACACCGAGACGATCTTGACGCAGGTTGCCGAGAGCGGCGTCGGTCTCGTCATCGCGCACGCCAGTGGCTTCAACGCGGCGGGCAAGCGGGTGGGCGAGCAGACCGGTGTCCCGACCCTCGTCGTCGACTACGAAGCGAACGTGCCGGGCAAGGTGGCGACCGCGATCCCGCAGCCGCAGCAGGGCGCTTACCTCGCGGGCATTGCCGCAGCTAAGAAGACCCAGACCAAGAAGGTCGGCATCGTCGCGTCTGCAGAGAACCTGAACTGGTTCTTGATGGCGGGCGGCTTCGCGCAGGGCGTCTACAGCGTCGATCCCTCGATTGAGGTGGTGTTGGCTTACGTCGGCCCTGCGAATTATGGTGATTCGGCCGGCGGCACGAGCGTCACGAACCAGGTGATTGCGGCGGGTGCCGACGTGATCATGGGCATGGGCGACGGCGCGACCATCGGCTACCTGCAAGCGATCGAAACTGCGCAGACTGGCTACCCGATCTCGTACATTGCGACGATCGGCGACGTGACCGGCATGGTCACTAACCCCGACACGGTGCTCACCTCGGTGCTCTGGAACTACACCGACACCTACGTGCAGGCGATCAAAGACATCGAGAACGGCAGCTTCGGCACGAAGAGCTACGAGCTGACCGTCGCGAACGGTGGGTTGAGCTTGCAAGACACCCCCGCGCTCAGCGCCGACACCAAATCTGCGGTGGCCGACGCGACCGAGGCGATCAAGTCGGGCAAGGTGAAGGTTGCCTACACCGACACCAAAGAAGCCGTGCAGACCCTCATCGACGCCAAGGGCAAGTAGGGCGAGCCGAGCGAGAACGCACCACACGCAGACACGACCTACCACCACGAGAGCACCCGTTTGAACGACATGTCACCGGCACTGCGCGTTCGCGGCCTCACCAAGCGCTTCGGCGAGGTGACCGCGAACGATGCGGTGTCGCTCGACGCTTGGTCGGGCGAGGTGCACTGCCTGCTCGGCGAGAACGGGGCCGGCAAGTCGACCTTCATCGCCATGCTCGCCGGGCTGCAGCAACCAGACGAGGGCACCATCGAGCTTGCCGGAGAGGTGCACCCCCTCGCCTCACCAGCTGCAGCGATCGAGCGCGGCATCGGTGTCGTGTACCAGCACTCGGCGCTGATCCCCTCGATGACCGTGATCGAAAACCTCATGCTCGCGCGGGGCGGCCTCTGGCTCGATCGAGAGGGCGCGACCGCGCATCTGAGCGAACTGGGTGCGACGCTCGGGGGCCGTATCGACCCGAACGACCGAGTGGGCACACTGAGTCTCGGGCAGCAGCAACAGCTCGAGATCGCCAAGGTGATGTGGGCACACCCAAGGGTGCTCGTGCTCGACGAACCGACATCGATGCTGACGCGAGAGGCCGTCGAACGTCTCATGGCGAGTGTGCGCGAGCTCGCATCTCGGGGCGTGGCCGTGATCCTTGTCACGCACAAACTCGATGAGGCGCTCGCGATCGGTGACCGCGTAACGGTGTTGCGCGAGGGTCGCGTGGTGCAACACTTTGATCGCAGCGAACTCGGCGTCGAGAATGGTCGCGCCCGAGCGCTGATCCTCGAGACCATGTTCGGCAGTGCGCTCGCCCCTGAGACGGCGAGTAGCGACACTGTCGCTGATCGGAGCCGCGGCCTCGATGATGCGTCACCCGAGGTGCTTCGGCTCGAACACGTCAGCACGTCGGGCGGTGGCGGGCGAGCCGAGCTCGTCGAGGTCACCCTCAGCGTGCGCGCCGGTGAAGTCTTGGGCATCGCCGGAATCGACGGCCACGGCCAGCAGCACCTCGCCGAGGTGGTCGCCGGGCAGCGCCTGCCGATGAGCGGCAGGGTGGTGCTTGACGGTGCCGATGTCACTGGGGCCTCGGTGCGCGAGCGACAGCGTCTTGGCGTGCGGTACGTCACCGATGACCGCCTGCACGAGGGCATTGTCGGCTCGTTCAGCGTCGCGCTCAACCTGCTGCTGAAAAGGATCGGCGAGCGACCCTTCTGGCGTTTCGGGCGAGAAAACCGCGAGGCCGTGAGCGCGCACGCCACCGAGCTGATCGAGCGCTACGGCATTCGCGCATCGTCTGCAGACGCCCCCGCCGGCACGCTTTCTGGGGGCAACATTCAGAAGATTCTGCTGGCGCGAGAACTCGAGAACGAGCCGCGCGTGGTGGTCTTCAACAAGCCGAGCTACGGCCTCGATCTCAAGACCGTGCGGCTCGTGCACGAGCAGATTCGCGCCCTGGCCGGGGCCGGCATGGCTGTGCTGCTCATCTCGACCGACCTCGACGAGCTCGTCGAACTTGCCGACAGCATCGCCGTGGTCTCGAACGGCAGCATTGTCGGTCAGCTCGAGAACGACGGGCGGGCGCGCGACCGCATCGGCGAGCTCATGGTCGGGGGTTCGGCGTCATGACCGATGAGCTTCGAGCTCGGCCGCGGGCCGTGAAACAGAGCGGCCACGACGCGGCCGCGAGCCCCGCGCTTGCCCGCATCGTCGACGTGCTCGTTCGCACGATCGCCCCGCTCGCGCTTGCGCTCGCCGCAGGCGGGGGCATTCTCGCGGCGCTCGGCGCCGATCCTTTTGCCTTCTATGCCGACGTGGTCGTGCTCGGTACTCAGGGCAATGGGCTGCAGCAGAGCCTCACCGCGATGGCGCCCCTGCTGCTGGTGGCGCTCGGGCTGATCGTCGCGTTTCGGGCGGGGCTCTGGAACCTCGGCTACGGCGGTGGTTATGTGCTGGCTGCGGCCGTGGTGGCCGGCATCGCTCCCGATGTCTGTGCCGCGTTGCCGTACCCGGCCGCATTGCTTGTACTGGCACTGACCGCGGTGGCTGTCGGCGCAGGGCTCGGGCTGGTGCCGGCGACGCTCAAGGCCTACCGAGGTACGAACGAGGTCATCACGAGCCTCATGATGTCGTTCATCGCCATGAGCCTTGCGAATCTGCTGATTCGAGGGGTATTCAAAGACCCCGGCATCTCGCAGCCGCAGACCCGCGTGCTCGACCTCGGGCTCATGCTGCCGTATATTCCGGGCACGAGGGTGCACATCGGGTTCGCGATCGCGCTGCTGCTCGTGATCGCGGCGCACTTCGTGCTGAAGAAGTCGGCACTCGGGCTGAAGATCGACGTGGTGGGTGCGAACCCGACGGCGGCGAGGCACGCGGGCATCGACGTGCGGCGGGTGACCGTGGCCGTGTTCGTGGTCTCGACCGCGCTGATCGCGCTCGCCGCGTTTGTCGACATGCTGGGTCTCTGGGGCTACTCGCGGGCCGAGTGGAACCCCGGCTACGGCGACAAGATTCTGCCGTTCGTGTTTCTCGCGAGGCTGAGCCCGCTGGGCTCGATTCCGCTTGTCGGGCTCTACTCGGTGCTCGCCACGGGGGGCACCATTGCCGCGCAGCGCGCGGGGGTATCGGTCGACGTACTGAGCGTCATCGTCGCGCTTGTGCTCTTCTTCATGGTGGCGATCGAGGCGCTGGGCACCCGTCTGAACCTCGGGCGCAGCTACCTGCGGCGGGGACTGTTCTCGCGCCGAGGCAGCGGTGGCGTGGAAAACAAGGGAGGCGAGGTATGAGCGAGGCGATGATCACCGCGTTTCTGCTCGCCGCCTTCGCGAGCATGATTCCGCTGATGCTTGCTGCCATCGGCGAGAGCGTCGGTGAGCAGGCGGGCGTGCTGAACGTGGGGCTCGAGGGCGTGCTGCTCGTCGGCGGCTATGCAGCGTTCGCCGCGACGCACGCGAGCGGCAGCTTCTGGCTCGGGTTCTTGTGCGGAGCGCTCGCCGGCGTCGCGCTGCAGGCGGTGCTGATGGTGCTGTCGGTGTGGCTGAACGCGAACCAGATCGTCGTCGGCATCGGCATCACGCTCGCAGGCACGGGGGTGAGCAGCATGCTATACGACTGGAGTTTCGCCGAGTCGCGCCCCCGCCTCGGCCTGCCCGACGTCTGGGTCATCTACCCGTTATCGGAAATTCCAATAACGGGAGAGGTGCTGTTCTCGCGCCCCGGAATGTTCACCCTCAGCTTCGTGCTCGCGATCGCGGTGGCGCTCTGGCTCTCGCGCACCGCGCCCGGGCTGCGGCTGCGGGCGGCCGGGCAACAGCCGGCCGCGCTCGATGCGGCGGGCGGCAGCGTGGTGCGCGTTCGCTCGTTCGC
>DDEV01000131.1 GCA_002336855.1 Leucobacter sp. UBA1945 | reverse complement strand
CTGCACGTCTGGGAAGCCGAGAACGTCATCGTGTTCAAGCGGTCGATGGCCACCGGCTACGCGGGCGTCCAGAACCCGTTGTTCTTCAAGGAGAACACCCAGATGCTGTTCGGCGACGCCAAGGAGCGCGTCGACGACATCCTCAAGGCGCTGTAGCGCCGCGCTAAAAGCTCAGCTGTACGCCGCGCGCCGCACCTGCGGCGGTGGTTGCGCCGGACGACACGAGAGGGCCGCTCCCCGAACGGGGAGCGGCCCTCTGGCGTTCCAGTAATGGACCTGCTGGTGCGGGTTACCCGGACCTGGTGCAGGTTGCAGCATGCACGAGGTCCGGGTAACCCGCTCCAGGTGGTGACGCGGAGCGGTCGCTACTCGAGTCGTCGGACCGGGAGGCCGGCCGCCTCCCAGGCGGGGAACCCGCCGACGACATGCGTTGCGGGGACGCCGAGCCAGGCCAGCCGGGTCACGATCCGTCGGGCGGTGCTGTCGTCGTCGGCCAGCACGTGGGCCGGTACGCCGGGATGGTCCAGGGTGGCCTGATAGGCGGCAGTCAGGGGGTCGGGCACCTCGCCCAGCTCGATCACCTCGCCGAACAGCTGCGGGTCAACCTGGCCTGTGCGCAACCGCTCCGCGAGTCCCCGGACGTCGACCAGGACTGACCGGCCGTAGAGAGCGTCTTGGAAGGCCCCCGCAGGGCTGACGCCCTCACGGCGTACCGGGGTTCCGCCGCTGAACAGGGCGGTGACGAGAGCGGTCGGGTCAGCGTGCGAGCGGCTGGTCGTGGTGGTGCTGGGCATCGTGGGCTCCGGGGTGTCGCGGGTGGGCTGTCGGGCTGTGCGAGCAGCACATTCGACAGTCGCGACAGGACCGCATGAGGCAACCACGCCAGCGCGGCAGATCGCGCAGAGCAGTCGTGGTGTTCATCAGTCTTCGTCTCCGGGCTCAGCCGCCGATGCCGGCGAGGGGGGGTGCAACAGGGTCCCCAGTCCATCACGTCGTGGGCTTACACGTCCAGTCGACAAATGGGATCAGTAACTGAGAATTATTCTTCGAGCGCCCGGCCCCGTTGATCCGGCAAGAGGAACGCCGCGGCGGCGCCGATGGCGAACGCCGTGCCGAGCACCCCGAACACCAGCGTCAGCCCCCCGGCCTGCTTCAGCACCGGGACCGCCAGGGGGGCCAGGATGCTGGCGATCCGGCCGAAGGCGGCCGCCGCTCCGGCGCCGGTGCCACGGATCGAGGTCGGGTAGATCTCCGGGCTGATCGCATAGAGCGCACCCCACGCGCCGAGGTTGAAGAACGACAGCGCCATGCCCGAAGCGATGATCGCCGCCTCGGTGTGCACGGTGCCGAACGCGATGGCCGAGGCGGCCGAGCCGACGAGAAACACCGACAGTGTGAGACGACGACCCCACACCTCGATCAGCCAGGCGGCCACGGCATAGCCGGGCAGCTGCGCGAGCGTGATGACGAGGGTGAATCCGAACGAGCGCACGAGCGGAAAGCCCGCGTCGACGAGGATGCTCGGAATCCAGATGAAGGCACCGTAGTAGGCGAAGTTGACGCAGAACCAGACAAGCCAGATCGAGGCCGTGCGAAGACGAAACTCCGGAGACCAGAGCGCGGCGAGGCGCCTGCCGGCGCTCGTCGCGATCGGCTCTTCGGCGGGTGCCTCTGACCTCGAGGGCGCTGCGGGCATGTCCGTCGAGACGGCAGGGGTCGGCGCTGATCCTCGCCGCCCAATTGCCGGCGAAGACGCGAAGTCGGCGACGACGCGCGCCGCCTCGTCAAACCTGCCGCGACCAGCAAGCCATCGCGGCGACTCGGGCAGCCCCCAGCGCACGATGAGGGCGTAGACGGCTGGGATCGCGCCCAGTGCGAACGCCCAGCGCCAGCCGTGCTCCGAGGCGGGAACCACGAAGTAGCCGATCAGTGCAGAGGCCGTCCAACCGACCGCCCAGAAAGCTTCGAGGATCACGATGAGCCTGCCTCGAATGCGCGCGGGCGCGAACTCGCTCACGTAGGTCGACGCGACCGGTAGTTCGGCACCCAGGCCGAGGCCCACGAAGAAGCGCAGCACGAGCAGCATCGCGATGCCGCCGGCGAGCGCGCTCGCACCCGTCGCGAGACCGTAGATCAGCAGCGTCACCGCGAACACCTGTCGCCTGCCGAAGCGGTCAGCGAGCAGGCCGCCGAGCGTCGCCCCGATCGCCATGCCTACGAAACCGATCGAGGTGATGAGCCCGAGTTCGCCCTTCTCGAGCTGCCAGTGCTGGCCGAGGGCGGCGATGATGAACGAGATCAGACCCACATCCATCGCGTCGAGCGCCCAGCCGAGACCGGATCCGAAGAGCACCCGATTATGCCGCCTGGTATAGGGCAGCGAGTCGAGCTGATCAGCGAGCGCGTTCGGTGACTGGTGTGCGGGGGCATCCATAGTGCTCCATCGTAGAGCGTCGGTGCGGTGGCCTACACTTGGGCGTCATGCCGACCTCAGCGCAGCCGTACGACCAGCACGCCTCCGTATCGCTGCGCGCCGAACGCCTGATTCGTTCGGTCGCCCGCGCCGGTAACCGCGCGATTGCGGGTGTGCCGATTGTGCTTCGTGTCGAGGATCGCGCGCTGCGAGCGCGCCTCGCGGCTTCGCTCGAACGGATGGGCGCCCGCGTGTGCGCTGACGAGGTCGGGCTTGGTGAGGGGGCGAAGGGGTCGGCGACGCGTGCCCTCGTGATTTCGGACCAGCCCGAACCTCAGCGACCCGGGGCCGACTCGCAGCGAGGAGCCGGAGCGGGCGCGAGGNNGAGAATCGACTGGGCCGCCGAGCACATGCGAGCGACCAGCCGGATCGCGGGCGAGCTTGCGGCCAGCGGCGCGCTGCGCGGAGAGCGGGTGCTGCTGAGCCTCGTACTCGAGCCGAAAACCGCGGCGCTCGCTCTGGCGGTTGCGCGCGCGGGTGCGGAGGTCGCGGTGTTCGGCGCCGCGAGCGAGACGGACCCCGGGGTAGCGAGCGAGCTCGAAGCACGGGGCTGCGCGGTGTTCGCGCCGATGGGGCATGCCGCCCCCGCCGAGGCTGATGCGCGTGATCGGGAGCATGCCGCCGCGGCGCTCGAGTGGGCGCCGACCCTGCTTGTTGATGACGGCGCGCACCTGATTCGGCTCGCCCACACTGAGTATCAAACTGCGCTTTCGGCGCGCGGCGGGCGGCTGCGGGCGGCGAGCGAAGAAACTACAAGTGGTGTGCGACCCCTCGAAGAGATGGCCGCGGCGGGAGAGCTGCTGCTGCCCGTGATCGCGGCGAACGATGCCCGCACGAAGCTCGAGTTCGACAACCTCATCGGCACCGGCCAGAGCTGCGTGTTCGCCGTCGGCGACCTGCTCGACGGCCCGCGCGCGACAGCCGCAGGGATCGCCGCGGGCATCGAGGGCACCAGTTGGGCGGTGATCGGATACGGGCCTGTCGGCATCGGCGTCGCCCGATTCGCTGCCGCGCTCGGCGCCCGCATCACCGTCGTCGAGCACGACGCAGTGCGCGCGCTCGCCGCGATGCACGACGGGCATGAGGCTCTTCCGCTCGCCGAGGCGCTCAGCGGTGCCGACATCGTGGTGAGCGCAACGGGTGTCTGGCACACGCTCGATGCCGTGGCGCTGCGGTCGCTTCGCCCCGGGGCGGTGGTGGCGGTTGCCGGCGGCATCGACGACGAGATCGGACTCGACGAGCTGCAGGCCGCGGGCTGGCACGCCGTGAGCGTCGGCGACCACATCGACGAGTGGCGACCCCCAGGCGGCATACGCGAGCAAGCCGGCACGGGCTTCTTCGTGCTCGCTGGTGGTGGCGGTGTGAACTACACGGCGGCTGAGGGCAATCCGATCGAGGCGATGGATCTCAGCTTCGCTACGCAGCTCGTCGCTCTCGATCGGCTCGTCGGTCAGGAGTTCGCGCCCGGGCTGCACCGTCTGCGTGTGGCCGACGAGGATCGCGTCGCCCGCGCCGCGCTCGCCGCGTTCGGCGGCTCGGCCGATCCTCGCGCTGAATCGGGCCGGCCCGGTGGCGCGGCGCAGGATTGGCGCGTGCACCGTTACCGGGCGTAAGGTGCCGGCTGCCACGGCGGCGACGCCATAGACTCAAAGCCGTGAACCCAGAGATCGTCGTCTACAGTGCGAACATCGTGGTGCCGGTGACCAGTCCGCGCATCAAAGACGGCGCAGTCGCCGTGCGCGGCAAGCGCATTCTGCACGTCGGCGACCGGCGCTGGGTGCTCGAAGCGCTCGCCCAGCGCGGCGAGCCATTTCGCGAGGAGCACTGGGACGGTGTGCTCACCCCCGGACTCGTCAACGCGCACACGCACCTGCAGTACACCCACATGCACGAGGTGGCAGGCAGGCACTACAACGGCTTCGACGATTGGGGCAACGCCTTCGATCAGGCGTACGAGCGCGCCGGTCACGACTGGGCAGCGGCCGCTGCCGACGGCGCCGCCCGTTCGATCGCCGCGGGAGTCACCGCGATCGCCGACGTGGTCACTGACGAAGCCGCGCTCTCGGCGCTGCACGATGCCCGGCTGCACGGCATCGCCTACTGGGAGGTCTACGGCGCGAGCAACGCCGACTGGACCGCCGCCGAGCGCGAGCGCGTGCGCGACCAGTTTCGGCGCATTCCGCGGCCACCCGGCGGCGGCGTCTCNNCGTCTCGCCGCACGCCCCCTACTCGCTCGAGGTGCAGCCACTGCTCGAGTTGCCAGACATCGTTCGCGAAGAGGGGCTGCGGCTGCACATTCACCTCGCCGAGGCACACATGGAGCGGGAACGCGGCGCGGTCTCCCGTGCAGGCGGAGAAGAGGCGTGGCCAACCCTCGGCGCAGACAGCTTTCGGGCGCTGCGCTCGAAGGGGATTGGGGTGTCTTCGACCCAGTTCGTCGACCACCTCGGCGTACTCGGGCCCGACTGCCACATCGCGCACGGCGTCTACGTGAACGCCGACGATCGTGCGCTGCTGCGAGCCCGAGGCACGAGTGTCGCGCTCTGCCCGCGTTCGAACGAGATCATCGGCCTCGACATGCCCCCGATCGCCGACTACCTACGCGAGGGCAACCAGATCGCCGTGGGCACCGACTCGCTCTCTTCGTCGCCCTCGCTCGACCCGCTCGCGGACGTGAGCTTGCTCTACCGAGTGGCGAGGCAGCAGGGCTACGATGCGCCAGACCTGCACCAGCGGCTCTTCTCAGCGGTCACCCTGGGTGGGGCCACGGCGCTCGGCCTGCACGTCGGCAAGAAGCGCCTCGGTCAGCTCGGCGTCGGAGCGCTCGCCGACCTCTCGTTCTTCGACATCGCCGCGAGAGAGCCTGACGACGCGCTCGCCGAGCTCGTCGAAGCGGGTGCGGGAAGCTGCGCCCGAACGATCGTTTCGGGATCCGACCGGCGCTGATCCTCGTCGCGTATGACACTGTATGACTCGCACAGCATGCTCTGTCGGTGGCGACCCATAGGCTTAAGCCATTCAATTTCTCACACTCGAGGAGCATTCACATGCGTGCACATTCCCGGTTCGCGGCGCTCGCCGCAGCAGGCGCCATCGCGGCGCTGGCATTGACTGCCTGCGCGAGCGGCACGGGTGATGCTGGTGGCGATACCGCAGCGAGCAGCGAGGTCAGCCCGATCACCGAGGGCAAGCTCACCATCGCGACTGGCGAGCCCGCGTTTGCCCCATGGGTGATCGACAACGAGCCAGAGAATGGCGAGGGCTTCGAGGCAGCGGTCTCCTACGCGGTTGCCGACAAACTCGGGTACTCGAAGGACGACGTGGTGTGGGTGCGCAGCACGTTCGATGCCGCGATCGCGCCGGGCCCGAAAGACTTCGACCTGAACATTCAGCAGTTCTCGGTCACGCCCGAGCGCGCGAAAGCCGTCGACTTCTCGTCGCCATACTACGAAACGACCCAGGCCGTCGTTGCGGCAAAGGGCAGCAAGGCTGCGGCCGCCACGAGCATTGCCGACCTGAAAGACGCGGTGATCGGCGTGATGAGCGGCACCACCTCGCTGAAGGCCGCCGAAGACGTGATCGCTCCGAGCAGCGACGTGCAGGTCTTCAACGACAACGTCGACGCCGTGACCGCGCTGCAGAACGGTCAGGTCGATGCCCTGGTGGTCGATCTTCCCACCGCGTTCTACGTGCGTGACGCGCAGCTCGAGGGCGACGGCGTGATCGTCGGCCAGCTCGATGCTGCAGCAGGAGACGCGTTCGCGTTCGTGTTGCCGAAGGGATCGTCGCTGACCGCGAAGGTGAGCGACGCGCTCGATGCGCTGCGCGCAGACGGCACGCTGGCCGAGCTCGAGAAGACCTGGCTCGCCGATCAGGGCGCTCCGTTTCTGAAGTAGCCTGATCCGAAGCTTCAATGACTGTTGACTCCAACACGCCGCAGGCGCGTGCGTTTCAGCCGAGCGAGCTCGAGCTGGAGCGCCGCGCCTTTCGGCGTAGTCGTGGCCGTCGTTCGCTGCTCGTGAGCGTGCTGAGCACCCTGGTGTTTGCCGGGCTGCTCGCACTGCTGCTGGCAGGCAGCCCCGGCTGGGCGAAGGTGCAGGCGTCGTTCTTTGACCTCGGTGTCGCTGCTGACGCGTTTCCCCGGGTGATCAAGGGCCTGTGGCTCAACGTGCAGGTGCTCGCGGTCTCGGTGCTCGGTGTCGCCGTGTTCGGCACGCTGCTTGCCATCACCCGAACCCTGCGCGGGGCCGTGTTCACCCCGCTTCGCCTGCTTGCCGCCGGCTATACCGATCTCTTTCGCGGCATGCCGCTGCTGCTCGTGCTCTACATCGTCGGCTTCGGGGTGCCCGGCCTCGAGCTCACCGGCCGCATGCCCGCGCAATTCTGGGGAACGATTGCCCTCATCTTGACCTACTCGGCCTACGTGTCAGAGGTGCTGCGGGCGGGCATCGAGGCCGTGCACCCGTCGCAGCGCCTTGCGGCGCGCTCGCTGGGCCTGAGCCATGCGAAGACGCTGCGCCTGGTGGTCATGCCCCAGGCCATTCGCAAGGTCACGCCGGCGCTCATGAACGACTTCGTGTCGATGCAGAAAGACGTCGGTCTCATCTCGGTGCTCGGCGCCGTAGACGCGGTGCGCGCCGCGCAGATCGAAGTCGCGTCGAGCTACAACTTCACCCCGTACGTGCTCGCTGGCGTGCTGTTCGTGCTGCTCTCGTGGCCCTTCATTCGCGTGACCGACTGGGTGACCGCTCGAGCGCAGCGACGTGAGCAGATCGGGGGAGTCGTATGAGCCAGGCAGAACTGCAATCGGGTGAGCGTTCCGCTGCGAGCCCCGTGCTGCGGCTCGAGGGCGTCGTGAAGCGCTTCGGCGATCACACCGTGCTCGACGGCATCGACCTCGAGGTCGGGCGGCACGAGGTGGTCGTGCTCATCGGTGCCTCGGGGTCTGGCAAGTCGACCCTGCTCAAGACGATCAACCTGCTCGAGCAGATAGACGACGGCCGCATTCTGCTGAGCGGAAAGGCGGGCGACACACTTGACATCACCGACCCGCGGGTCGACGCAGATCGGGTGCGGGCGCGCATCGGCGTGGTGTTTCAGCACTACAACCTCTTTCCGCACATGCGGGTGCTCGACAACGTGACGCTCGCCGCAAGGCAGGTGCTTCGCACCTCGCGCGGCGATGCCGAGCGCACCGGGCTCGCCCTGCTCGAGCGCATCGGTCTTGCAGAGAAGGCGCGCGAGTATCCCGACCGGCTCTCTGGCGGGCAGCAGCAGCGCGTGGCGATCGCCCGCGCGATCGCGACAGATCCCGAGCTGCTTCTGCTCGACGAGATCACGAGTGCGCTCGACCCGCAGCTCGTAGGCGAGGTGCTCGACCTCGTTCGCGATCTCAAAGCGCAGGGTGCGACGATCGTGATGGCGACGCACGAGATGTCATTCGCCAGGAGGGTCGCTGACAGGGTGGTCTACCTCAAGAACGGCAGGCTCATCGAGCAGGGGCCGCCCGAGCAGATCTTCGATGCGCCGCTGCGCGAAGAAACGAAGGCATTTCTGTCTCGCCTGCGCGATCCCTTCGAGTAATCGAGGCCGGGGGCTTCGCGGCGAGACCCGCGCCCTGTAACATAGAACTCTTATGCCTACTTCTCAGCCCGTAGACGGCGCGCAAGAGTTCGGGCCCCGCGAGCAGCTCGCCATCTGGCTGCTGCTCGGCAGCGCCTTTACCGTGATCCTCAACGAGACGATCATGGGCGTTGCGCTGCCGAAATTGATGGAAGACCTGCGCATCAGCGCGGCGGCGGGGCAGTGGCTGACCACGGCCTTTCTCCTCACGATGAGCATCGTGATTCCGATTACCGGCATGCTCATTCAGCGCCTCACCACGAGAACGCTGTTCATCACAGCGATGAGCCTGTTCACGGCGGGCACCCTGATCTCGGCGACCGCCCCCGGATTCGCCGTGCTGCTGCTCGGCCGCGTCGTGCAGGCGGGCGGCACGGCGATCATGATGCCGCTGCTCATGACCGCCGTCGTCACGCTGGTGCCCGAGCATCATCGGGGCCAGCTCATGGGCCGCATTGCCATCGTGATGTCGGTGGCTCCCGCTCTCGGGCCGACCGTCTCAGGGCTGATTCTGCAGTGGCTCGACTGGCGCTGGCTCTTCATCTTCGTGCTGCCGATTGCGATCACCGCGCTCGTACTGGGCGTTCTGCGTATGCCAAATGTGGGCGAGCAGAAGATCGCCCGCATCGACCTGCTCTCGGTGTGTATCTCGATTCTCGGTTTCGGCGGCGTCGTGTACGGGCTCAGCGCAATCGGCGAGCGCGCGAACGGTGGCGAGACCATCGAGCCAGCTATTCCGGCGTGCATCGGCCTGGTGTCACTCGCGCTCTTCGTGTGGCGACAGCTGCACCTGCAGAAGACCGATCGTGCGCTGCTCGACCTGCGCACCTTCAAGATCAAGCCCTATGCGCTCTCGGTGATCCTTTTCGTCTTCGCTTCGATCGCGCTCTTCGGCAGCCTGATCTTGCTGCCGATCTACGTGCAAGACGTGCTCGGGTACGAAACGCTGCAATCCGGGCTCGCGCTGCTTCCCGGTGGCCTCATCATGGGTCTGCTTGGCCCAGTCGTGGGGCGCATCGTCGACCAGCGGGGTGCGCGCTTTCTCTTGGTGCCCGGCATGATCGTGACCGCGATCGCGCTCTGGGGCATGGGGCTCTTCACCGATACGACGTCGATCTGGCAGGTGGTGGCGACCCACATGCTGCTGAGCCTCGGTCTCGCCGGCGTGTTCACCCCCCTCTTCTCGGTATCGCTCGGTTCGCTGCCCCACAGCCTTGCGTCACACGGCAGCGCGATCATCTCGACGGTGCAGCAGGTGGCCGGCGCTGCGGGCACGGCACTGTTCGTCACTGTGATGACCATTGTTGCGGCCGGCGTCGGCGGTGTCACCGGCACCGCGCAGGCCCTCGATCCGCACGCCCTCGCTGCGGGCACCCGCGTCGCGTTTCTGCTCGGCGGGGTTACGGCTACGCTGGGCTCGGTGTTCGCGTTCTTCATCACTGAAGAGAAGCCCGCTGCAGAGTCTTCTGCATCAGCTCCGCAGGTGCACTAACGGTCTGCGCCGCGCCAGGCGGGCCGATCCGCGCTTAGTCGAGTGTTTCGATGGTGCGACGCACTGCTTCGGCGAGCTGCCTCACTGCCGGAGAGGGTTCGCCGCGAACCGCGGCCACGGCGAGCAGGATCTCTCGGGCGAAGCGGCGGTCGTCGATCGGTCGAAGCGCGACCCCCTCTGGGGCTCGCGTCGCCGCGAGGCGTGGAACAAGGCCGATGCCCATGCCCGCAGCCACCATGCCGAGTGCGACCGAATAGTCGTCGGTGCGCACCGCCACCTCGAACCGGCGCCCGGCGAAGGCATCGCGCACTACATCGTCGAGCGTGTCGCCCGGGGTCGCACTGAACACCCAGGGGGAGTCTTCGAGCTCGAGCAGCGAGTCCCGATCGAAACGCTGCCTCTCGGCGGCCCAGTGATGCGCGGGCAAGGCCAGCAAGAGCGGGTCGGTCAAGAGTTGGATCGTGCGTACGCCGCGCCTGAACGGCAAGCTGTAGCCGCTCGCCGTGTACACGAGCGCGGCGTCGAGAGTGTGCTGGTTCACTCGGGCGACGAGCGGGGCGATCTCTTCAAGCACCGCGTCGAGCTCAATACCCACGTCTCGAAGGCGAAGCGCGATGCCTGGAAGCAGCTGCGCCGCTGCGGTCGGAAACGAGCCGAAGCGGAGGCGCACCATGCCGACCTTCGAAAACTCGCGAACATCGGTGAGCGCGCGATCGGAGAGCGCAAGAATTGCCGTGCCGCGCTCGAGCATGAGCGAGCCCGCGGCCGTGAGCGAGCTGCCCCTGCTCGAGCGCGTGATGAGCGGAGAGCCCACAAGTCGGTCGAGGGCCTTGAGGTGATAGTCGACGGTCGGCTGGCTCCACCCGAGCCTGATTGCTGCGCGAGCAACCGAGCCCTCGGCGGCGACCGCGGAGAGGGCCTGAAGCTGGCGGGGGTCGAGCATGGTGAACCTCAACTCATATGGAGCAAAACTGTAAATAATGCAAACTTGCTCCATATTCTATATTGAGCAAGTGCAGAGCATTCGGGGTTCCTTCGGCCTTCGGAACGCGACAAAATAAAGCACATGGATCAGAGCCGTGCACCCTATGTTGAATCAATCCAGCGCCTCGCAGAGAGCGGGCCGCTGCAGGTCATGGTTCCCGGCCACGGTGGCACTGCCGATCACGGCGGGGGCCATCTTGCAGAGGCATATGGCGAGAAGATCGTGAACTACGACGTGCCGCTCATGCTCGACGGCATCGACCTCGGCGAGAACGGCTCGCGCGAGCAGTCGCAGCAGCTCGCCGCCGAAGCCTGGGGTGCGCGTCGCGTTTGGTGGCTCACCAATGGCGCTTCGCAGGGCAACCGCACCGCAGCGCTCGCGGTGCGCGGGCTGGGGGAGCGCGTGCTCATGCAGCGCAGCTCTCACTCGAGCTTCACCGACGGCGTGCTGCTCGGCGGCCTCATTCCCGCATTCGTCGCACCCAACGTCGATGAGCGTCACGGCATTGCTCACGGGCTCACCCCTGAGCGCCTCGACGAGGCGATCAAGGAGGAGATCGAGCACGGCCGCAAGCCCGCGAGCGTCTACGTCGTCTCACCGAGCTACTTCGGGTCGACCGCCGACGTGCGCGGCCTTGCCGACGTTGCACACTCGCACGGCGTCGCGCTCATCGTCGACGGGGCGTGGGGCGCCCACTTCGGGTTTCACCCCGAACTGCCCGAGTCGCCTGCACGCCTCGGCGCCGACATCGTGATCTCGAGCACGCACAAGCTCGCGGGCTCGCTCACGCAGGCCTCGATGCTGCACCTCGGCGAAGGCCCGTTTGCAGACGTGCTCGAGCCCCTCATCGACCGCGCCTACACGATGACCGCCTCGACCTCGGCGAGCGCGATCCTCATGGGCTCTCTCGACCTCGCGCGGCGCGCACTCGTGCAGGGCACCGAGAAGATCGGGGAGTCGCTGCGTTGCGCAGAGCAGCTTCGCGAGCAGGTGCGCGCAGACGATCGCCTGTCGATCATCAGCGACCACTTCGACGAGTTTCCCGACATTGTCGCAACCGATCAGCTGCGTGTGCCCATCGATGTCTCGAAGCTCGGCCAGAGCGGCCACTGGGTGCGCGACCGCCTGATCGTGGAGCACAACGTATTCTTCGAGATGTCGACCGCAACCTCGATCGTCGCCGTGATTGGCGCGCTCGCCACCCCCGATGTCGACCGCATCATGGCCGCGTTGCGCGCAGTCGCCGACGAGGCAGACGCGATGCGCCGTGCGGGCCAGGCAGACAAGGCCACCGAGTTTCCGCCGCTGCCCGCCGCAGGCACGCTGCGCATGCTGCCTCGTGCGGCTTACTTTGCAGAGAGCGTCGTGGTCACGGCCCACCAGGCGATCGGACGGGTCTCGGCCGACACGCTCGCGGCCTACCCGCCCGGCATTCCGAACCTCGTGCCCGGCGAAGAGATCACTGAAGAGACCGTGACGTTCTTGCAGGCAGTCGCCGCATCGCCGACCGGTGTGGTGCGCGGCGCGGCCGATCCGCTTGTCGCCACCTTCCGTGTGGTGCGCGACCCTGTAACCGCCTCGTTGCAGTCGTAGGCGGTCTGCCACGACAGCCGGAGCCCGGCTCGCTTTGCGAGCTGGGCTCTTCGGCTTCTACAGGCCGAGAAACTCCGCGCGGCGCTTCTCGAGAAACGCCGCGGTGCCCTCGAGCATGTCGGGGGTGCCGAAGCGGGCCGCGAAGGCCTCAGCCTCGAATGCGAGGCCGTCGTCGGTCGAGAGCGGGCGCACCGCCCTAGTGGTCTGCTTTGCGCTTGCGACCGCAGCCGGCGATTGCGCGGCCGCCAGCCCCAGGCTCTCGCGTGCCGCGGCTCGCACCGCAGCCACGTCGGGCAGCACGCGAAGCGCGAGCCCGAGCCGCAGGGCTTCTGCCGAGTCGATGCGGCGGCCGGTGATGATCAGCTCACGGGCGGCCGCTATACCCACGTACTGGGTGAGGCGAACGGTGCCACCGAAGCCCGGGATGAGCCCGAGCGCGACCTCGGGCTGCCCGAAGCTCGCGTTCTCAGACGCAAAGATGTAGTCGCAGGCCATCGCCAGCTCGCAGCCGCCGCCGAGCGCAAAGCCGTTGACGGCCGCGACGACTGGCACCTGCAATGTCTCGATCCATGAGGTGAGCTCTTGGGTGCGTTCGGAGTACTCGCGCGACTCGGCGGGAGTCATGTCTCGCATCGCCGAGATGTCGGCGCCGGCCACAAAAGCCTTCTCGCCCGCGCCGGTCAGCACGATGCCGCGAACCGACCAGTCAGGGGCGGCTTCGGCGTTATCTGCCGCGCTGTCATCGCTCGAGACACCGAGCCCATCGCGCAGTGCGCCGAATACCCGTCGCAACTCGTCGATGACGGCGGGCGAAAGTGCGTTCAACACCGCCGGGCGATTGACCGTGACGGTCAGGATCGCCTCGTCGATCTCAAGTTCGAGCGTGTCGAGTTCGAGGGCGACGAGCGCCTGCGCCACGGTCATCGGGTTACTTGCCTGACTTCTCGAAGAGATTGCCGACGAGCTGCGAGACGATCAGCACCACTGCGAGCAGCACGGCTCCGACGATGAGAATGGCCACCATGTCGACGGGCTGGCCCGCTGCCGAGAACTCGGCTGCGGGGTCGAACTTCTCGCCGCCTTCGCTCGCGAGTGCGGGGGTGGCGACAAAGAACGAAACGAGCGCCGTGGTGATGACGGCGGCAATGCGGGTGAAGGTCTTCACGAATAACTCCTCGCGGGGCTGATGCTGTTCTGTTTATTCTAGTGCGAGGGCTCTCAGGCTGATGCCAGAGCAAAGGGAGTCTTGCCCAACCCGTGAAATTCGCCCCACTGCTTGGCCAGCCGCCCGAGGGCGCTGCGACCAGCACCGAACTTTTCACCCGGCAGCGGCGTGCCGATGAGACCCTCGTCTTTTCGCGTGCCTTTCTTCCAGGTGCCGACCACGCGACCGTCGCGCACTACAGTCGCGAGAAACATGCCGTTGCGCCCGGGCACGATGCGCTCGAAGTGCGCCGGGTCGAGTTGCGGGCTGCGATCTTGGTAGCCGAGCAGGTGCTCGTCAAACGCGGGCAGCAGCAGCCAATCGGGCAGCTCTGCGCTCGCGCTGCGCTCGAGCTGCGTGGGATCGGCCCAGAGCACGACAGGTTTGCCCTCGCTCGCGAGATGCAGCTGAACGAGCCGCCCCGCCTGCGTCGCGTGCGCGAGCCCCTGCTTCGCGGCACCCGCGGTGATTCCAGCCCACCATGCGAGGTCTTTCGCCGTCACCGCGCCCCTCGCAGAGGCGTAGCGTGCGGCGAGTTCGAGCAGCGCCTCGTCGCCGCCCAGCTCGCGAGGCGAGCCGATCCACTCGCTTGCGAGCACCAGGCGAGGCTCGCCGCGCTCAGAGACGGGGCCGAGCACCGCGATGCCGTTCTGGCAGAGCCACCAGATCAGGTGGTACCGCCAGTTGCTCTGCCACTCAATGCCCGCCTCGGTCCATGCATCGGCGAGCTCGTCGCGATCCATTCCTGCTGAGCCGCGAAGCGCATCGACAGAGACCTCGACAAGCTTCTCGAGGGTCTCGTCGCTGATCCCGAGAAACTCGCGGCGTTTCGCCGCGCCCGAGAGCACGCGGGGGTTGGTGACCTTCTGCATCCACCCGATGTCTTCGGCCGCGAGCAGGTGAATCGTGCCGCGCATGGGCCACGAGCGCACGATGAGCCCGCTGTTGAATGCCTCGTGCACATCGGCAACCGAGGTGCCGGGGGAGCGCAGCCCGAGTGCCCAGCGCGCAGAGCGCCAGTCTTGCCCCTGCACCGCGAGCATGCGGCGGGCTGTCTCGGCAATGTGCTCAGCGCCTGAAGATCGGCTGGCTCTGGCCGCAGGCTGATCCTTTTCGAAGCCGCCGCACAACCCCTGTGCCGTCACGCGCAGCCGAAGCACCTCGTCTTTGCTGAAGGTTTCTCCCATGCACCGAAGTGTAGCCCCGGGCGCCGACATCCTCGCGAGAGCCAGTTACCGCCGAACCTCGTAGATGAGCTCGGCGAAGGCACCCACCTGGCGCGCCGAGGTGAGCACGAGGTCATTGGTGCCGAGCTCGCGCGGCAGTAACGGTCGACCCGACACGAGTGTTGCGGGAGCGATCGAGAGCCGAATCTCGTCGAGCAACCCGGCATCGATGAACTGGCCGACCAACTCGCCGCCGCCCATGACCCACACGTCGCCGCCGTTCGCGGAGGCGAGGATCTGCGCCCAGGCCTCGCTTACATCGCCCGAGGTGAAACGCAGATTTGCGCCCGGCACCTGCCGCTGCTCCCGGCTCGTGAAGACCCACGTGGGCCGGTCGCCGTAGAAGGGCTGCCACTTTTCCGGGTGCTCCATCAGATTCTCGAAGTCGACGACCCAGTTATAGGTGGTCGAGCCCATCACGATCGCGCCGACCCCGGGCATGAACTGCGTCAGGTCGCCTTGTTCGAGGCCCGCGGTGGGCACATCGAAGAGCCACTGTAGCGAGTCGTCATCGGTGGCGAGAAAACCGTTGATGGTGGTCGCCGTGTGAAAGACAGTCTTAGGCATGTCTCGATCGTAGATCGTGCATCGCTTGGATGGAACGGTCCATCAGAAATATAGTTACCGCAGGTAAATAAGTGGTAATGTAACTATTGTGCAAACAACAACTCTTGACCGGCTTCTGGCCATTGCTTCGCTGTTTCAGCAGGACATGCATCGAGCATTTGCAGGCACCTCGCTCTCAGAGTCGCGTGTGCACGCCCTCTGGGTGCTCGTGCACGGCGAGCCGATGACGCAACACGCAATCGCGCAGCACATGCAGACCACGCCCCGCAACGTCTCGGCGCTCGTCGACGCACTCTCGGCTGCGGGCTACGTCACTCGCTCCGCTCATCCCACCGACCGCAGGGCCGTGCTCGTCGCCCTCACTGAGTCCGCTCGCAAAATGATGCAGCGAATGCAGGCCGATCACTTGGATCTGTCAGAGAAGCTGCTCGAGTCGGTGAGCGAAGAGGATCGGCCGGCGTTCGAGCGTGGCGTCGCCGCAGTGCTCGGCCGCCTCGAAGAACTGGTTGCCGACGAGCCGGTGAGTTACGCGACAGGCGAGGTTGTCGTTGAAAGGTCAGGGAAGTGATGAGCGCAGAACCGCAGCGAGCGGGTGCAGTGGTGGCCGAGCTGGCGCGCGGCGAGATGCTTATCTTCGAGAGCATCTGGCTCGCGATCACTCGCCGTCCGAGAATCGCGGAGGGGGCGAAAGGATTCGCCTACCACCGGCCAACGCTCACGATCTTGATGATCTTCATCGTGCTCTCGGCCATCGAGATTCCGATCATCGACATGATCGTGCACAGATGGGTGCCGGTGCGGGTGCTCATGCTCGCGATCGGCATCTGGGGGTTGCTCTGGATGATCGGGCTGCTCTGCGCATTCTTCGTGCGGCCGCATACCGTCGGCCCCGAGGGCATTCACGTGCGTGAGGGCACTCGCATCGACCTGTTCGCGAGCTGGGACGACATCGAGTCAGTTCGGCTGCACCTCACCACACCCGATATGAAGAGCACAGACAAGCCGAAACGCATCTTCGAACAGGATGGTGAGATGGTGTGTGCCATCAGAGCGAGCAACGAGACGAACATCGAGATTCGCTTCGAGCGCCCCACCGCCCTTCGGCTGCCCGGCGGCCCGCCGAAGGGCGGAGTGCACGAAGTGACGCTGCTGCAGTTCTGGGCAGACGAGCCCAAAGAACTCCTGAACGAGGTTCGACGGTATATCGGTTAGTCGCCCGATCGCACGCGGCGCGAGCCGCTCTGACGCGGCTTCGGGGTCTGGAACGTCGGTGCGAGACCTGAGCTGCTCGTCGAGTACATTGCGGTCGAGCCGCCCGACGAGCGCTGCTGCCCACCGGTGCGCTGCCCGCCGTTCGAGCGCTGCTGCCCCGAGCCCGAGCCGCCGCGGCGACCCCGCGACTGGCCGCCCTGCCTCGACTGGCCCTGCTGTTCGGCCTGCTGCGATCCTCGCCCGCGCTGCTGCGAACCCGCGCCCGAACCCTGGCCGCGCTGTTGACGCGAACCCGAACTCGACTCGGCCGATGAACCGGCTGCCGAACCCTGGCCACGGCCGCCGGGTGAGCGCTTGCGCTTCGCGTTGGCGCCCTGCGACTGGCCCTGGCCCGCCGGGTTGTGGCCTGCGGCGCGCTGCTGCTGCGCCTGTGCAGCGTTTCGCAGCCGCTCGGTCTCACGCGGGTCGACCCTTGCAGCAACCTCGCCGATCAGCTCGAGCACCTCTGGATCGTCGATGCGCACCGAGCGCGGCGTGACCTGAATCTTCGCCGCGCGCATGATCTGGCGCATCTCGCCGCGCTGCTCGGGCATCACGATGGTGACGACGTCGCCCTCGTTGCCGGCACGCGCCGTGCGGCCCGAACGATGCAGGTACGCCTTGTGCTCGACCGGGGGATCGACGTGCACCACGAGATCGACACCGTCGACGTGCACGCCGCGGGCGGCAACGTCGGTCGCCACGAGCACCTTCGCCTGGCCGCTCACGAACTCCGCCAGGTTGCGGTCGCGCGCATTCTGCGAGAGGTTGCCCTGCAGTTCGACCGCAGGGATGCCCTTCGCAGTCAGCTGCTTCGCGAGCTTCTTGGCCTGGTGCTTCATGCGGGTGAAGAAGATGCGACGCGCGGTGCCCGAGGCGAGCGCCTCGATCAGCTGATCCTTGCCGGCCCCGCTCGCGACCTCGAAGACGTGGTGTGTGAGCTGCGGCACCGGCGATTCTGCGCTGTCGACCGAGTGCAGAATCGGATCGTGCAGGTACTTCTTCACGATGTTGTCGACGCCGTTATCGAGCGTCGCGCTGAACAGCAGTCGCTGCCCCTGCTTCGGGGTGGCATTCAGAATGCGGGTGACGACGGGCAGAAAGCCCATGTCTGCCATGTGGTCCGCCTCGTCGAGCACGGTCACCTCGACGCCGTCGAGGCTCACGAGCTTCTGCCGCATCAGGTCATCGAGGCGGCCGGGAGCCGCGACGACGATATCGACGCCGCGCTCGAGCACCGCCTCCTGGCGACGCTGCGGCACGCCGCCGAAGACGGTCGTGACGCGCACGCCGACTGGGTCGGCGAGCATCTTCACGGTCTCGGCGATCTGGGTGACGAGCTCGCGCGTGGGGGCGAGCACGATGCCGCGGGGCCGGTTCGGGTGGCGCTTCTTGTCGGCGTCAATCGCGAGATTTGCGACGAGCGGGATCGCAAACGCGATCGTCTTGCCGCTACCGGTGCGCCCGCGCCCAAGCACGTCGCGGCCCTTCAGCGTGTCGGGCAGCGTGTCGCGCTGAATGGGAAACGGTGCGCTCTTGCCGTTCTTCTCGAGGGCGTGAGCGAGGGGAGCGGGCACGCCGAGATCGGCGAATGACTGAGTGGTCACAGATAGCTTTCTTAAGTGTGCGACGCGCGCTTGATCGCAACAGACGAGCAGAAGCTCGTGCGTTGCGCGGCGGTGCTGCGTTGCGAAGAAGTCGGCGAGTGCGCGGGATCGCGCATCCGTTCGCCGCAGAGAGTCTTGGTGCGCGGGGCACCTGCGCGGATTCTTTTTGAGAACCCAAAAACGTCAGCGACGATGGGGTCGGCCTGGCCGACCCACGCAACAAGCATAGCCGGTGCGACTGAAAGCCGCGATCGTGGCCGGCTACGCGGGCTGCGACATGCGTTCGCGCCGCTTTCTGCGCATTCGCCGCAGCAGCATGACGAAACACAGGATCACCAGGCCGAGCGCGATCAGCACGAGCACGGGTGCGACGATCGCGAGGATCACCAACACCACGCTCGCCCCGTCTTCTGCGGTGCTGAGGGCGGGAGCAGCCGCGCCGCCAGTGGCAATGTTCGCGACCGGGCGCACCGCGCTCTTCGCGAGGCTCATGAGCAGCGCGAGCACGATGCCGATGACGACCGGAATCCAAGCGCCAGACGAAAAGAAGTTGCCCGGATCGTCGACTGCCACGGTCGAGGTGCCGATGCCTCCGGCGAACACGATACCGCCGGAGGCTGGGCGCACCGCCGTCTGGATCCAGTCGTTCACCGAATCGACGGCAGGTACCTTGTCGGCCACGATCTCAATGATGAAGAGCACGCCGAGGATCACCATGACCCACTCGTTCTCGAGCCAGAGCCACCCGCTCGGCAGCTGGATCCAATCGATGCGGCCGGCGATGCCCATGATGAGGAGCGGAATGTAGGCGTTGAGACCAGCGGCCGCGGCGAGGCCGGTTCCGGTGAGAATCTCTAGCATGCTGTCAGTTTAGATCGCGGGTGTTGTATTCGTTGTCTGAGGTGCGCGGTAGCGTCGTTACAAACAGAGTAAGGAGGCAGCAATGTTCTTGCAGCAGCTCGACGACGGCCGTGTGCGTATCATGACGAGCGCGAGCGATCTCGCGGCAGCGAGCGCTTGCGAGTTCGCATTCTTGCGTCGTGTTGATGCGCGTCTCGGGCGCGACGTAGCCGTTCCTCCCGACGACGATCCGATGCTTGCGCGCGCTGCGAGGCTCGGCGACGCGCATGAAGATCGAGTGCTCGCTAAGTACATCGCAGAGTTTGGGGGGTGGGCCGGCCCGGGGCGAGGCGGCGTTGCCGAGATAGCGCGGGCTGACTCCCGAGACCCTGCGGCGCTCATGGCTGCGGAGGCAACCACCGTCGCAGCGATGCGCGAAGGGGCAGACGTGGTCTTTCAGGCAACCTTCTTCGAACCCGACATGGCCGCGGTGGCCAACGAGCACTCCACTGTGTCGATCGGCTTCATCGGGTACGCCGACTTTTTGCGTCGCACTCGCGGTGGTGCGTACGAAGTGCAAGACACGAAGCTGGCTCGCCGGGCAAAGGTTACTGCGCTCATGCAGCTGGCGGCATATGCCGAACAGATAGAGCGTCTCGGCGTGCCGGTGTCGCCCGAGGTCGTGCTGATCCTCGGGGATGGCTCGAGAAGCCGGCACCGGCTCGCAGACATTGCACCCGTGTTTCGTGCCCGGCGTGCCCGTCTGCACTCGCTACTGCTTGAACGTGTCGGGGCGGTTGGGGCAGACGGTGCGCGCGAGACAGCAGCCCCGCTCGCGTGGGGCGCCGTCGGAACGACCGCTTGCGGGCGCTGCGAGGTCTGCGAACCGGAGGTGGTGCGCACTCGTGACCCTTTGCTGATCGCCGGCATTCGCGGGGTGCAGCGCGACAGGCTGCTGGACGCCGGGTTCGACACCATTGATGCGGTAGCCGAAGCGCTGCCGGCAATCTCGGCCGGCGAGCGCTCGGTCGATGCGATCGCGCAGCCCGCGCTCGAACGACTCGCGTTGCAGGCGTCGGTGCAGGTCGATGCGCACTCCGGCGGGCAGGCCGGTGGGCCGCCGCCCTACCGTGTCGTAGACCCGGCAGCGCTCGCCGCGATCCCAAGGCCGAACCCGGGCGATCTCTTCTTCGACTTCGAGGGCGATCCGCTCTACCGCGAGCCGGGCGACGACGAGTCTGCGCGATGGGGCCTCGATTACCTGTTCGGCATGATCGACGTGCACGAGCAGTTCATGCCGATCTGGGCGCACGACCTTGCGGCAGAGCGCCGCGCCCTCGAAGAGTTTTTGGCGTTCGTTTCTGCAAGGCGTCGGGCCCATCCGGGCATGCGCATCTACCATTACGCGCCCTACGAGCGCACGCACCTGCTGTCGATCGCGGCGCGGCACGGCGCCTGTGAAGCCGAAGTAGATCGGCTGCTGCGCGAACACGTGCTCGTCGACCTGTACCCCATCGTGCGTTCGGCGTTGCGCGTCGGCACGCGCTCGTATTCGATCAAGAAACTCGAGCCGCTCTACATGGACAAGCGCGCCATCGCCCTGCAGAGCGGCGGCGACTCGATCACCGTCTATCACGAGTTCTGCGCGGCGCGTGATCGTGGTGACGAGGCCGAGGCACATCGACTGCTGGAGTTGATCCACGACTACAACCGCGACGACTGCCTGTCCACGCTGGGCCTGCGGGACTGGCTCGTGCAGCAGCGTGAGGCCTCTCCGGTCGTCGAGCCGGCCTCGGACGACGTGGGTGAGGGTGCCCCCGCCGGACCGGTCACCCTGTCCGCCGATCGTCAGGCCCGGATCGCGCTCGAGCAGGCGCTGCGGGAGTTGATCGCCGACACCAAGCCGCACGAGCGAACGCCCGAGCAGCAGGCGATCGCCCTGGCGGCGGCCGCGGTGCAGTTCCATGCGCGCGAGGACAAGCCCTTCTGGTGGCGACACTTCGGCCGGCTGCGCACCCCGGTCGCCGACTGGCCCGCCGACAGTGGAGTCTTCGTCGTCCAGGAGGCCACTGTGGTGACCGACTGGCACCGCCAGAGCAGCCGGCAGAAGCCGCGTCGCATCCTGCGCCTGGTCGGTGAACCACTCTCGGGCACTCTGCTCACGCCCCGAGACGAGGTCAACGCCGTCTACGCGGCGCCCGGGCCGGCCGGCATACCCATGGAGCGGGGGTTCCACCACGGCAAGTCGCCGGCGGGGGTGCGGATCCTCGAGGCATCGCCGGCGCTGACGACTGGTGGGCACGTGCGCCAGGAGCTGGTCGTCGAGGAGTTGATGCCGACCGGTGGCGAGGAGCACGCACCGATCCCGGCGGGGCTGGTGCCCGGGGGGCTGGTGCGCGTCGACAACATCGACGCCGCGATCACGGACTTCGCGGCCGAGCTCCATGCGCAGTGGCCGGCAGTGCCGGCCCGAGCGGGCGCCGACCTGCTGCTGCGTCGCCCGCCTCGGTTCCGGCGGGGGACGGCTCTGCCCGTGGCAGCGGAGGGCGACCAGGTGGCCACGATCACCGCTGCCCTGCTCGACCTCGACAACTCCTATCTCGCGGTGCAGGGGCCACCTGGCACCGGCAAGACCCATGTGGCCTCCCACGTGATCGCCGCCCTGGTGCAGCACGGCTGGCGGATCGGGGTGTGCGCCCAGTCGCATGCCGCGATTGAGAACGTCCTGGCCGCCGTGATCCGCGCCGGCGTCCCGGCCGGGCAGGTCGCCAAGCGCACCGTCGAGGCCGAGCACCCGGCGTGGACAGACATCGCTCAGGCCGATGACCTCGCGGCCTTCGCCCGCGACCACGAAGGCGGCTATGTCATCGGCGGCACCGCCTGGGACCTCACCAATCCGAAGCGGGTCGAGCGTGACCAACTCGACCTCGTCGTCGTCGACGAGGCGGGGCAGTTCTCGCTGGCCAAAACAATGGCCGTGGCGATGGCGGGCGCGCGCCTGCTCCTACTCGGTGACCCGCAGCAGTTGCCGCAGGTGAGCCAGGGCAGCCATCCCGACCCGGTCGACCTGTCGGCCCTCGGCTGGCTGATCGGTGAGGAGCCAGTGCTCGACCCGGAGCACGGCTACTTCCTCGCGACCACCTGGCGCATGCACCCCGCCCTCACCGCCCCGGTCAGCCGGTTGTCGTATGCCGGTCAGCTCCACTCCCAGGTGTCCGTGACCCAGTCGCGGTCGCTGGATGGCGTCGAGCCGGGCCTGCACGTCCGGTCGGTCGACCACCACGACAACCGGTCGTCGTCGCCGGAGGAGGCTGCTGCCGTCGTCGACCTCGTGCGCGACATGATCGGACGGCGCTGGATTCCTGCGGTCGAGGACGGTGAGCCGGAGCGGGCCATCGGCCCGCAGGACGTCATCATCACCACTCCCTACAACGCCCAGGTCGCCACGATCCGGGCTGCCCTCGACGCCGCCGGTTTCGACGAGGTGCCGGTCGGGACGGTCGACAAGTTCCAAGGACGGGAGGCACCGGTGGCCATCGTGTCGATGGCGGCCTCCTCCCCCAGCGACGTCAGCCGGGGCATCGACTTCCTGCTCGACCGCAACCGCCTCAACGTCGCGATCTCGCGAGCCAAGCACGCGGCATACCTCGTGCGCTCGCCGCTCCTGACCGACCTGGCCCCGAGGAGCCCGCGTGAGCTCGTCGCGCTCGGCGCGTTCATCGGTTTGTGTGAGCGGGCCGTCTCGACGACGTGAGGTGTTCCGCATGGCGGAATCCGGGGGGCGGATTAGGTGCACCTAAGTACCCTGTGGTTAGGTAAACCTCACCTACTCCCGCCGGAGCGTGCCGTGATCATCTGCCACTGCAGGGTCGTCAACGACCAGGCGATCCGCGCTGCTGTCGATGCGGGAGCCACGACCTTGCCTGCGGTGAGCCGTGCGACCGGCGCCGGCACCGGCTGCGGAGGATGCGTGTGGTCGGTGAAGATGATCCTGTGCGAGAGTGACAATGCCCGATCCGTCATGATCCCGGAGGTCCCCCGTGCAGCCCAAGAACTCGCGAGTCGTTGAGCTCTTCAACGAGGCCCTGACGCTCGAGTTGACGATCGTCAACTCCTACTTCCTCAACGCCAGGATGCTCGACAACTGGGGCTTCCCCAAGTTGGGCAAGGTCTTCTATGACCTCTCGATCGACGAGATGAAGGACGCCGATTCGATCATCCAGCGGATCCTGCTCTTCGACGGGCACCCAAATGTCCAGCGGCTCAACCCGATTCGCACGGGCGAGACCCCGGAGGAGATGCTCCGCATCGGGCTCGAGGGAGAGATCGGTGCCGTGGCCCAGTTCAACGCGGCCGCCAAGGAGTGTCACGACCTCGGTGACCACGGCAGCGCCTCGGTCTTCGAGGAGATGGTGCTCGACGAGGAACGGCACGTCGACTGGTTCGAGGCCCAGCTCGACGTGATCGAGCGGATCGGCGCGGCGCACTACTTGGCCCAGCACGTCGACCCCTCCGCCGCACCCTGAGGGTTGGGCCGAGGATGACGACGCGGGCGGGGATCGACGAGCAGAGCGTTCCCACCGGCACGGGCTGCGTCGAATGCCTGGCCAGCGGCGGCTGGTGGGTGCACCTGCGCCGGTGTGCCCAATGCGGTCACATCGGGTGCTGTGACACCAGCCCGTCGCAGCACGCGACCGCGCACTGGCATGAGACGGGCCACCAGGTGATCACGAGCTTCGAGCCGCGCGAGGACTGGTTCTGGGACTTTGCCGACGGCAAGGGCTTCCTCGGGCCACGCCTGCCCGACCCGCAGTCCCATCCCGAGGACCAGCCCGCTCCGGGGCCGGCCGGTGCGGCCCCCCCAACTGGCAGGACCTCATCCACCGCTGACCTTGCGTCCGGCACTGTGGTTGGTATGCCGTCCACTCGCCGGACGTTGGCGAGGGCCGGCCGTTCGGCCCGCTCGGCCCCGTTTTTCGGCCGGGGCGGGTGCCGATGTTATGGTTTCTCTCGCTTCTGGGGCTGTGGCGCAGTTGGTAGCGCGTCTCGTTCGCAATGAGAAGGCCAGGGGTTCGAATCCCCTCAGCTCCACCCCACGCACAAGGCTTGAACCCTTGCCATGGAATCGTTGTCAAGGGTTCGAGCCTTGTCGTCTGATCTGGACGCTCAGCGCCCACACCCGGTACGACCTGCGCCGCTATCTGCCGACCAACCGGCTGCTCGACGCGATCCGACGCCGACGCAACGTGAAGTGGGGATTCCCCGCGATGCTCCTCGCCGTGCCCTACCTGCTGATCGCGAGCATCTGCACCAACGCCCTCGACCAGCGTGCCCCAGGCTGGTTGCATCTGGTCGTGCCGAGGGCGGTGTGGAACGCGATGAAGTTCATCATCATGGGACTGGTCAACCTGATCCTCCTGATCCGCGCCCCGGACTCAGGAAGCCATCGCCCGGCACCGCGACCGGCAGGCCACCCGCGACAGCTCGGAGTTCCAGGTGCCTATGACCGTAGGGGCGGCCCGATGATCGCCGCCACCTACACCTACGCCGCTCGCCTACCCCCGAGGCGCCAGAGCGGCAGCAGACCGCTTGCCTGGCGCTTGCCCGCGACCTCGACCTTGATGTCACTCGCAGATACAGCGATGAGCCGGCGATCGCTCGGAGCTGACACGACTGCTCGCTGACGCTACAAAACCGGGCACGTTCTCCGCCCTGGTGATCGCGCGGCTGGACCGTCTCGGGCGGATGATCCCCGTTGTCCCGCACGTCCTGGCAGACCTCGACACTGCTGGTGTGTGCGTCTATGCGGCCATCGTGGCACGTACCCCCTCACTGACCGGATGACGTTGGCAGGCATCCTGACCGCCACGATCCGACCGTGCACGTGCGGCAGGCACCTCACGCGCTGACCCCGAGCACGGCGTGGACTCGGCCGAATCGGGACACCAGTCCCGGCCAGTGCGCGTTTGGCGGCTTCCTGGCTGACCCGAGTGGCTGCCATGCGGGGGATCAGCGATCCCTCGGTCCTGGCCCGTAGGCTTGGGATAACACGCGGCGTACGGCGGGAGGTGAGTGGTGGCCGGATCAGGAGAGCACTTCAAGGCGCTCGTCCGAAGTCACGGAAGCGGCGACGACGAGGCGTTCTACTCAGTCGCACTACAGGTTGCCGCGCAGGCGGCTCGGCAGGGGCACCACCATCTCGCGGCTGACCTCAAAGCCGCAGTTGACCACTCACGTGTCGAGCGGCCGAAAAAGGTCACCTCAATCGCTCAACCGCGAGGCGATCTTTCAGAACTCGTTATCGTCTCTCACCCAGCCGTTGGCTTGATGGACTTGGTCCTGCCGGATGAGCTTGCCGCGCAGGTACGACGTGTCCTCAGTGAGCAGCGCCAACGCAAGCAGCTCCTGGATCACGGCTTTGAGCCTGCGCATCGCCTCCTGCTCGAGGGGCCGCCTGGTACGGGCAAGACGATGACCGCGGCAGTCCTGGCTCACGAGCTCTCTCTGCCCTTGCTGACGATCAGGCTCGACAGCCTGCTGAGCAAGTTCATGGGCGAGACCGCCAGTAAGCTGCGCGTCATCTTCGATGCCGTGGGCGCGCAGCGCGCGGTGTACTTGTTCGATGAGTTTGACGCGCTCGGTGGCGACCGAGCAGGAAACGACGTCGGTGAGGCCCGACGCATCCTGAACTCCTTTCTGGTGTTCCTGGAGAACAGCTCTCCCGAGAGCATCGTCATCGCTGCCACGAACCACCGTTCGATTCTGGACAAGGCCCTGTTCCGACGTTTCGACATGGTTCTCAACTACTCACTGCCGGACGCGAAACAGGCCGCCGCCGTGATGCGCGGCAGGCTCGGGTCTCTCGCCAAGGGCGTCCGTTGGGCCGCACTGGCAGAGCACATGGCAGGGCTCTCCCATGCGGACCTCGTGAGGGCTGCGGAGTCTGCCGCTAAGAGCGTCATCCTCGCTGGCGGAACACGAGTGAGTGCCGACGACATTCGACAGTCGCTTAAATCGCGGCAGGCGGCGAGTCTTGGCTGAGGGGCAGGGACACCTCAGTCACCTTCTGGTAGAAGATCGAGCGGCAGACGAGGAGTTTCGCAGACGGGGTGGACCGGACCCGAAGATCCGTCCGATCGAAGACCGTGCCGGTCACGGCGGCGGGCGCCTGAACGAGTTGCAGTCCGCGTTCTCTAGCGGTGACGAGACCCGTGAAGAAGAACTCACACACGACGAGCTACGTGCCTTGGGCACCATCATCACGTTGGAGGGCTCTGACCCCGCGTATCCGCTCAAGCTCGACACTCTCCAACAGCTCACCTCGCACCGCGATCCGCAGCGCAGGCGCCCCAAGTGGCTCCTTCTCTTGGTCCTCCCCGCGGACTCGGGTGCTGGCATCCCCGAGCGAGCGACCGTCTGGGTCAGCGACGACTACCGTGCGAAGTTCCTGCAGCTCTTCGAGGACTACCTGGCGAAGGAGTCACCGAAAGGCAAACCACGCAATAACGAACTCGTCGCGAACATCGCACGCATCCGCGCCACCATCCTGGGTGACCTTTGGCAGTCCGAGGGTCGCCCGCCAGAAGGTACGACGACATGGTGGGAACTATGGCTACGTCCAAACGCTCACGGCCCCGATCTGCTACGGCGCTTCACCGAAGCCTCCGGACTGACCATCTCGCAGCGTCTCCTCCGGCTCGTGGACCGCGACGTCATGTGGGTCGAAGCGACGTGGGCGCAGCTTGAAGTCCTACCGTTCACCGCGGTGCCTCTGGCGGAAATCCGACGCCCGGAATTCATCGACTCCATAGAAGACCTCACCGCCGAGGAGCAAGCCGAGTACGTCGACGACCTGGCCAAGAGACTGGAACCTGCCGACGAACTTTAGCCCGCCGTTTGCCACCTCGACACGGGCGTAGCAAGAACTCACGTCCTCATCGAGCAGTCCCTGGCACCCCAGGACCTGCACACCGTGATCGGCGTCAGCGGCTTCGATCAAGACGGACACGGCACCAAGATGGCCGGCATCGCGCTGCTGGGAGCCGCGGTCGACCACCACCTGCTCGGATCGGACTCCGTTGTGCTGCAACACCGACTGGAGTCGGTTCGCATCCTTCCGACCAAGACCGAAAAGCCTCACGAACCCCGCGCGTACGGAGACGTCACCGCCCAAGCCGTGTCGCTGCCCGAAATCGCAGCGACACGGCGCCGGGTGTTCTGCATGCCGGTCAGCACCAGTACCGACACCCCCGACAACCCAGGCCAGCCCACGCTGTGGTCGGCCACCGTCGACGCACTGGCCGTCGGCGCCGACGTCGTCAGCAACGGCGACGAACTCCGGCTAGTCGCGCCACCAGACAGCGAAGCAGCAAGACTGCTGATCGTGTCCGCCGGAAACGTCACCGGCACCTACGTCGCCGACCACCTCGCCGAATCCGACACCTCTCCGGTTCGGGACCCCGGCCAAGCCTGGAACGCACTCACCGTCGGTGCCTACACCGACCTCGATGCGGTCCCGACCGATCCGGCCTTCGCAGGCTGGACCCCCGTCGCGCGGAAGGGCGACCTCTCACCCCACAGTCGCACGTCTCTGCCGTTCGGAAACAGGCCCTGGCCGATCAAACCCGACATCGTCATGGAAGGCGGCAACGTCCTCTATGACACCGCCTCCATGTTCGAGCCGAATCACCCGGCGCTGTCCCTGCGAACCACTGGGCACACGAACGACCAGGCTCTGGCATCGGCCAACGCAACCAGCGCCGCGACCGCGCAAGCCTCCCGGCTCGCAGCGCTCGTCATGGCCACCTATCCCGAGTACTGGCCCGAGACGATCCGAGCACTCCTCGTCCACTCCGCGCAGTGGACACCTATCATGCGCGACGAAATCGATCGAGCGGGGCAGAGCGGACTTCAAGCCAAACAGGCGCTGCTACGCCGATACGGCTGGGGCGTCCCGACCGAGGAACGCGTGTTGTTCTCCTCCGATCGGTCCGTAACCGGCTCATCACAGATGAGGGTGTAGGGCGGTCCGGCGCGTCGGTGGCTGGGTAGGGGTCGGGGTCTCCCTGAGGATGGAAGTTCTCACACTGCCCATCTGGAAGACCCCGACGTGCCTGACGCTACCTTCTCCACGCCCGACCTGACGACGTTCACCGGTCTCGATGAGCTGGGGTTGGAGGTGATCGGCCAGCAGGTCCAGGCTGGTGGGGCGGTGCTGGCGTGTCGGGTCGTGGAGCCGGATGACTGGTGTCATCGGTGCGGGGAGCAGGGCGTGGCCCGGGACACTGTGCAGCGACGTCTGGCGCACGTGCCGTTGGGGTGGCGACCGACAACTCTCCTGGTCACGGTCCGCCGGTACCGGTGCACGGGCTGTGGGCACGTATGGCGGCAGGACACCTGCAGGGCCGCCCCGCCACGAGCGAAGATCACCAGGGCCGCGCTGACCTGGGCTCTGGTTGCCCTGGTGGTCCAGCACCTGACCGTCGCGAGGGTCGCTGAGGGGTTGGGGGTGGCGTGGAACACCGCCAACGACGCGGTCCTCGCCGAAGGGCGGCGGGTCCTGATCGCCGACCCGGCCCGGTTCGACGGGGTCGCGGTGATCGGCGTTGATGAGCATGTGTGGCGGCACACCCGGCGCGGGGACAAGTACGTCACCGTCGTCATCGACCTGACCCCGATCCGTGACGGCACCGGCCCCGCACGCCTGTTGGACATGGTCGAAGGACGCTCCAAGGCCGCGTTCAAGACCTGGCTCGCCGACCGGCCCCAAGCGTGGCGCGACGCCGTGGAAGTGGTCGCGATGGACGGGTTCA
>DDEV01000013.1 GCA_002336855.1 Leucobacter sp. UBA1945 | reverse complement strand
ACGGCGGCTCGTACAAGCCGCTGAACTGGATGAGCCCGCCCTGTGCGCTGGCGCCTATTGACCCCGACGAAGAGCAGATCGAGGCCGGCGTCAAAGAGGTGTGGCAGGTGACGCACGCGAAGACAGCCGACCGCCTCGTGGTCTCGCTATTCGAGATTCTGCACGACAGCTCGCACGACCTCGGAGTCGACCCCGGCCTCATCAAAGACGGCGTCGAGGCGCACCTGCAAGAGCTGCTCGCAGAGCAGATCGAACTGCTCGGCGAGGGGCATACCCTCGTGCGCCGCGAGTACATGACGGCGATCGGTCCGGTCGATATTCTCGCGCGCGACGACTCGGGCGTCTCGGTTGCGGTCGAGATCAAGCGCCGCGGCGGCATCGACGGTGTGGAGCAGTTGACTCGATACCTCGAGCTCATGAATCGCGACCCGAAGCTCGCACCGGTGCAGGGCATCTTTGCCGCGCAAGAGATCAAGCCGCAGGCGCGCACGCTCGCCGAGGATCGAGGCATTCGCTGCGTCGTGCTCGACTACGACGCGATGCGCGGCATGCAGAACCTCAACACGCTGTTCTGAGGCGCCGGACAGCGCCTGCACCTTCCCCCCCCCCGCCCTCGCCCTCGCCCTCGCCCTGCGGCGTGTAGCCATATGTGCCACCGACGAGTGGCGCGTGGCACATTTGGCCGCACGCGGGAGGGTTTTGAGGCAGAAAGCTGCCCCGCGACGGAGATGGGAGCCGTGGAGCCGGGTGGCGGGGTTACCGCGCAGCCGAGAGCCCCTCGAGAATGATCTCGATGCCGCGGTCGAAGCTCTCACGCAGCTGCTGGTCGAGGTCGGCCTGGGAGTCGGCCCCATCGGTTGCCTCGTCGACCGCCCAGCCGCCCGCGCCGCCGGCCATCTCGGGCAGCGCCCCGATCGCGTGCGCCTGCAGCTGGGTCTGCGTGGCCTGCGCCTGCCCGAAGGTGTAGAGCAGCAGGGTCCGCGCGCCGTCCGCGCCAACCATCGAGGCAAGCAGGGCCTCGACCGACGAGGCTCCGAGACGAAACGCAGACGCGGTCGCAACGACGTCTGCTCCGTCTCGAATCGCGAGCATCGACTCACGCAGCGAGCGACACACGCGCGCCGGCTCGTCGCCGCGCACCTCACGCACAATCTCGTCAGCCATGAGCGCCAGCAGGGTCTGTTTGTTCGGTACGTGGTGGTAGAGCGCGCTCGGCTGCACCTCGAGGGCCGCTGCAACGCGGCGCATCGAGCAGAACTCGAGGCCGTGATCGTCGAGCACGCGCAGCGCCGCGTCGATGACGTCGGCGAGGGTGTTGCGCATTCCCTCACTCTAGCGCTAACCTGAACACCGTTCACCAGAACACTGTTCAGGTGGCCGCATGGGGCCACCTGAACCCACGCAAACCCGCGCATCAGTGCGCGACCACAAACCAGTTCACCACCGCACGAATCCGAGGCGCCGATGACCGCACCGAGCGAAGCCGCACCAAGCAGGCCGACGCCTCAAGTGCACGGCCGCACTATCGATGCGCAGACGCGCTGCGTGCACTACGGCGACCCAAGCGACATCATCGCGCTGAAGTTCAAGTGCTGCGGCAACTTCTACCCGTGTTACGAGTGCCATGACGAGGCCGTGACACACGCGATCGAGCGGTGGGGCGACGCCGACCTGAACGAACACGCGGTGCTCTGCGGCGCGTGCTCGAGGCAGCTCACCGTCGCCGAATACCTTGGCGCAGCCCGCTGCCCGGCATGCGATGCCGAGTTCAACCCAGGCTGCAAGTTGCACCGCGATATCTACTTCGATCTGCCGGCGACACTCGCAGACGACCTGACCTCACCCGACCGGGCAGAATGCGGCACCGCTTCTGCGCCACACATTCCCTGAAAGGGAGCAACAATGGCTGTCACACCCGCCCGACGCGGCAACCCCGCGACCGATATCGCTCTGATCGCGGCCTTCGCCGCACTCATCGCCGCCTGCGCGCTGCTGCCCGCGATCCCCATCGCGGCGGGCGTGCCGTTCACCCTGCAGACCTTCGCCGTGGTGCTCACCGGCGCGGTGCTCGGGGCCAAACGCGGGTTTCTCGCCGCGCTGCTCTACCTCGCGGTCGGGTTGATCGGCATTCCGGTGTTCGCCGGCGCATCTGCCGGCCCCGGCCCGTTCGTCGGCGCGACCGGAGGCTACCTGATCTCGTTCCCGTTCGCCGCCGCAACCGCTGGCTTCATCGCTTCGCGCCTGCCTCGCAAGAACATCGCTGCCAGCGCGGGCGTCTTGCTGCTCGCGACCCTGGCCGGCGTGATCGTCAACCACCTCGGCGGCATCATCGGGCTCTGGTTGCTCGCGGGCATGTCGCTCTACGAGGCGACGTTCGTCGACGTCGTCTTCTTGCCCATGGACGCGGTGAAGGCACTGCTCGCGGCGCTCGTCGCGACCGCCGTGCACCGCGCGTTTCCGAACCTGCTGCCCCGGCGCCGCGCGGCCAAGCCCGCGGCAGAGGCAGCACCGGCACACGCGTAGTCTCGCGAACGCGTAGGATCACGGCATGATCGAATTGCGGGAGGCCGGTGTCACCGTGCCCGCTGGCGAGCACGACACCGTGATCCTGCAGCCGACGACGCTCACTCTGACCGAGCACCGCATCTCGATCATCGGGGGCAACGGCTCGGGCAAGTCGACGCTCGCGAGGCTCTGCAACGGCCTGATCGAGCCGACAACGGGCAGCGTGATGGTGTCGGCCGGCAACGGCGAAGGCGTCGGCAGTCATCGTGGCGAAGGCGCCCAGGTCGACGGCGACACTCACGACAACAGAACACATGCCGGCAAAACGAGCCGCGCCGACGCCCCCCTCGACACGACACGCCACGGCGCCGCCGCCCGCCGCCTCGTGGGTTTCGTGTTCAGCGACCCGAGCGCGCAGCTCATCATGCCGACCGTGCTCGAAGACGTGGCGCTCTCGCTGCGGCGCGAGCACCCAAGGAAGGCCGACCGCCTCGAGGCAGCCCGAGCGGTGCTCGAGCGCTTCGGCATCGCCGACCTGGCAGATCGCAGCGTGCACACGCTGTCTGGCGGGCAACGGCAGCTGCTCGCCTTTGCTTCGGTGCTCGCTGCGGATCCCGCGATCCTCGTCGCCGACGAACCGACCACGCTGCTCGACCTTCGTAACGCGCGCATGATCGACGATCTGCTTCTGTCGCTGCCGCAACAGGTGCTGGTGATCACGCACGACCTCGAGCTCGCGGCGCGCGCCGATCGCACGCTCGTGATCGACGACGCCCGGGTCGTGTTCGATGGGCAGCCGACAGAAGCAATCGCGTTCTACCGCGACCTCGCGGCACGTGGTGCCGGCGCATGACCTCTTCGCCACTCGGAGAGTACATCACCCGGCGCTCACCGCTGCATCGACTGCGCCCGGGCGCGAAGCTGCTCGGCCTGTTTCTCTTCGGGGCACTCACGGTCGCGTTTCGCTCGGTGCCCGTGGGAATCGTCGCTCTCGTGATCGGTGTGGCGCTCGCCCTGCTCTCGGGTATGCGAGCGAAAGACCTGCTGCGCGTGGGGCGTCGCTTCGCGATCGTCGGGGTGCTGCTCTTTGCGTTTCAGGCTTGGCAGCGCGGCTGGGAGCACGGCTTCGCCATCGTCGCAACGCTTTTCGCGCTGCTGCTCGCGGCGAGCGCGCTGACTGCGAGCACCGCGGCCGACGAACTGATCGACACGATCGTCTGGCTGCTCGGGCCGCTTCGACGCTTCGGAGTGCGGCCAGAGCAGGTTGCGCTAGCGTTCTCGCTCACGATCAGGTCGATCCCGATCGTGCTCGCGCAGGCTCGGGAGACGCGCGACGCGGCAAAGGCTCGCGGGCTCGAGCGCAGCCCGCGAGCGTATCTCATTCCGTTCGTGCTGCGCGTCGTCGCGCACGCGCAACTCACGGGCGAGGCGCTGCAGGCGCGGGGCCTCGGCGACGACTGAGTGCCGACTCACCCGGGCTCACCCCATGCGATACGCGTGCACGGGTAGCGCGTAGGGCACCCCGGCACGCTCGCCGCCGCCCGTCAGCACCCCGGTGATCAAGTCGCTCGGAGCCGGGTGATCGGGCAGCGCCGCGAGGTATGCCCGGTGCGCCTCGAGCGAGCGAATGCCCCGCTCCATCGACTGCTGCGATACCTCGATCGCGTGGCCGGGATCGTGCATCATGACGAGCAACCATGGCGCTATGCAGGCATCGAGCCCCTCGCCGGTGATCTGCTCGCGAAACAGCCACGGGTTGTCGGCGTCGCGAATCGCGTCGACTACCGAAAGGCCGGTCGCGCGGTGGTCGGCATGGTTGAGCCCCCAGCCCGCATCGAGATTCCAGGTCATCGTGAGAATTGCGTCAGGTCGCACCCGTCTGATCTCGCGGGCGATAAGACGGCGGGTTTCGATGGAGTGCTCGACAAGTCCGTCAGGCAGATCGAGGATCGTCAACTCTTCGACGCCCACCGCGTCGCAAGCAGCGCGCTGTTCGTCGGCCCGCAGCGGGCCCACCTCTGCCGGGTCGCGGTCGCGAATGCCGGCCTCCCCCGCGGTCAACAGCAGGTACGAGACCTCGATACCGCGTGAGGTCCACTCGGCGACTGCGGCGGACCCGCCGTATTCCATGTCGTCGGGGTGCGCAACGATGCACAGCACGCGCCGAATCTCTGCAGGGTCAAAGAGCTCGAGGGTGTCCATGCCTCGACACTACCCCCCGAGACTCGCGCCAGCCATGCCCGCGGCAATCACGCGGCGCACGCCCTAGGCTTGAGGCATGGCCGAAGCGCAAACTCCAGAGGGCATCACCGCCGACTACGTGAACGAGGGCGTTCGCGACACCCTCGCCGCACTGCAGCAGGCCCCAGACTACGAGCGACTAGCCGAGTTTCTGACGGCACTGCGCGAGGGCTTCTTGGTCGCCGACGTGACCGGCACCCAGAAGAAGAAGTCGACGCACGTGCGCACGATTCGCTCGACGAAGGGCCAGCTGATTCTGCCGCTCTTCACCTCGATGGATGAGCTGCGTCTCGCCCACCCGAAGGGCAGCCGCGAGCAGGCGAAGGGCGCGCTCATGCCTGCGCTCGAAGCGCTGCGCCTCATCCAGTCGAGCCCGTTCGTCGCGGTGCAGTTCAACGCGGGCTCCGCGGCCCTGCCAGTGCTGCGAAAGTACATTGCGCTGGTGCTGGGCGGCGACTCCATCGAGGCCGACGCGCTCGAGCACTTGGGCTGATCCTCGCCCCCAAAGAAAACGAACGGCACCCCCGGTCGAAACCGAGAGTGCCGTTCAACGATGGCGTGGGACGAGGCGGGTCAGAACCGCGCCAACGTCACTACTTTGCGGGCTTCAGCGTGAACGCGCGTACGATCTGCACGACGCCCATGACCGCCAGCGAGGCGCCGACGAGAATCCACAGGGTGACGGCTGCCACCAGCGGGGTCACGATGAGCACAATGCCGGCGATGATGCTGACGATGCCGTAGATGATGCTCCAGGTCTTGCTCTTGCTCTCGCTGGCTGCCGCGAACGACATGATGCCCTCGAAGATCCAGAGCACGCCGATGAAGATCGAGAGCACCGCGGTGATCACGGCGGCGGTCGCACCGAGGTTGCCGAAGATGATGATGCCCGCGATCAGGTAGAGCAGACCGAGCACGGCATTGCCGACGCGACGCCAGCCGCCCATCGTCTTCGAGAAGATCATCGAGCCGAGAAAGACGAGACCCGCGACGACCATGTAGATCGCGAACATGATCGCGACAAAGCCCATCATCACGGCGCCGGATTCGACAGGGTTGATGAGAATCAGCACACCGATGACGAGCGCGACGAGGCCGCCAACTCCCATGACGGTGCGAATCACGTCGGTCGTCTTGCGCCCGTCGATCACGATGGTTTCTTGTTCAGACATTGCTCTCTCGCCCTGCTTTCTGACGCTACGTGTGGGCTCGCCTGCCGTGCCCGATGCGTTCACTCTGCTCTAAGCATGCACCCAGCGGGCCCAGCGATGGGAGCACACGCCGACACGTGATGGTTTTGTTGCAGTGCAGCGTGGGATCAGCCGACGCTGCGCAACCGTTCCGTGCCGGCCGTGGCGACAGTCTGCCCGTGCGCCACAGGGTTTCCGTCGCCGTCGACCGCGACGAAGACGATGTGCTCAAGACGCAGAATGTCTTGCCCGGTCACCGTGTTGAACACTCGGCAGCTGAGCGTGAGCGAGGAGCGGCCGAAGCCGAGCACGCGGTACTCGAGCTCGAGCAGGTCGCCGCGCTCGGCCCGGGCGACGAAGTCGAGCGCCGAAATGTGGCGCGTGACCACCTCGATCGTGCCGAGTTGCGTGATCGCGACGATGGCCGCCTCTTCGTCGACCCACTGCAGCAGCCTGCCGCCGAACAGTGCACCGTGCTGGTTGAGGTCTTCGGGCTTGACCCATTTGCGCACGACGTAGGTGAGTTCGCTCATGCCTCGAGCCTAGTGCGGCGGAGGCGCGCCGACTCGGGCCTTTGGGCCGCGGCGTGCGAGCTGCGGGCGTGCGAGTCGGGTGCGGCTGCAACACAGCCCGGCACCGTAGGCTTGTGGCATGACGGTACTCGCAGGGATCATGCTGCTCGTGAACGCCGGCTACAACGCGATCGTGTGGCCGCAGTTCTGGAAGCGGGTCGCGGCAGACCCGCGCGCACGCGACGAATCGGGTGCGGCTACGAAGTTCTACCGCGTGCACGCTATTCTCATCAGCATCGCACTCGTCATTGCCGTCGCCTCGGCATTCGCCGGCGTCGCCCTCTTGATCGGAGCCTGATATGAAGCGCATTCTCACCTACGGAACCTACGACCTGCTGCACTGGGGCCACATTCGTCTGCTGCAGCGCGCCCGGGCGCAGGGCGATTACCTCGTCGTTGCGCTCAGCACCGAAGAGTTCAACGAGGGCAAGGGCAAGAAGACTTACCACGACTTCGAGACGCGCAAGAAAATGCTCGAATCGGTGCGTTACGTCGATCTCGTGATTCCCGAGAATGCGTGGGATCAGAAAATCGGCGACGTGCAGAAGTACGAGATCGATGCGGTCGTCATGGGTGGTGACTGGGAGGGAGACCCTCGCTTCGAGGTGCTCACCGACTACTGCGACGTGATCTACCTCGACCGTACCGAGGGCATCTCGACGACCAAGATCAAGCGCGACCTGGGCGTGAACGCCTAGTCGCCACCTCGCGCAGAACGAAGGGCGCGGGCGAGGATGATCCTCGCCCGCGCCCTTCGTCGTTTACGAACTAAAGAACCTTCGACAGGAACGCCTTCGTGCGCTCCCGATGCGGGTTGGTGAGCACCTCGGTCGGATCACCCGACTCGACGACCACACCGCCGTCCATGAAGACCAGCTCGTCGGCAACCTCGCGGGCGAAGCCCATCTCGTGCGTCACCACGATCATGGTCATACCGCTCTCTGCCAGACCCTTCATCACGTCGAGCACTTCGCCAACCAGCTCGGGGTCGAGCGCCGAGGTCGGCTCGTCGAACAGCATGAGCTTCGGCTCCATCGCGAGCGCGCGGGCGATCGCGACGCGTTGCTGCTGACCGCCCGACAGGTGCGCCGGGTAGTAGTCGTGGCGATCGGCAAGACCGACTCGGGCGAGCAGATCCATCGCCCGCGTTTGAAGAGCAGCCTTGTTGCCCTTCTTCAGCAGGGTCGGAGCGAGCATCACATTCTCAAGTGCCGTCTTGTGCGGAAACAGGTTGAATCGCTGAAACACCATGCCGATGTCGCGACGCTGCTTCGCTGCCTCTTTCGGGTGCATCTCATAGATCTTGTCGCCGTGCTGGCGGTAGCCCACCAACTCGCCATCAACCCAGAGTCGACCCGCGTTGATCGTCTCGAGGTGATTGATGCAGCGCAAGAAGGTCGACTTGCCCGAGCCCGAAGGGCCAACCAAGCACAGCACCTCGCCGCGCTTGACCTCGAGCGAAATCGACTTCAGCACCTCGTTCGAGCCGTACGACTTCGAGATCGCTTCGGCCTTCACCATTGGAACTTCTGCCTGGCTCATACGCCACCCCCTCCGGCTCGGCCGTGAGGCGGCACGATCTGATCGCCGCCTTCACCATCTGATGCGGTCGGGTACCCGCCGCCGGCCTCTGTCGCAGACGACAGCCCAACGACGCCGATCGCCGAGGTCTCGACGGTTGGCCGCTGCACGTCTGGCCGTGCACCGACGCCACGAGCGAAGTAGCGCTCGACGTAGTATTGGCCCACCATCAGCAGCGAGGTCAGCACCAGGTACCAGAACGACGCCACGATCAAGAACGGCACCGGCTTGTACATCGACACTCCGATGTCGTGGGTGCGCGTGTAGAGATCCCAGCTATAGGGCACGGCAATCACGAGCGAGGTCGTCTTCAGCATCGAGACGACTTCGTTGCCGGTCGGCGGCACGATCACTCGCATCGCCTGCGGCAGCACGATGC
>DDEV01000049.1 GCA_002336855.1 Leucobacter sp. UBA1945 | reverse complement strand
GGGGCAAGGTGAGGGCGGGGCAAGGCAAAAGGGGCAGGGCAAAAAGGGTAGGGCCGGGCGAGAAGTGAGGGTTTCTGTGCGGCGACCACGCGGCTTGTTGCGAATGGTTCCCAAGAAGAGATAGAGTGATTCTCGTTCTCATTAAGCATTGTTCCGGCAGATCCCTGAGATCACCAGCGCCGGTTTAGAAAGTTCACTCGTGAAGACCTCAGCACTCATCTCTTCGCTCGCCCTTGGCGCAGCCGCCGCGCTCGCCCTCACCTCCTGCTCTGCGAGCGATGACGCATCGCAGCCGGAGCGGGGCGAGCATCTCAAGGTCGTAGTGACGACCACCCAGCTCGCTGACTTTGCGGCCGAGGTGGGCGGCAACGATATTGAGCTCACCGGCATGCTCGCCCCCGGTAGCTCTGCGCACCACTTCGACCCGACCCCCGCAGACCTGCTGAGCCTCGGTCAAGCCGACGTGCTCATTGTGAACGGAGCCGGTCTCGACGAATTCATCGATAGCGCCATCGACGCGTCGGGGTTCTCTGGCACTCTCGTCGATGCGAGCGCGGGTCTCGATCTCGAGACCGCACGCGCCATTACGGCCGAGACGCTGGAGGGCCAGAACCACGAGGGTGAGCACGAGCACATCGACACCCACGGGCACTCGCACGGCGGCGCGGAGGGCGCAGCCGAACCGCAGACGGCAGACAGCGAGGGCAGCGAATCTAGCGAAAAGAGCGAAGAAGATCACGATCACGATCACGAGCACGGCGACCTGAACCCGCACCTCTGGACCTCGCCGCGTTTTGCCCAGGGCATGGTGCAGCAGATCGCCGACGAGCTCGCCAAGATCGACCCCGAGCACGGCGACGGCTACTACGAGCGTGCTGGCGCCTACAACGCAAAACTCGTCACCCTCGACGAGTGGATCGCGGCCCAGTTCGCGCGGGTTCCCGCCGATGACCGAGTGCTCGTGACCGGGCACGACTCGCTGCGCTATTACCTGCACGACTACGGCATCGCCTACGCGGGATCCCTGCTTCCGAGCTTTGAAGACAACGCCGAGCCGAGCGCAGCCGAGATCGACAGTCTCGTCGCCGCCATCAAGAACAGCGGAGTGAAAGCCATCTTCGTCGAGTCTTCGCTGAGTCCGAAGCTCGCGAAGACGGTGGCGCAGGAGGCCGGCGTCGCGGTGATCGATGAAGACTCGCTCTACGTCGACTCGCTCGGGCCAGCTGGCAGCGGTGCCGAGACCTACATCAGCGCGACGCTGCACAACACCAGCGTCATTCTCGAGGCGTGGGGCGCATCCATCGACCCTGTGCCGAGCGCTTTGGAAGGCGCATGAGCGGCGCAGCGGCACCCGATCAGTTCGCCGTTTCGTTTCGGAACGCCGCCTTCGGCTACGCCGGTCGCAGCCGCGTTGCCCGCCTCGATCTCGACATTGAGGCAGGCAGCGCCGTCGCGCTCATCGGCCCGAACGGTTCGGGCAAATCGACTCTCTTGCGGGGATTGCTCGGCCTCGCCGAGCTCACCGCGGGCAGCGTCAAGGTGCTCGGAACAACGCCGGCCGCCGCTCGCAAGCGCGTAGCTACGCTGCCGCAGGCCGACTCGCGCAGCACCGAGCTGCCGGTGACGTTGCGCCAGGTCGTGGCGATGGGACTCTACCGAAAGCTCGGGCCGCTTCGGCCGCTGGGCCGCCAGAATCGCCTGGCCATCGACGCGGCGCTTGACCAGGTCGGCCTCTCGGCACTCGCGAACCGAATCTTCGGCGAGCTGTCGGGCGGGCAGCAGCAGCGCGCGATACTTGCGCGTGCGCTCGTCGCCGACCCGAGCCTCCTGCTGCTCGACGAGCCGTTCAACGGCCTCGATCGCGAGAACCGCGGCACCCTGCTCGCGCTCGTGCGAGAGCTGCGCGAAGAGGGGCGCACCGTGATCGTGAGCACCCACGATCTCGAGATCGCACAGCAGGCCTGCACCCACGCCCTGCTGCTATCGGCCGGCCATACCCCCGAACAACCGGGCCACCCGGCGAGCTTCGGCCCGGTCGCCGAGGCGTTGACTCTTGAGGCTGTAGAGCACACTTTTCAAGACGGGGCTGTCGAAATCGACGGCCACACGATCGTGACCGGCGCGCACGAGCACGGGGCACACGAGCACGGGGCGCGGCCGCAGAGTCGAACGAGCGTGAAACCCCCGAGGGCTGACTGACAGTGGACATCAGCATTCTTGACGCGCTGCAGTTGCCGTTCATGGCGCGTGCGTTCGCAACGATCGCGGTGCTTGCCGTGGCCGCCGGCGTCGTTGGGCTCGGCATCAGCTTTCGCGAGATGGAGTTCGTGAGCGACGGCATGGTGCACGCCGTGTTTCCGGGTCTCGTCATCGGGGCCGCGCTCGGCGGCAGCGCGGGGTTGCTGCCCGGTGCAGTGGTCGCGGCGCTCGCCGCAGCCGTCATCTTCACCCTGCTCGACAGGCGCGGTGGGGCGGGCAGCGATGCGGCGATCGCGGTCGGGCTTACCGGCCTTTTCAGCCTTGGAGTCGTGCTCGTGTCGAAGCAGCAGGGCTACGCCGCTCAGCTGCAAGATCTGCTCTTCGGCCACCTGCTCACCGTAACCTCGGCCCAGCTCTGGCAGATCGTGGTTGTCGCGGTAGTCGCAATCGGCATCATGCTGTTCACGTGGCGAGCGCAGATGTTTCGGGCCTTCGATCTCGGCGGATTCGAGGCGGCCGGTTTCAAGGTGCTGCGCACCGATCTCGCGCTGGCTATCGCGACTGCGCTGCTTGTGGTCGCGGGGGTGCAGGCGCTCGGAGTGCTCATGGTGGTCGCGTTGCTGACAGTGCCGATGGCGGTGTCGCGGCTTCTCACGAAGCGGCTCGGCTTGCTCGTGCCGCTCGCGATCGCGGTGCCGCTCGTGGCTGGCGCCCTCGGCCTCTGGTGGTCGTTCGCGTGGTCGGTTTCGGGCGATCTTTCGGTATCTCCCGGTGCGCTCGTGGTGTTATTGCTCGTGGCTGCGTACCTGCTCGCGGTGGCGGTCAGTGCGATGGTTCGAAAAGGATCGAAGCGCACCAAAGACGGGGTGGCCGCATGAGTTACTTCGCTCTGGCAGCGCTCGAGATCACCCTGCTCGGCTTGCTCAGCGGCATCGCGGGCTCGTTGATCGTGGTGCGGCGCCGATCCTTTTTCGCGGTGGCGCTGAGCCACGCAACGTTTCCCGGCGGCGTCATCTTCGCGGTGCTCGGCTACAACCTGCTGCTCGGACAGGCGCTGTTCGCCCTGCTGCTCGTGCTCGTCATGACCGCGCTCTCCCGTGTGCCCGGCCAGGGCAGGCAGGTCGCCAGCGGCGTGGTGCTGGCGCTCGGCTTCGCGCTCGGCACCCTGCTGACGAGCCTGAACCCGGGCCTCGGGGTGCCGGTCGAGGCGTTGCTCGTCGGATCGCCGCTCTCGGTGAGCGCCGCCGACATTGTCGTCACCGCTGCCGTGCTCGCGATCTCACTGTTCGTCGTGGCGCTCTTCGCCCGCCGCATCCTGTTTCACACCTTCGACCCGGCTGGCTTTGCGGCAGCGGGTTTTCGGGCGTGGCCGGTCGAGCTTGCGGTGGTCGGCCTCATCGCCGCCGCGGTGGTGGTTGCGATGCCGGCGGTGGGCGCGATCCTCGGTGTCGCGATACTGATCGCACCCGCGGCCGCGGCCAGGCTGCTCGCCCCGCGTATCGAGTGGGTGCCCCCGCTCGCGGCGCTGCTGGGGGTCGTTTCGGGACTCGCGGGTCTGTGGGCCTCGAGGCAGTTCGACCTCGCAGCGGGGGGCTCGATCGGGCTAGCGACTACGCTGGTGTTCATGGCAGCCCTGCTGTGGCGACGCGTCTCGCGCTGGCAGGCGAAGCCGCGTACTCAGGTGAAGGAGGTGCCCGCGTGAGCGCACCGAGGCGAAACACTTGGCAGCGCGAAGCCGTTCGTGCGCGGCTCGCAGAGGCCCAGGGCTTTGTGAGCGCGCAGCAGCTCTACGCAGTGCTGCGCGACGAGGGCTCGACGATCGGGCTCGCCACCGTCTATCGCAACCTTGCACAGCTCGCAGAGTCGGGCGAGGCCGACTCGCTGCAGTCGCCAGAAGGCGAGAACCTGTTTCGATCGTGCTCGACCGGGCACCACCATCACCTGATCTGCCGCAGCTGCGGCGACACGCGAGAGCTCGAGGCGAGCGTGGTCGAAGAGTGGGCGAGCCGCGTCGGCGCCGAGCACGGCTTCACCGACATCGACCACGTGGTCGATCTCTTCGGCATCTGCGGGCGCTGCAGGGCGGCGAAGTAGCGTGATGCCCGCGCTGCCGTTCTTGCCCGACGGCATCGACTGGGGCGTGCTCGCACTGCTCATCGCGGCGGCCTTCGCCGCGGGATGGGTCGATGCGGTTGTCGGCGGCGGGGGGCTGCTGCAGTTGCCCGCGCTGCTGCTCGTGCCTGGCCTCACCCCCGTGCAGGCGCTCGCGACAAACAAGCTGGCATCGATTTTCGGCACTGCGACGAGCAGCGTGAGTTACTACCGCACCGTGCGGCCGAGTCTGCGCACCGCCCTGCCGATGGCCGGCATCGCACTCGTCGGAGCGTTCGCCGGGGCCTCGGTTGCGGCGATGCTGCCCGCGCAACTGTTCAAACCCATCATCGTGGTAGCGCTTGTTGTGGTCGCCTTGATCACGCTGTTCAAGCCCGCGCTTGGTGCGGTGACGAGAGTCAAGCACAGAGGATCGCGCCACCTCATCGTCGCATCGGCCATCGGCGCGAGCATCGGCTTCTACGACGGAGTGCTCGGACCGGGCACCGGCACCTTTCTGGTGTTCTCGCTCGTCGGCCTGCTCGGCTATGACTTTCTGCGGGCGAGCGCGAAGGCGAAGATCGTGAACTTCGCGACCAATCTCGGGGCGCTGCTCTTCTTCATTCCGCTCGGGGCGGTGCTGTGGCCGCTGGGCCTCGTGATGGGCGCCGCTAACGTCGCGGGCAGCCTGCTCGGCTCGCGCATGGCGATCGCCAGGGGCACGCGCTTCATCAGGGCGCTGTTTCTGATCGTGGTCGCGGTGCTCATCGTGAAGCTCGGCTTCGACATCTGGGCCGAGTGGCGCTGAGACCCGGGCGCGAGGGAGTACGCTTTTCGCCGCTCACTTCCTGGTTATTGGAAATTCCAATAACCAGGAAGTGAGGTTCGGGACGACCCGGATCAGGCTGCCAGGCTACGCCTCGTCGATCAGCTTCTCGAGGGTGGTGGTCGGCTGGTTGCCCTGCCCGGCCGCTTCCGCTGGGCTTGCCGCAACAGGCATGCCCGCCGCCTTGGCCGCCCGCTTCTCTTCGCGGCGCTCGCGGCGGTCGGCCCGCTTCTGAGTCTTGCGCAGGTGGCGGCGTTCGACGAGCGTATACAGGATCGGCACGAGCACCAGCGTCAGCAGCGTCGACGAGATGAGCCCGCCGATCACGACGATCGCGAGCGGCTTCGAGATGAAGACGCCACCACCGGTGAGGCCCAGAGACATCGGCACGAGCGCGAAGATGGTCGCCGCAGCCGTCATGAGGATCGGACGCAGACGCAGGCGGGTGCCGTGCTCGACCGCCTCTTCGAGCGGTGCGCCGGCCTCGCGCAGGCGGTTGATCAGATCCATGAGCACGATCGCGTTCGTCACCACGATGCCGATCAGCATGAGCAGACCGATCATCGCGGGCAGGCCGAGCGCGGTGTTCGTGAGCAGGAGGCCGAGCAGCGCGCCGGTCGCGGCGAACGGGATCGACACCAGCAGCACGAACGGTCCGCGGAAGCTGCGGAAGGTCGCCACCATCACGAGCATGACGAGCAGGATCGCCGCGATCATCGCGGCAAACAGCTGCGTGAACGCCTCGTCCTGCTCGGCGCTCACTCCGCCCAGCTCGAACGTGACGCCCGAGGGCAGCTCGACCGTATCGATCGCGTTCTGCACCGCGGCGTTCGCCCGATCGAGCTGGCCCTTCTTCGGGGTCACGGTCAGCGCCACCTGGCGGTCGCCGTCGGCGCGGGTGATCGTGGGCGCGGTGAGCTCTTCGGTGACCTCTGCGATTGCAGAGAGCGGGATCGCAGTGCCGTTCACCTCCATTGCCGCCTTCTGCTCGGCCTCGGCCTTCTGCTGCTCGGCAACGGCGTTCGCGGCGTCGCTCTGCGCCGTGCGCAGCGCCGAGATCTGCTGATCGATGCCCTCGATGCCGCCCTGTGCGCCTGCGAGCGCCGACTGCAGGGCCGCGATCTGTTCGGCGCGCTCCTGCTGGGCCTTCGCCATTGCGGCATCGTCGGGGTCGAGCACGGGCCCCGGCACAATCGGCGCGTTCATGAGCGCCTGCAGCTGCGCGTTCAGCTCAGCAATCTGCGCAACCAGCTCTGCTCGCTGCGAGTTCGCCTCGCTGATCTGCGAGCTCATCTCGGCGCTCGCCTCATTGCGCGAGTGCTCGGCGGCCGCTTCAGCATCTGCGGTCAGCTTGTCTGCAGCCAGCTTGCGGGCCTCGGCGGTTTGCTGCGGGGTGACCGGCAGCATGAGTGCCCCGAGCTCTTCGGCAGACTTGCCCGAGCCGGGCGTGCGCACCATGATCGTTCGGTCGCTGCCGTTCAGCATGAGCTTGCCGACCGTCTGGCCCTCGAGGGCTGCGCGAATGGCCTGCGCGACGGTCGTCGGGTCGTAGCCGACCTTCGCCGCCTTCAGCTCGTCGAGCTTGACGCGCACCACCGGCTGTTCGCCCGCGAGCTCGCTGCGCACGGACTGCACACCGCCCGCGCCCTTCAGCTTCTCCTCGAGTAGCTTGCTGGCCTCTCGCAGCGCGACGGGGTCGTTGCCGCGAATCTGCAGGTTGATGCCGTCGCTCGCGCCGCCGACGAAGGCGTCTTGTGTGAGCAACTGCACCTCGCCGATGTTGCGAACGCGCTCCATCGCCTTCTCGACGCGATCGCCGGTCTGCTCGGCATCTGCTCCGTCTTCGAGCATGACGGTGTAGGTGATTTCGGTCGCGGTGCCGGCGCCGCCGACCGGAATGTCGGTGAGCACGTCACGCACACCTTCGACGCCGACGAGCGCCTTCTCGACAGGCTTCGCGGCTTCGAGCAGATCGTCTGCACCCTTGGGCGGCGTCTGCACGAGCTGCAGGCTCTCGGCGCCAGAGGATCCGAGAAAGTCTGTGCGAATGAACCCGCTCATGCCGAGCGTCGCCACGAGCAGCACGACCGACACGATGATCGTGATTACGGGGTGGCGCCTCGTCGCCGAGAGTGTCGGCATGATCGCGCGCTGCAGCCGGTCGGGAGCGGTGTGAATCTCTGCCAGGTCGTCAGGGTGTTCAGCTGAGTCGGTCGTACTTGCTGCAGTTGCGTGAGCAGTGCGGCCCTTCTGCATGAACCAGAACGCCAACACCGGCACCACCGTGAGCGCAACGACGAGCGACGCGAGCAACGCGATGGTCACCGTGATCGCGAACGGGCGAAACAGCTGGCCAGCCATGCCAGACACGAGCGCGATCGGTGCGAACACCGCGACGGTGGTCAGCGTCGACGCGGTGATGGCGCCGGCCACCTGACGCACGGAGGCGATGACGCCCTCGGCGGTGAGCGGCCCGGGAGTGCCGTCGGCGTTTCGCGGCCGCCTTCGACTGATGTTCTCGATCACCACGATCGAGTCGTCGACGACGCGGCCGATCGCGATGGTGAGCGCGCCGAGCGTCAGAATGTTCAGGGTGTTGCCGCTCCAGAGCAGACCGATCAGGGTGATCAGCAGTGACAGTGGGATCGACACGGCCGCGATGATGGTCGACCGCCACGAGCCGAGGAACGCCAAGATCACGAGCACCGCGAAGAGCAGGCCGAGGCCGCCCTCGACCGACAAGTCGTGGATGGACTGCTCGATGAACGGAGCCTGATCGAACACGGTCACGAAGTCCGCGTGCAGGGTCGGGGCGAGACGGTCGAGCTCGGCGTTCACGCCGTGCGAGATGTCGACCACGTTCGCGCCCTGCGCCGGCATGATCTGCAGCGTGAGGGCCGACTTGCCGTTCACGCGCGAGATGCTGCCCTGCGGCACGGTCTCGAGGTGCACGTCTGCGAAGTCCGCGACGCGAACGACCTCTCCCTCGGAGTTCGTCACGGGCAGGGCCTGGAGATCCTCGATCGAAGCAATGCCCTGACCAACCGTGACCGCAACCTTGCCGTCGGCGCCCGGCGCCTCGCCAGCGGGCACCGCCGCCCCGTACGTCTGCAGCAGGGCGGCGATCGTGGCGGGCTCGACCTTCAGTCGCGCGACGTCTGCCGGGCGCAGGTCGATCATGATGCGCTGCTCTTCACGGCCCGCGAGTTCGACACGTTGCACGCCGCTTACGCCCTGCAGTGCGGGCACGACCGTCTGCGCGAGCTTCTCGCCGAAGTCTTCGTCGCTCTTCGAGGTGCCGGCGCTGATCATCATCGCGGGAATGCCATCGGTACCGCCCGAGAACACCTGGCTCTGCGCGTCTGCCGGAAGAATCGGCTTCAGCCCCTCGACCGCGTTCTTCACCGCGCGCAGCGTCTCGTCGTCGTCGCTCCCGAATTCCCACTCGACCTGCAGCTGCGCCGAGCCTGATGAGGTCGTCGAGGTGACGCTCTTCACACCTGGCACGGCCATGAGCGACTGCTCGGCCGGTTCAGTGACTGTGCGCGACATCTCTTCGGGGGCGAGGCCCTGCGCGTCGATCATGATGAACGCCATCGGTGCGGTCATCGACGGCATCAGCTCTTGCTTGAGCGCGCTCATCGAGAACAGGCCGAACAGCGCGACCGCTGCGGTGATGAGACCGACAACGAGTCGGTTCTTCAGGCTGGTGCGAGTGAGGAACGTCATGGGGCCTTCCGGGCATTGCGGGCGGTGCGGGTGGATCGCGCGTGGCGCGTGAGAGCTGGATCGGCGCAGCCTGTAATCGCGCGAGTGGGGGTGCTCGCGCCGAGACAATCTGCGCCGATGATTCCAGTCTGCCGAGCGTGCGCAGGCGCCACATCATCCTCAAGTGCCATTTCTGCTCATCCCGAAGGATGATCAGGGAAATCCAGAAGTGTTATACAGTTATTCAGTGGTGCGAGGCTTGGTATGCGCATCACTGACGAGGAGGCGTTCATGCAGTCCCCAGCGCTGGTCGAGAAGCTGCGTAGCCACGGCATTGAAGTTGACTCTTCTTCGCGCCGGCTCATGGAGTACTCTTACGACGCCTCGAACTATCGTGTGCGGCCAGGAGCAGTGGTGTTTCCGAGGACGGTCGAAGACTGTCGCGAGGTCTTGCGGGTTTGTCGCGAGGCCGAGATTCCGGTGACGTTTCGCGGCGGCGGCACCTCGATGGCGGGCAACGCCGTCGGGGATGGCGTGATTCTCGACCTCTCGCGCCGACTGCGGTCGGTCGGCGAAATCGACCGCGATTCGCGCACCGTGTGGGTCGACGCTGGCGTGGTGATGAGCGAGTTGCGCACCGAGGTCGAGAGCCTCACCGGTGGCGAGCTGACTTTTGCCCCCGATCCGTCGTCGATGTCTCGCGCCACCATCGGCGGATCGATCGGCAACGACGCGTGCGGCAATCACTCGGTCGAGTACGGGCGCATGTCGCATCACGTGCACGAGGTCGAACTGCTCACGGCAGACGGGGCGCACCTGATCGCCGCGCAGGGCGGGCTTCGGGCGTTCGACCCGCACGACGCCTATGCCCTCGATCGCGCCGAGCGGCTGAACGAGGCGCTCGGCCTGTTGCGGGGCAAGCATCTCGCCGCACTGCGGACCGAGCTCGGCACCATTCCGAGGCAGGTTTCGGGGTATCACCTTGCGAATCTGCTGCCCGAAAACGGATTCCACATCGCCCGCGCGCTCGCAGGCAGCGAGGGTACGTGTGCGTTGATTCTTCGCGCCCGGGTAGGGCTCGTTCCGAAGCCGGGCCCGACGGCGCTGCTCTGCGTCGGCTACGACTCGACGGTCGACTCCGCACGCGACGTCATGGCCATGCTCGAGCTGCGGCCGAGCGCGATCGAGGGCCTGAACGCGTCTATCGTCGACATCATGCGGCACCGTCGCGGGCCAGACAGCGTCGCCGGGCTTCCAGGTGGCGTCGCCTACGTGATGGTCGAGTTCTCGGCCGACACCATCGAGGCTGCGGCGCAGCGCTGCAACGATCTTGTCGACCGCTTGCGCGAGTCCGGCCGCATGCGTGACCACGTGATCGCGACTTCGGGCGAGGATCGCGCGAAGCTGTGGCGTGTGCGCGAAGACGGGGCGGGCCTCTCGTCGAAGCGCCTCGACGGGGTGCAGACCTGGCCCGGCTGGGAGGACTCGGCGGTCGCCCCCGAACGTCTCGCCGACTATCTCGCAGAGCTGCTTCCCGTCATCGACGAGCACGGCTACACGGCCTCCATGTATGGGCACTTCGGCGCGGGCTGCGTGCACATGCGTCTCGACTTCGAGCTGCGCAGCGACGAGGGCCGCGCGAATTTCGAGTCGTTCATGCGTCGCGCCGCCGAGATCGTCGTCAAGCACGGCGGCTCTCTTTCGGGCGAGCACGGCGATGGTCGGGCGCGAGGATCGCTGCTCGACGTGATGTACTCGCCAGAGATCATGGGCATGTTTCGCGAGTTCAAGCGCATCTGGGATCCTGCTGGCCTACTGAACCCCGGCATCATCGTAGACGCCGCACCCTTCACCGAATCGCTCGCGCTCGTGGGCCTGCCCGACCCGGTCGTCGTGTCGCAGGCGCACGCTGATGCCGGTGGCCAACTGGGCGCGTTCGTCGGCAACTCGCACGCCTGCATCGGCGTGGGGCGCTGCCGGGCGACATCTGGCGGGTTCATGTGCCCGAGCTACCGCGCCACCCAGGATGAGAAGGACTCGACACGCGGCCGTGCCCGAGTGCTGCAGGAGCTGGCTCGTGGCCAGGGCACCGTCGCCGGCGGCTGGGCAGTGCCAGAGGTGCGCGAGGCGCTCGATCTCTGCCTCTCGTGCAAGGCATGCTCGACCGACTGCCCCACGGGGGTCGACATGGCTGAGGCGAAGTCTGAGCTGATCAACGACCATTACCGGGGCAAGCTGCGCCCCTTCACTCACTACTCGATTGGCTGGCTGCCGCGCTGGTTGCCACTGCTCACCCGGGTCAGTGCGCTTGCGAACTGGGGCACCAAGCTCGCTCCCTTCCGCTGGGTTGCAGAGAAGCTCGGCATCAGCGCACGACGAAAGCTGCCCGCCTTCCGACCGCACCGTCAGTACGTCGAGCGGGTGCGCGAGGCGCAGTTCGAGCCCCAGGGCGACACGCTCATCTTCGTCGACAGCTTCACGAAGGCATTTCGGCCGGAGGTCGTGCCCGCCGCCGCTCGCGTGCTGCGAGATGCAGGCGCGAGTGTTGGTTGCACGCCGGATGCCTGTTGCGGGCTGACCTGGGTATCGACGGGTCAGCGCGACGGCGCGGCGAAGCGGCTTGCGAACCTCGTGCGCACACTCGACGACGGCACGGATCGAGACATCGTGGTGCTCGAACCGAGTTGCGCGGCCACGATTCGCGACGACGCACCCAAGCTCGTTCCGGGCGATGCCGCGAAGCGGGTCGCGGCGCGAGTGCGCAGCTTCGCGGTTGCCGTTGACGAGGCTATCGGGCGAGGCTGGCGCCCGAGCGCACCAGCGCCTGCCACTGCCGTGTTGCAAACGCACTGTCACGAGCATGCGGCGTTCGGGCCCGCCGCCCAGCGCCGAGTGCTGCGGGCGTGGGGCGTCGGCAACGTGTCTGAGTCTTCGTCGTGCTGCGGTGTGGCCGGCAACTTCGGCTTCGAGGCAGAGCACTTCGATACATCGATGAAGGTCGCCGAGCACTCGATCATCCCGGCGATCGCGAAGGGCGGTGAGGACGCCCTGATTCTCACCGATGGCTTCAGCTGCGCAATGCAGGTATCGCAGATCGAGCCCCTGCGGGCGAGCGAGCATCTGGCGATCGCGCTTGACCGTGCGCCGCAGGGTGAAGAGGAGGCTCGCTAACCGCCGCACGTTTCGAGCGCCAGATCGACGTACGGGCGCGCGCGGATGGGAGGATAGGGGGATGACGAACGCCCCCGCCCGAGTGCGCAACCTCGCGCACGCCTTCGAGCGCCTGCTCGAGGGCGGCACGATGACCAGGGGCGATCTCATGGGCGTGACCGGGCTGAGCAAAGCGACCGTCGCCAGACTGGTGACCGAACTCGAAGAGGCCGGGCTTGTCGAAGCTCGCTGGATCGATCCGGTCGAAGGGCCGGGCAGGCGAGCCTCTGGCCTGGGCGTGCCGAGCGCGCTCGGGCACGTGCTCGGACTCAGCCTCGGACTGCGCAGCAGTTATGCGGTCGCGCTCGATCTCTCGGGTCGCACGGTCGGCTCCCGTGTCGAAGCGACCCCGGCGTTCTCGAAAGACGATGACATCGCGGTGTGGGCCTCGAAACTGCTCGGCGGTCTCGTCGCCACGCTCGAGGGCTGCGGCCCCCTGCTGCGCGTCTGCGTCGCGCTGCCCGGGCGGGTGCGCGACGGCGCGGCGATCTCGCCGCTGCCGGCCCCGCTGGCCAGTTTGGCGCACGAGACGTCAGATGCGAGTGGGCGCCTCGCCTCGCCGA
>DDEV01000033.1 GCA_002336855.1 Leucobacter sp. UBA1945 | reverse complement strand
GGTGGCCGTGGGCGAGGTCAGGGCGCAGCCGCTGCCGCGACCACTGAGCAGGGCGGCGCCGAGCAGGGCGGCGCAAGCGACGCTTCTGCTTCATCGGCCGAATAACCGAACGCCCTCACGCCGGCCGCATCGTCAGCACGAACGCGAAGTGCGCGAGCTAGCCGGTACCGCTAGCTCGCGCAGCGAACGCAGCGGTCGGCGAAGGGGCGCGCTTCGAGTCGCTCGACGGGAATAGCCTTGCGGCACTGGGAGCAGATGCCGTAGGTACCTGCTTCGAGTCGGAGCAGCGCGCTGTCGACCTCTGCGGCCTCCGACCGAGCGGCCTGCAAGAGACCGACCAGTCTCGACCACTCCGCCGAAAGCGGCACGCCCTCGGGGTCATGCTCGTCGTCATCAGAGCCGTCTCGCCGGGCGCGCGCGAGATTGTCGAGTTCGGTCTCGAGCCTGTCGATTCGAGCAGCAGCGCGTGACTGGAGCCCGCTCAGCAGGTCTCTGAAGTGCGCCGGCTCGGTCATGCCCTCAGCCTAGCTCGCCCCCGTCGACATAGCGCCAGTGACCAGCTTCTCGCAAGAATCTGCTGCGCTCGCGCTGCTCGAAACGCCCGTCAGGCGTGCGCGCGATCGCGGCGAAGGTCACGAATCCCTCGCTGTCGAACGGCCCGCCCGCCTCGACCTGTTCGACCAGCAGCCGCTTCCACTGCACGGTGTCGTCAAGTTCGAAGCCTGAGGCGGCGGGCCTCGTCGACGTGTGCCAGCTCTGCAGCAGGTAATCGCTCAGGCCAAGCGCGAAGGCGCTGTAGCGCGAACGCATGAGCCGCTCAGCGGTCGGAGCCTCGGCAGCGCCGGAGTGCAGTGGCCCGCAGCACTCCGCGTAGCCCGCCCGGCCGCAGGGGCACGCCGTCACCGGGGCACCGCGACGAGCGAGCGAATCGCGTTCCAGGTCTCGAGCGACGAGGTGCGCTCCCCCAGCCTGTTGTCTTTGCCCGCGCCGTGGTAGTCGCTCGCGCCCGTGATGTGCAGCCCGTTCGACTTCGCGAACGCGGTGAGCGGGGCGATCCAGTCGTCTCGGTTCTCGGGGTGATCAAGTTCGATGCCCCACAGCCCCGCGGCGACGAACTCCTCAAGCGCCGAGACATCGACCGAGCGCGTCATGCGACCAGCAGCCGGGTGCGCAAGCACGGCAATGCCTCCCGCGTCTCGCACCATGCGAATCGCATCGACAGTCTCGATCGCATAGGTCGGCACGTAATACGGCGAACGCGGGTGCAGCACCTCGGCGAACGCGGCACCGCGGTCTGCGTAATACCCAGCAGCCACCAGCGCATCGGCGATGTGGGGGCGACCGAGCGTGCGATCCTCGCCCCCTTCGATCACCGCACCCCAATCGATATCGAAGTCGACCGCGAGACGCGACACCATCTCTCTCGCCCGGCCGTGGCGCGACTCGCGCACCCTCGCGAGCGCGGCCGTGAGCTGCGGCGAATCGGGCTCGATGCCATAGGCCAGCAAGTGCGTCGAGCGCCAGTCGTGCTTCGTCGTCACCTCCATGCCGGGCAAGAAGTCGATGCCGACTCGGGCGGCCGCCTCACGCGCCTCTGGCCAGCCCTCAACGGTGTCGTGGTCGGTCAGCGCGAACCCCGCGAGACCGATCGATGCCGCCTCTTCTGCGATCGCGGCCGGGGTGGTCGTACCGTCGCTGCGCACCGAGTGCGTATGCAGGTCGTAGCGGGCGGGCATACAGCCATGTTAGACCCAGTCAGAGGTGAAAGAATGGTCGCATGAGTGACACGAGCACGACGCAGGCCAAGCAGGCCACCCACGAGGCCGAGATCGACAACAGCAATCGCAGCACGACCCCGCAGAGCGACAAGTTTCTCGACTACATCATGTCGGGTTGGGCTCCGAGCGACGATACGCTGCCCACTGTTCGAGAGTCGGCCGCGTACGCCGCCGGGCGCCGCGCACGCCTTGGCGCACAGTTTGTCGGCAAGCGCCTCGTCATCGCCGCGGGCGCGATGAAACAGCGCTCGAACGACACGTTCTACCAGTACCGCGCGCACAGCGCGTTCTCGCACCTGACCGGTTGGGGCAGCGATAGCGAGCCCGGTGCGGTGCTCGTGATGGATCCGATTGCCGCTGATGAAGGGCGAGGATCAGCCGAGACCCACGAGACCACCCTCTATTTTCGCGAGCGCGCAGGTCGCGACAGCGAGGAGTTCTTCGCGAACCCCGAGATCGGTGAGTTCTGGATCGGAGCGCGCCCGTCACTCGAGCAGGTCGCAGCAGACCTCGGCCTGCGCACCGCGAACCTCGACCAGTTCGAGGCGGGCGACGCAGACGTGACGCTCGAGCACGAAGAGTTCGCCCGCGCGACCTCTGAGCTGCGCCTCGTGAAAGACGCCTACGAGCTCGCCGAGATGCAGGCCGCGGTTGATGCAACCGCTCGAGGGTTCGACGACGTGCTCGCCTCGCTCGACCGCGCAATTGCAGAGCGCCGCGGTGAGCGAGTGGTCGAGGGCGTATTCAACATGCGCGCCCGCCTCGACGGCAACACGGTCGGCTACGAGACCATCGCGGCCTCGGGCGCGCACGCGTGCACGCTGCACTGGATCGAGAACGACGGCGAGGTGCGCGACGGCGACCTGATGCTGCTCGATGCGGGCGTCGAGCTCGACAGCCTCTACACGGCCGACATCACCCGCACCCTGCCGATCTCGGGCACCTTCTCGCCTGCGCAGCGCCGGGTCTACGAGGCCGTGCTCGAGGCCGCAGACGCCGCCCGCGCGATCGTGCGCCCGGGCATTCGCTTCGGTGACGTGCACGACGAAGCGATGAAGGTGATCGAGCGCAAGACGCGCGAGTGGGGCCTGCTGCCCGCTGCAGAGGCCGATGACACGACCGCCTACTACCGCCGCTACATGGTGCACGGCACGAGCCACCACCTCGGGCTCGACGTGCACGACTGCGCGCAGGCTCGCCGCGAACTCTACCTCGATGGCAAGCTCGAGGCCGGCATGGTCTTCACCATCGAGCCGGGACTCTACTTTCAGCCCGACGATCTCACCGTGCCCGAGGAGTATCGAGGCATTGGCGTGCGCATCGAAGACGATATCGTCGTCACAGAAGACGGCTGCGTGAACCTGTCGGCGGGCATTCCCCGCGAGGCCGACGCGGTCGAGGCCTGGGTGCGCAAGCTGCGCGGGTAACAGACGGTGAGCAACATGCCTCACGAGTCGGAGTTTGCCTCGATCGAGCAGTTAGGGCTCAGCGAGAGCGAGCCACTGCAGACGAGCTCCGGCCAAAAGCTCTTTGGCTGGGGCCTCGGCCTGCTGTCGCTTGCGATCGTGGTCGGTGTCGGTGCGGTGGCGGCCGTAGGGCTCACCTACGCCTGGGTGTTTTTCTCGATATTGGGCGTGGGTTGACAGCCGCGGCTCGTTGATTCGCCTACCACGAACGGAGCATCGATGCACGATAGACGCATGACTGTGGTTCACGGAGAGCCCGCGAACCGGCTTCGGCACCTCGTTTCGCTTGCCGCCGGCATTGCGGGAGTGCTTTCGATCTTCGTCACCCCCTCCGGCATCGTCGGCTATCTCGCGAGCGTTGCTGCGCGCAGTTTTCTCACGCCACCGCATCGCGGTACGTAGACTGGTGGCATGGTTTACGAGTACGTCCCCCCGCCAGTACACCCCACGAACACCACCCCCAAGCAACCGAAGGGCTTGGCACTTGCCTCACTCATTGTTGGCATTGCGAGCCTGATTTTCTGCTGGGTTCCCGTGCTCGGCGCCCTCGGAGGCGTGGTGGCGGTGGTGCTCGCGATCATCGCGCTCGTCAAGGCACAGCCGAAGGGCATGTCGATCGCTGGCCTCGTAACCGGCATTGTCGCTTTCATCGCTGGCATCGCGCTGACCCTCACCGCGTTTGTATTTCTCGGCACGCTCGGGAGCGCAGTGATTGCCACGGGTCCCCTCGCAGAGAGCGCTCCCCCGGCTGAGACTCCTTCCGAGGAGCCGGCGCCCGAGGAGTCGAGCGGCTCCGACAAGTCGACCGACGAGATTCTGGCATACTTCTGCGACAACTACGACACGTGCTATTTGCTCGACGTACCCAATCCGGAGTACACCCCCGAGTACTGCACTCACATCAGGTACTACTTCGGCGAGGATCCCTCAGGAGAGGATCAGCTGCAGAAAGCCACGGCCCTCGGTTCAACCAACGACCGCAATGCCCCCCTGTGGCGTCTTGCCGCCGGTGCTCTCGCCGATGACACGAAACTCACCGAAGAGGAGTTCGAAGACCTGGGGACGGTCATCACCCAGTTCTACTTCGAGGGCTACTACGAATGCAATTTCCAAGATTGAGGCGACCCGCATGATGCGGGTCTTCCCTCATCATTCCTGCGGTTCTGAGAGGATCCTGCGTGCCTCGTGCACCAGCTCGGGCGCGGTGATCAGGTCGTAGCGCGTCGCGACGAACTGCATCACCGATGAGAAGTCTCGCCGGTTGCGGTTCATCGCGTACGAGAGCACACCGAAAAGCATGCCGAAGCCAGCACCGATCACGATCGCGGCGATGAAGAGCCCGCCGATGCCCTCGTTCTCCGGCTGAAACAGAAACAGCAGCAGTCCGAGAAAGAGGCCTAGGTAGGCGCCCGAGAGCGCGCCCATCAGGGCGACCCGACCATAGCTGAGCTTGCCGGTGACACGCTCGACGCTGCGCACGTCGTTGCCAAGAATCGAGACCGCGTTCACTGGAAAGTTGGCACGGGCCAGGCGGTCCACCGCCTGCATGGCGTCGACGTAGTGATCGTAGGTCGAAATAGCCTCGCCCTTGGGCAGCTCGGGCATCTGAGGCATACGGCGCATCGGGGTGGGGTTGCTATTGCTCATACCCCGATTCTGCCATTCTTCTCCGATACGCTGGGTGTGTGAGCAGCTCAAGGGTTTTCGTGGGGCGCCTCGCAGGGCGCGGGGTGTTCGATCCTGCTGGCGAGCGCATCGGCAAACTGCGCGATGTGCTCGTCGTGTACCGCGCCCAGGTCGCTCCCCGCGTGGTGGGCCTGATCGTCGAGATTCCTGGCAAGCGGCGCGTGTTCGTGCCCATTGGTCGAGTCACGTCGATGGGCTCGGGTCAGATCATCATGACCGGTCTCATCAACGTGCGCCGCTTCGAGCAGCGCGGCGGCGAGACGCGCATTCTCGCCGAGATGATCGGCCAAGAGGTGCGCCTGGTCGAGGGCAACGTCGCAGCCCGCATCGAAGACGCAGCGATCGATCGCACTCGGGCCGGCGAGTGGGTAGTGAGCCAGCTGTTCGTTCGGCTGCCGAAGCCCTCAGGCCCGTTCGCAAAGGGTGACTCGCGCACCGTCACGTGGAACGAGGTGCGCAGAGAGAGCGAAGGATCAGCCCCGAACTCTGCAGAACTGCTCATTCAGACGATGGTCGACCTGAAGCCTGCCGACCTAGCCGAAGCCCTGCTCGAGCTGCCCGATCAGCGCATGATCGAGGTCGTCGGCGAGCTGCCCGACGACCGCGTCGCCGATGCGCTCGAAGAGATGGTCGAAGACGACCAGTTGGCGCTTCTGGCGCAGCTGCCAAGGGATCGCGCGGCTGACGTGCTCGACCAGATGGAGGCCGACGACGCGGCCGACCTGATCTCGGCGCTGCCAACCGCGCAGGGCGAGCAACTGCTCGACCTCATGGAGCCAGAAGAGGCCGAAGACGTGCGTCGCCTGCTCGAGTACGGCGCAGACACCGCAGGCGGTCTCATGAGCCCCACCCCGATCGTGCTCTCGGCCGAGTCGAGCGTGGCAGAGGGCCTCGCGATGATTCGCCGCAGCGAGGTGCCCGTGGCGATGGCCTCTGCCGTCTATGTCACCCACCCGCCCTACGAGACCCCGACCGGCGAGTACCTCGGCATGGCTCATTTTCAGCGCATGCTGCGGTTTCCGCCGCACGAGCGACTCTCGGCCCTGCTCGACACCGAAGTCGAGGCTGTGCCCGTGCACGCGAGCACTGCCGAAGTTGCGCGTCGGCTCGCGAGCTACGACATGGTCGCCCTGCCCGTGATCGACGAGAACCGGCAGCTCGTCGGCGTCGTCACGGTCGATGATGTGCTCGATCATCTGCTGCCCGACGATTGGCGCCACGCCGACGACGAGACCGGGGGCGGGCTGTGAGCGTGTTTCGTCGCGGTGGCAACGGCGACGATTTCGATGCACCGCAGGAAGCCTCGACCAGCCGGCGCAAGTTTCGTTTTGGCTGGAGCCGCGAGAGCAGCGATTCGAACGAAGTCTTCGGGCGCTGGAGCGAAGGCATCGCCCGAGGCATGGGTACGCCCTGGTTCTTGCTCGCGCTCTCTATCTTCTGCGCGATCTGGCTGGTGTGGAACACGCTTGCGCCCGAGCAGTGGCGCTTCGACAGCGCGGCACTTGGCTTCACCGCGCTGACCCTGATCCTGTCGCTGCAGGCTTCGTATGCGGCGCCCCTCATTCTGCTCGCGCAGAATCGTCAAGACGACCGAGACCGCGTGCAGATCGAACAAGACCGCCAGGGAGCCGAGCGCAACCTCGCCGACACCGAGTTTCTCGCGCGCGAGGTCGTAGCGCTTCGTCTCGCGCTCAAAGACCTGCCCGACCGCGACTTTCTGCGTGCCGAGTTGCGCTCGCTGCTCGCAGAGCTTGAGGCAGAGAAAGAGACGCCCGCTGAGGCGCCTGAGGCAGGGCCAGGTCAGAACGACTCCGCCCACAGGGCCGCGGAGTGAGCACTCCGGAGGCGGCCGTCTGGCGCGCGCTCGAGGGCGTGCGCGATCCCGAGATCATGCGCCCCATCACCGAGTTGGGCATGGTGAAGCAAGTCGCGGTCGACGCGCGCGGCAACGCGACCGTCGAGATCTCGCTCACGATCGCCGGCTGCCCCGCGGCGAGGCGCATCGAAGCAGACACCCTCGCGGCCACGCTCACTGCTGAGGGGGTGACCGGCGCGCACATCGAGGTCGGCGTCATGAGCCCGGCCGAACGCAGAACCTTCATCGAGACGGTGCGCGGCAAGGGTCTCACCAGAACCCCGCAGTTCGATCACTCATCACTCACTCGGGTGATCGCGGTAACGAGCGGCAAGGGCGGCGTCGGCAAGTCGAGCGTCACCGCGAATCTCGCGGTCGCCCTCGCACAGCAGGGGCTCAGCGTCGGCCTCATCGACGCAGACATCTTCGGTTTCTCGATTCCAGGCCTCATGGGGCTCTCACGCGACGGCGTGGTCGAGCGGCCGACGCGAGTCGACGACCTCATGCTGCCGCCTGTCGCGCACGGGGTGAAAGTCATTTCGATCGGTATGTTTCTCGGTGACAAAGACCCGCGCAACACGGCGGTGTCGTGGCGCGGGCCGATGCTTCACCGCACGATCGAGCAGTTCTTGCGCGACGTGTGGTTCGGTGATCTCGACGTGCTGCTGCTCGATCTGCCGCCCGGCACGGGAGACATCGCGATCAGTGTCGGGCAACTGCTCCCCCAGGCCGAGGTCGTGGTGGTCACGACGCCCCAGGCGGCAGCAGCCGATGTCGCGGTGCGCAGCGCACTCGTCGCAAGGCAGACCGGGCAAAGGGTTATCGGCGTCATCGAGAACATGGCGGGTCTCGCGCAACCCGATGGCACCGTGCTCGAGATCTTCGGATCCGGCGGTGGCAAGGCGGTCGCAGAACGGCTTTCCGAGCCGGTTTCGGCCGAGGATCAGGCCCGCGTCGAGCGGCCCGAGCCCGTCGCGCTGCTTGGTTCGATTGCGCTCAGCCCCGAGTTTCGTGCTCACGGTGACGAGGGGGTGCCCGCCGTGATAGCCGCACCCAACGATCCAGCATCACGCGAGCTCACACGCATCGCGGGCGTGCTCGCGTCGATGCCGCGCGGGCTACGGGGCGCGAGCCTGCCGCTCAGTCTCGGCTAGCGCTCGGCGCTCCTGCCTCGCCAGGCAGCGCTCAGGTCGCCTCGTCGTCGAAGTTCAGGCCGGTCGACGTCTTTGGCTGCTCTGCGGCGGCTGAACTACCATCGGCCCCGCTCTCAGCCCCAGCTTCAGCACCGCTGGCAGCGGCGCCGCCCGCCGCCGCGGCAATACCCGCGGCAACGGCATCGGCCTTCGCCTGCACCCGCTCACGCCGCGCCTGCGCCGCCTCGAGCGCTTTGGCTTTGCGAGCCTCGGCCTGTGCCTCTTTCTCATCTTCGAGCAGGGCATCTCGAATGATGCGGCGAGGGTCATACTGCCTGGGGTCGAGCTGCTTCCAGTCGACGTCGTCGAACTCGGGGCCCATCTCGTCGCGCAGGCGATCTTTCGCCCCGTCTGCCATGCGCTTGATCGAGCGCACCATTTCGCCGAGACGCTTCGCGTAGCCTGGCAGCTTATCTGGGCCGACGACAAAGAGCGCGATCAACAAGATGACGAATATCTTGTCGAAAGTCAGCCCGCCGAAACCCATAGCTGCAATCGTATCGCGTTGAGCCTGGTGCGAAGCACCGCCCAGCACCGCGCGCCAACGCAGTGACGCGACCGCAAGCTTGTAGCCTGTTCACAATCACATCGCCAGAATCTCGGAGGAACCTTGAGTCGGCTCGAACGTAATTGGCAATACGCCGAACAGTACCCAAACGAAACCGATGCGCAGGTGCAGGCGCGCAGGTTCTCGCTTGAGCTCGGCATCGAGCCAGTGAGTCGCGCCGTCGCCGCGCAGCTCTCGGGCCTCGTCGCCGCAACCGCAGCCAAGTCGATCTGTGAGATCGGCACGGGTGTTGGCGTGAGCGGCCTCGCCCTGATGCGCTATGCCCCCGAGGCCACCCTCACCTCGATCGAGATCGACCCCGAGCACATGCGGCAGGCACGAGCCATTTTCGCCGGTGCAGGTGTGCCTGGCGCGCAGCTGCGCCTCATCGAGGGCGACGCATCACAGGTGCTCTCGCGACTGAACCTCAGCGCCTACGACTTCGTGCTGATCGACGCAGACGCCGCACGGTTGCTCGAGTATGTCGAGCTGGCCCTGCAGATCGTTCGCCCGGGTGGCACGATCGCGGTGCCGAGCGCGTTCGCGCACGGCAAGGTCACCGACCCCGCAGCGCGCGACGAGGTGACGCAGAACATGCGCGACCTGCTTGCCACTGTTGCCGACTCGGCGGCTATCGCGCCGGTGCTCTCACCGGCGGGCGACGGCCTGCTGATGCTGACGCGCCTGCAGGGCTGACTCAAGTCAGCCGCGACGGGCCGCCCTCACAAGAGGCAGACATAGAAATGCACCCCAGCCGATCGACTGGGGTGCATTTCTATGTGACCAGGTGCCAATGACAGCGAATCAACGACATCTCGCCAGTGAACTCGACTCGTCCGTTGAGTCGACGTTCTGAAGGGGTTAGCCGTCGAGCACCGCGTTCAACACATCGCGAAGCTCGGTTGCCTCTGCGTCATTCACCGACACGACCAGGCGGCCACCGCCCTCGAGCGGCACACGAACCACGATCACGCGAGTCTCACGCACCGCTTCCATGGGTCCATCGCCGGTCCGGGGTTTCATTGCAGCCATTGCTTCTCCTCTAGTGAGCGTACGTGTCTATTGTATCGGGCGCGGCCCCGCCTCAAAAACCTGGGCGTAACTCAGGCTTCGGCAGAAGTCAGCCAGCGTCGAAGCGAAGACGCTGCCTGTTCGATCTGCGCGATGGGCACCCGCTCGTCATCTGCGTGCGCAAGCGAGGGGTCCCCCGGCCCGAAGTTCACGGCAGGAACGCCGAGCGCCGAGAAGCGCGCGACGTCGGTCCAGCCGACCTTGGCGCGCGGCTCCGAGCCGACCGCACGCACGAAACCGAGAGCAAACGGGGCGTCAAGGCCGGGCCTGGCGCCATCTGCGAGATCGACGATCTCGACCTCGTCGGCGTCAGCAAAGAACTCCCGCACGAACTGCACCGCCTCGTCGGCGCTCTGATTCGGCGCGAAGCGGTAGTTCACCTCGATGTCGACGCGATCGGGAATCACGTTGCCCGCGACGCCGCCCGAGACGCGCACTGCGTTGAGGCCCTCACGGTACTCGAGGCCGTCGACCAGCACGGTTCGAGCCTCATACGCGGCGAGGCGCTGCAGCAGATCGCCGGCGCGATGAATCGCGTTCACGCCCATCCAGCTGCGCGCCGAGTGCGCTCGCTTTCCCAGCATGCTCACGCGGGCACGAAGCGTCCCGTTGCAGCCGCCTTCGATCGCGCCGTTCGAAGGCTCGCACAGAATCGCGAAGTCACCTTCAAACAGTTCGGGGCGGTTGCGCAACGTGCGGCCGAGCCCGTTCAACTCGCTCGCGACCTCCTCATGGTCGTACCAGACCCAAGTCACGTCGACAGCAGGGGCGCTCAGCTCGAGCGCGAGCGAGAGCTGCACCGCGGCCCCGGCTTTCATATCGACCGTGCCTCTCCCCCAGATCATCGCTTCGCCTTCGCCGCTCCCAGCCGGCACCGAAGCCGACCCGAGGCTCGCGAGCTCGACAATGTCGCGCACAGGCAAATTCTCGTTGATCGGCACCGTGTCGATGTGACCGGCGATAATGACTCGCTTCGCACGCCCCAGTTCTGTGCGCGCGACGAGGGTGTCACCGTCCCGGTACACCGAGAGATGCTGCGCGCCACGAAGCAGCGCTTCGATCGCATCCGCGATCTTTTTCTCGTCGCCGGAGACCGACGGAATGTTGCACAACTGCCGCGTCAGCTCGACGGGGTCAGACGGATCAAGCACGATGTTCTCTTCTGGGTTGCCCACACTACTACCCTAGAGGCATGAGTAATTCGCGCTTCGCATGGGCCGACGGCCTGGCCACAATTGCAGACGACAACACGACGCTCGACGCCTGGTTTCCGAAGCCAGCGCTGGTCCGCAAGGGCGAGGGCCACACCGTGGCACCCGAGCTGCTCGCGCACGAGGGTCGAGACGCGCAGCGCAACGTGACCGTGCGCGCGATCAGCGTCGAGATCGACCTCGACGCCGCACCCGCAGACACTGCAGACGCCTACTTGCGCCTGCACCTGCTCTCGCACTGCCTCGTGCTGCCCAACAGCATCAATCTCGACGGCATCTTCGCAGCGCTGCCGAACAACACGTGGACGAGCGCCGGCCCCATGCAGCCCGCCGAGTACGAGCAGCACCTGCCCATGCTGCGCCGCGCGGGTCTGACCGCGTTCGGAGTCGACAAGTTTCCGCGCCTCACGGACTACGTGCTGCCAGCGGGGGTGCGCATCGCCGACGCGTCGCGCGTGCGCCTCGGCGCGCACCTCGCACCGGGCACGACGGTGATGCACGAGGGCTTCGTGAACTTCAACGCGGGCACACTCGGCGCATCGATGGTCGAGGGCCGCATCTCGCAAGGCGTCGTCGTAGGTGACGGTAGCGACATCGGCGGCGGCGCATCGATCATGGGCACGCTCTCGGGCGGCGGCACCGAGCGCGTCACGATCGGCGAGCGCGCGCTGCTCGGCGCAAACGCCGGCGTCGGCATCTCGATCGGCGACGACTGCGTGGTCGAGGCCGGCCTCTACGTCACAGCGGGCACCAAGGTGCAGCTGCCAAAGGGATCGGCCGAGCGCCCCGAGCCCTTCGAAGTGAAGGCCGTCGAACTCTCGGGTCTGCCGAACCTGCTGTTTCGCCGCAACTCGACGACCGGCGCGGTCGAGGCGCTCCCCCGCAGCGGCTCAGGCATCGAGCTGAACGCGGCGCTGCATGCGCGCTGAAGCTTAGAGTGAAGGCCATTTCTGGCCTTCACCGCGCCGCCAGCGCTGCATGACCCGTTGATGAGAAACGGGAATCGTTTCTTGCGGGGCATGGGTCGGCCACTGCCGACCTCTCGGCCTCGGAAATACGAAAAGCCCGGCACATGCCGGGCTTTT
>DDEV01000078.1 GCA_002336855.1 Leucobacter sp. UBA1945 | reverse complement strand
CCTCGGGCGGCAGCACGACCCCGGTCGAGACGGTCATCGGAGCGCCCACCACGAGGCCCGCCGCGACGACGCGCACGAGGTCGGCGAGCCGCGCCCCCTCGGCCAGGCGCACGTGCGTCACGACCGGCCAGTGCCGCAGCAGGTTGCGTTCGATGCCGAGCCCGCTCACATCGTAGGCGCGCCCGAGCGATGTGCGCCAGGCGAGCGCATCGCTGAGCGCGGCACGACGCACGCGATCGAAGCTCTGGTAGTCGAGCGAGGCCTGTGCCGTCTCGATGAGCAGCCGCACCTCTGGCGCGAGGCCCCGCAGGTGCAGTGTTGAGCTCGAGGTGCCCTCGCGCAGCTCCCACGAGCCGAAGGCGTGCAAGCGGTATGGCCCGCCGGCCAGCGCCGACGCCCCCATGCCCGCACCGAACCAGCCTCCGCCGGGCTGGCGCTCCGCGCGGCCGCCCGTGGTTGGCCGACCCACGACGATGCGCGCGGCCCCGGTGCGCTCAAGCCACGGCAGCGTTTCGCTGGGATCACCCGCGTGCAGGCTCGCAACACTGCCACCGCTCAGCTCGTTGGTGAGCGCGATCGCCTCGTCGATCGAGTGCGAGCTGATCACTCCGATGACGGGCATGCCGACGGCGTCGCTCCAAAAGCGCGAGTTCTTGGTGAGGCCGGCACGCACGCCGGGCTGCCACAGCAACCCCTCTTCGTCGAGTCGCTTCGGTTGCACGACCTCCTCCTCGCCCTGGTCGAGCTCGGTGAGCGCCCGCAGCCCCGCCTCACTCGGAAGCTCAGGCAGCGGCCCGAACTCGAAGCTGAGCGGGTCGAGGTCGCCGGGCTTCGCGGTGTCGCCGACGCGCAGCGAGGCGACGGCGTCTGCAAGCCCGCCTCGCACTCGCGCCGATCGCGCCGCCGCCCCGAGCAGCACGAGCGCGCGCGCCGTCGTCGCGTCTGCGTGCATCGCGCCGAAAGCCGAGGCGACCGCGTGCTGCACCGCGAGCGTCGGGTCTGCGCTCGGCGCGATGACAGCCGCACCAAGGGCCCGAAACCTGCCCTCGATGCGCAGATCTGGCCGGCGCCGAAGCAGCGCCTTCGCCGTCTCGCGGCGCCCCAGCACGACCGCCCGGTCGATTCGCGTGTCAACGGCAAAGTTCGCGGCAAGTTCGAAATGGGCGGTGCGAGGATCGTCGCNNCGCCGCTGCCACGGCGAGCGACACGAGCCCTTCGCCGAGGCCGGCTGCAACCCACTCCTCGATCAGTACAGCTGACGATCGCGCCACGCTCGGGTGCGACACCAGCACCACGGCAGAGCCGGCAGCGAGCAGCGCAAGCAGCGCCTCGGCACGCTCGCCAAGCGGCACACCCGCTTCTGCGACCACGAGCGCGAGGTGATCGGGACGAAACTCTGCACCGCGCACCGCGCCGAGCGCGCTCGCAGACTGGCCGAGATACCTCGCGGCATCAATGGCGTCGTTGATCTCGGCGTCGACCACCGAGACGGGCGCACCCGCTTCGGCAACCAGCACCTCGGTGAGGCGATCACGCGCAGCCGCGACGCCCAGCGCAAGACGCGCCACCTTCGTACCCCGATCGGCAGCGCGCAGCTCTCGCCAGGCCTCGCCCGCCGCAAGCAGCGCGTCAATCGACGCCGCCGGACGCTCGCCCCTCTTCGCCGCCTTGCCGACCGCACGAATGCCGATGTCGCTGCTCCCGGCCCTCGCAAGCAACCCGCGCACCCACTCGCGATTGCCGTAGCGGCTCGCGCCGGTGACCGGCTCGTTCGCGAAGCCCGTCTCAGAGATCACGGGAATGCGCAGCGGCGCGCCCGCCACCTCGAGCGTGATCGCACCGGTGTTCGCACGCGTCAGGCCGAGCACCGCGGCAGTCAGCCCGCCCGTCTCGAAGCGGTTCGGCTCGGCCGGCGAGCGGTAGAAGACCATGGTGTCGCGGGCGTCTTCGCTCCACTCTCGCTCTCGCTGCTGCACGCGGCGACTCTGCGGCGCGGGTGCCGCGGCCTGTGCCAGCACCTCGCGCAGCCGCTTCGCGCCGAGCGCCAGCTCGCCAGCGTTGCCCGCGAAGAGGGCCCGCGCATGCGCCAGTGCCGAGTCGGCATCGGCGGTTTCGGCGGCGAGCGCGATCAGATATTCAACTGCGCCAGAGAACTCCTTCGGGTGCACGAGCGGCTGCCTTCGGCGCACTGTGAACCCGTGGTCGGCGATGACCCCCTCGAGCCCGGGCGCAACCCCGGCTCTCAGCTGCACCGTCGGTGCCGCAGCGCCGAGCTGTTCAGCAAGCACCGTGGCGGCCGCCAGCAGATGCGGGTCTTCGCTCGCGATCACGGTGCGCACGGCTGGGTCCGCTTCGAGCAGCGGCACGAGCGTTCGCATTTGCTGGGCCTGCTGGGCCACGCGATCATCGAGTGGCGCGATTGCGAGGCCACCGAGAATCGACTCGATTTGCTCGCGTCCAGTGAAGCCTGCGATACCGACGACCACCTCGAGTGGTGCGCCACCCGCGTCGACGCGCGCGCGAGCGAGGGCGGCCAGCGCCGCGGCCGTTTGCAACGTTTCGGGCAGCTCCGCGGCGAGGCTCACGCCTACCCGCAGCCGGTCGAGGCCGGGTGTTTGCAGTGCAGTCACGAGCAACTGCGGGGCAAGCAGCGAGCTGCGGTAGTCATGAGATTCGACGAGGATCGACACATCGTGTCGCTGCGCGGTCTCGAGCAGGGTGCGCAGCCGCTGCGCACCCACGGGAGCGTCGTGGTCGAGCGACCAGGCGCCGGAGTCGGTGCTCGGCACGAGGCGTGAAACGTCGAGCGCGAGGTGCGTCACCTCGGGCGTCTCGGCGAGCGCCACAAGGCGTGAGAGTTCGAGCGCGGCCGCGGCGTCGCCGAGCACCCCGGCCCCGCCGAGCGCCAACACGAGCTCTCGCCCCTCGGCCTTCGCCTGTTGCAGTGCCGCGCGCAACGCGGCCGAAGAATCCGCTTCCATTTTCGCGCTCACCACGAGGTGCGACACCCGATCGCGCAGCCACTTGCGGGCGACGGGCAGCACCGCCCAGGGCAGACCGAGCGACGCGAGTCCGCCGGCGCGCACGGCGAGCCGCTCGACCGCGGGCATCGACGTTGGCAGATCTCGCGACACTTTGCGCAGCCCGAGGGCAGCACCGAACGGGTCGCTCGCACCGACCACGGCATCGAGCAGTTTGCGGGTAAACGCGAAGCCGTCGGCGTCGCGCCGCGATCCCTCGAGCAGATCAGAGCGAACCGCTGCCTGCACGTCGCCACCGACCCGCGAAGCGAGGATCGGGTCTGCCGGCTCGTCGGCGAGCGTCGCAATCCAGGCCGCGGCCCTCGCCGTCGCGCCTTCGGCTACCGTGTTCCAGTCATCGCGCTGCACACTCATGTTCTAACTGTAGAAGTGAAACTTGTGCGAAGCCGCTTGGCTCGCGGCACCGAGCGGCTGGCGCCTTGCACGAATAAGCTGCGCCTAGGCGGCGGCGCCGAACGCACCGGTCGCCACAAGCGTGGCGCGCGCGAGCACGGCGTCGCGCATCATGAAACCGAGCACTGCGGGCGTCGCCTGCGGGTCGATGTCGATGCTCGAGACGCCCAGCGCAAACACGCTGAACCAGTAGTGGTGCACCCCGGTGCCCTCGGGCGGCCCAGCCCCGATGAACGCGGGCACTCGGGCCTCGTTCGGCATCGTCACCGCACCAAGCGGCAGCAGGCCGCGGCCGGGGTCTCCCGCGCCCGCTTCGAGCGAGGTGACGCTCGCCGGAATGTTCGCGACCGCCCAGTGCCAGAACCCCGAGCCCGTCGGGGCGTCGGGGTCGAAGCAGGTCACCACGTAGCTGCGAGTGCCGCTCGGAGCACCCGACCAGCTGAGCTGCGGCGAACGGTTCTCGCCGCCCGAAGCCGCGTCGAACACCGACGCAGGTAGGGGTTCGCCTTCTCGCATATCGGCGCTCGTGAGATCGAAGGTGGGCACCTGCCGCACCGCGTCAACCGCTACGAACGGATCGATCTTGCCTCGATTTGATTCAGTCATCGCTGACCTCTTCCTCTGCGTGAAATCCTGGGTGAAACCTCACTCTCAGCCTAACCTCTCGCGATCAGGGGGTGCCGATTCCGCTCGATATACTGGAGCAGTTCGTCGACACCGACGAGGCGAACCCGCAAACTTCAGGAGGTGGCGCATGGCAGGAACAACCGGCTCCGAGCGAGCGCGCTCGACGCTCGCCTACCTGCGCCGCCACATCACCACGGGGGCTTGGCCCGTCGGCAGCCGCATTCCGATCGAACCCGAGCTCGCAGAGCAGATCGGCGTCGGGCGCAGCACCGTGCGCGAGGCCGTGCGATCCCTCGCTTCTATCGGCATGCTCGAAACGCTGCCCGGCCGCGGCACCTTCGTTCGTTCTGCCGCGCCCACCAGCACACTGCTGAACGAGTTTCTCAACGACTTCACGCTCGAAGAGATTCTGAGCTACCGCCGCGCCCTCGAGATCGAGGCTGCGCAGCAGGCATCGCTGCATCGCACCGATGAAGATCTCGCGGCACTCGAGCAGGCCGCGCTCGAAGAGAAGGGCTGCACCCGCTGCCCCGTGCTCATGACCGGCTCTGACTCTTCGGCGTTCGACAGCCGCTTTCACCGGCTTGTCTTCGACGCCGCAAAGAACCGCCTGCTCGCCTCGCTCTACGCCGGCACGAACGACCAGCTGCGCTCGCCGGCCCACCGCGGCCGCCTCGCGAACGTCGCGACGGCGAGCGAGATGGAGCGCGACCACGCCCGCATTCTCGACGCGATTCGCCGGCGCGACTTCATCGATACGGTGCACGCGATGGTCGATCACGTCGACCACGACGTGGTCATCGTGACCGACCAGCATGAGGTTCGCCCGGCGCTCGAGCGCTCGCCCGAACAGCAGCGCCGCATCGACGTGGCTCGCGAGGCCGACGAACAGCGCGTGGCCTCGGGCCGCTAGCCCACTTACTGCGCGAGCGCCGTCTCGACGTAGTGGCGCAGTGCGTCGCGCACAAACGTCGCTCCCTCGACTCCGCCGTAGTTCGCGGCGAAGCGCTCGTCTGCGACGTACATGTCGGCGAGGCCCAGCACGTAGCCGTTCAGGTCACCACCGGGCGCCGCAGCCGGGGTTCCAGGAACGCCGCGCAGCCACTCAATGTGCCGCCGAGCCAGCTCCCCAGCCGTCTCCGACCGCGGATCCTCGCCCCTCGAAGCCGCCTCGCTCCAGTCGCGCGACAGCTCGGCGACCCGCTGCTGCCACTCCTGCTGCCCCTCCTTGCCGAGGCTTCGCCACCAGCGATCGCTCGCCCGGTAGGCGTCTGCGCCCCAGCGCTGCTCGACCTCCTCCCTGTATTGGGTGTGGTCAAATCCGTCAAAAATGTTCTGAGCCATGAGTGACTCCCCTTTCTCTGTCTGTTGTGTATGGTCGTCGCGCGAGGCGCGTTGCAGCGCCGCGATCGTGCGATCGACCGAGGCGATCTGCGCCTCGAGGCGCCCTCGCTCGTTCACCAGCAGCTCGCGGTGCTGCGAGAGCACGCGCGCCTCGGTGTCGCTCGGCTGCTCGCCTGCCAGCGCACCCGCGTCTTGCGCGGCAAGCACCGTGCCGATCGCGTCGAGCCCGAGACCGAGCTCGCGCAAAAGCAGCACTCGCTGCAGTCGCACGAGCGAGCGATCGTCGTAGTAGCGATACCCGTTGCTGCCGATGCGACTCGGCGAAACGAGCCCGACGCTGTCGTAGTGACGCAGCGTGCGCGACGTCGTGCCAGCTGCCTTCGCGAGCTGTTGAATCGTGATCTCCATGCCGCACTCCTCTCGTTGTCCGTTGCGACAAGTTCAGGTTAAGAGTTGACGTTACGTCAATGTCAAGCACAGAGTTTGCGGCGAGGATCGCCCCGCGCTCAGCACCCGCGTACCATTGAGGGGTGTCTGACCCGAAGATCCTGCTCTACTACGCGTTCGCTCCCATCGCCGACCCGGAGGCCGTGCGCCTCTGGCAGCGAGAGCTGTGCGAGTCGCTCGGGCTGCGCGGCCGCATCATCATCTCGAAGCACGGCATCAACGGCACCGTCGGCGGCGAGATCGATGCGTGCAAGCGCTACCTTCGCCTGACCCGCGAATACGCGCCGTTCAAGGGACTCGACGTGAAGTGGAGCGACGGCACCGGCTACGTCGCCACCCAGCCCGACATGCTCAAGGGCGAGGATCGCAGCGTGCCGTGGAAGCGCATTGCCGATTTCCCGAAGCTCAGCGTCAAGGTGCGCGATGAGCTCGTGGCCTTCGGCATTCCCGAAGAGACGAAGGTCGACGCCACCGGTGTGATCGGTGGCGGCACCCACCTCAGCCCGCGCGCGGTGAACGAGTTGGTCGCAGAACGCGGCGACGAGGTCGTGTTCTTCGACGGGCGCAACGCGTGGGAGGCCGAGATCGGCCGCTTCAAGGGCGCCGTGGTGCCCGATGTGCGCACCACGCACGGCTTCATCGAACAGATCGAATCGGGCGCGTTCGACGACATCAAGCACAAGCCTGTCGTCACCTACTGCACCGGTGGCATTCGCTGCGAGATTCTCTCGGTCGCAATGAAGAACCGTGGTTTCACCGAGGTCTACCAGATCGATGGCGGCATCGTTCGCTACGGCGAGACCTTCGGCAACGACGGCCTCTGGGAAGGCTCGCTCGCTGTTTTCGACGGTCGCGAGACGATGGACTTCGCCGCGAACACCGAGGTGCTCGGGCGCTGCGCGATCTGCGATACCCCGTCGAAGCAGCTGAGCGACTGCGCGATCTACAGCTGTCGCTCGCGCTTCGTGGCGTGCGAGAACCACCGCGGCGAGTATTGCGCCACGCACGCGGCGGAGCTGGCGACCGCGGCAACTGCCGCGAGCTCGAGCTAGCCGCCACTCCTTTTACGCTCGCTGCAGCAGCCAGCCGAAGCGGTCTCGCACCTCATCTTCGGTCTCGTTCGCCTCGCACTCGGCGATCAGGTTACGGGTATCGAGCGGCAGCTCGACGGCGTGCCACGCGACGCTCAACAGATCGATCGCTTGCATGCGCAGGCCCGTGTCGCGCGAGCGCAGCGCGGCCTCAACGAGATCGATGCCCTCGCCGGGAAACCGCCGCAGTGTCTCGAGCACCTGGCGCCACACGTGCCAGAGTGCTTCTTTGCGCTGCGGCGAGGGCATGCACAGTTCTTTTCGCAGCAGTGCCTTGCGCGCAAGCGTGAGGAATGCCGGCAGTCGCCCCTCATCGACCATTGGTCCGATGAGGCTCCAGGCAAGCCCGTCTTCAACGTGCTCGGTGAGAAACGCCCACACGATCGGGTATGGGTCGGCACCGCAGAGCTCTGCGCCGCAACAGGCGAGCGCCCGAACCGAGCGCTCATCTGGCGCCGCGAGCGCCCGCTCAAACGCAGGCCGCCAATCTGGCAATGCGCGCAGCCCCGCACTCATCGCGAGCACGCGGTCACGCGCATCCCACGGCCACTCGTGAGGCAGGTAGAGCCCGAAGCCTGGGTCGAAGAACTGGTTCACAGCGCAACTGAGATCCCACACCCGCAAGTCTGGGGCACGAGATCTTGCGTGCGCGAACCAGGCGAAGAGCACCGCCGGCGCTTCGCAGTCAGACCGCAGGTCGCCGAGCGGGCTCACTCGATCGAACCTTGTTGCGAGCAGCGCGGTGGCTTCGAAGAATTGCTCGTCACTGACCCGAGGCCGAGCGAGTAGCCCGGCCGCGAGTGCGGCTGCGTGTGACACGGGGGCCTCCTTCGAGTCAGGTGGGTTTCACATGCTCGAAGACTAAACCGCGCCCCCGACATTCTCGGGCGAGGTGGTGGGTCGGAGCTAGCCGTCCGCGAGCTGCCGTGTCAGGCCCGCCTCGTCGTGCAGCCTCGGCTCGGTGCGATACTCGGGGCGCACCCCGGCCTTGTCGCTGTAGAACGTGCGAACCCGATCCATGTCGGCGACGACGTCGCCCGTCAGCTGAAGCGTCTCGCCGAGCCCAGCGGTCTTCGTTGCACCGTCGGCATAGCCGAGCGTGACGGGCAGGCCGGCGGCCATTGCAATTCGGTAGAAACCGCTGCGCCACCCGTTGCCCTGGCGCGTGCCCTCTGGGGTCACCACGAGCAGAAATCGATCGGTCGTGCGCGCCTTCGCCACCACCGCGTCGACCACCCCGGCGGCGTTCGTGCGATCCACCGCGATGCCGCCGAGACCGCGCATGATCGGCCCGGCGATCCCCTTGAACAGCTCGCGCTTGCCGAGCCAGTGAATGCGCATGCGCGCGTCCCAGGCGATGCCGAGCATCAGCACGAAGTCGAAGTTCGAGGTGTGGGGCGCGCCGATGAGCAGGCGCGGACCGTCGACGGGCACCGCTTCACGAACCAGCTTCCAGGGAGACAACCACCAGAAGACTCGCGCGATCGCGGCGCGCAGCGACGTCAGAAACATCTCTCTACCGTAGTCGCACCCATATGCCGCAGCAGGCGTCTGCAGTAGGGGCGAGGATCGCGCGGCCCGGCGAGGCGATCACCAGATCGCGACGCGCTCCTCGGGTGCGAGCCACAGGCCGTCGCCCGGCTTGGTGTCGAAGGCCTCGTGGAACGGGGTGAGGTTCGCGACGATCTGGTTGCAGCGGAACTCGTTCGGCGAGTGCGGGTCGATCGTGAGCAGTCGCACGGTCTCGGCGGGCCGAGACTTCTGCTGCCAGGCCTGCGCCCATGCGAGAAAGAAGCGCTCGGCGCCCGTGAGGCCCTCTACGATCGGAGGTTCTGCCCCGTTCAGCGAGATGAGGTACGCCTTCCAAGCGATCTCGAGACCCGAGAGGTCGCCGATGTTCTCGCCTATGGTGAGTTCGCCGTTGACGGTCTGCCCGTCGGCGCCCTCTGGCGAGAGCGCGTTGTACTGGGCGATCAGCGCCTTCGTGCGGGCCTCGAACGCCTCGCGGTCCTCGGCCGTCCACCAGTCGGTGAGCTTGCCGTCGCCGTCGTACTGCGAGCCCTGATCGTCGAAGCCGTGCCCGATCTCGTGACCGATCACCGCGCCGATTGCGCCGTAGTTCGCGGCGTCATCCCACGCAGCGTCGAAGAACGGCGGCTGCAGAATCGCTGCCGGAAAGACGATCTCGTTGAAGCCCGGGTTGTAGTAGGCGTTCACGGTCTGCGGAGTCATGAACCACTCGTCACGATCGATCGGCTTGCCGACCTTGCCGAGCTCGCGGTCGAACTCCATCTCGGCCACGCGACGCGAGTTGCCGAGCAGGTCGCCCGCATCGACGGTCAGCGAAGAGTAGTCGCGCCACTTCACCGGGTAGCCGACCTTCGGGGTGAACTTCGCCAGCTTCTCGAGCGCGCGCTGCTTCGTCTCTTCACCCATCCAGTCGAGCCCGAGGATCGACTGCCGGTACGCCTCGACAAGGTTGCCGACGAGCACGTCCATCGATGCCTTGGCAGACTCGTCGAAGTGACGCTCGACGTAGAGCCGACCGACAGCCTCGCCCACCGAACCTTCGACGAACGAAACCCCGCGGCGCCAACGCTCGCGCTGCTCGGTCGCGCCGGTCAGCGCGGTGCCGTAGAAGTCGAAGTTCGCCTTCGAGATCTCGGTCGACAGCAGCGCCGCCGACCCGCGAACAATCTGCCAGACCAACCACGCGCGCCACGACTCGAGCTCGTCGTGCACGAGCAATCCGGCGAGGCCCGAGACGGCATCAGGCATGCCGACGACGACCTCGGCGAAGGCCGACTCTGGCGCCCCGGCGGCCTCGAGGTAGGCGGCCCAGTTGAGCGTCGGGGTCAGCTCTTGCAGCTCGGCCGAGCTGCGCAGGTTGTAGAGCTTCTGAATGTCGCGGCTCGCCACGCGATCCCAGTGAGAAGCGGCGATGCGCGACTCGAGATCGTAGGTGAGCGCGGCGAAGTGCGATGCCTCTCCGTCGGCGAATCCCACGAGCTGCAGCATGCGCGCGATGTGCGCCTGGTACTGCTCGCGAATCTCGGCGAACTGCTCGTCGCTGTAGTACGACTCGTCGGGCAGACCGATGCCGCCCTGCATCACGAAGACGATGTAGCGGTTCGGGTCGCCCGGGTCGTTGTCGACGCCCATGCCGTAGAAGCCGCCGAGCCCCTGGCGCTCGAGTTCGGCGACGAGGGCGATGAGCTCTTCGACCGAAGCGACGGCGAGCGCACGCTCGAGGTCGGCCGCAATCGGCTGCGCGCCGAGGGCGTTCGCGCGATCCTCGTCCATGAAACTCGCGTAGAGCGCTGCGATCTTGTCGGCCTCGCGATCTGCGCCACCCTCGATCTCGCCCGCTGCGGGCGCGTCCATGCCGGTGATGATGTCGCGCACCGCGGCCTCGGCGTTCTCGGCGAGCACCGCGAACGAGCCGTAGCGCGCCTTGTCTGCCGGAATCTCAGTGCGGGCGATCCACTTGCCATTCATGTGGCGAAACAGGTCGTCTTGCGGGCGCACCGCCGCGTCGATCTCGGCGAGGTCGATGCCCGCTGGTCCGTAGTTGCCTGGTGATGCTGCGTCATTGGCGGTCATGCAACCAAGCCTAGTCATTGGCACGCGAGGATCGGTGCGCCGATAGCCGAAGTCACCGACGCACCGTTTCTCACCGAGGACTGTAGCTCACTCGTCGAGCGCAGTAACATACGCTGCGTGAATGCCTCCGTCAACCTTGAAATCTGTTGCGTTGATGTACGAAGCTCGATCCGATGAGAGAAACGCCACGGCTTCCGCGATTTCGTGCGGCGCGCCGAACCTGCCCCGAGGCACGTGCACAAGCCTGCGCGACTTCTCCGAGGGATCGAAAAGGTCCGCGAGAAGCGGGGTCTCCACTGGACCGGGACTGATCGCGTTCACCCGCACCCCTCGTTTGGCAAACTCGACGCCCAGCTCACGAGAAAGAGCCAGCACGCCCCCCTTCGAAGCTGTATATGCGATCTGAGACGCCGCCGAGCCGACGCTAGCCACGAGCGAGGCAGTGTTCACGACGCTACCCCCGCCGTTTTCGATGAGATAAGGGATGCCGTGCTTGCAGCAAAGGAACACACTCGTCATATTTACTTCGACCACTTTGTTCCACGCCTCAAGGTCGGTGTCGAGCACAGACTGATCCGCAGGCAAGGCGATTCCTGCGTTGTTGAAGAGGATGTCGATTTTACCGCTGCGCTCCGCAACTGTACGGTACAGTCGCGCGACCTCCTCCTCGTTGGTCAGGTCGCATTCGATGAAGTAGTCGACGGGCGCGTCGCCTGCTCTCAGATCGGTGCCCACCACCGTCGCCCCCTCGCGCGCGAACACCTCGCACGCTGCCGTTCCGATCGAACCGCTGGCTCCGGTGATGACCGCTACTTTTCCGTCAAGCATTCCCATTCTCGGGCTCCTTCTCTCTTGCTTGCTCTTGATGATCCGATTGGTTTCCTTCGCGCGAAGCACGCGCCCGGCATTCGTCGAGGAACACACGGAAAAGTCCGTCGAGCTCGGCTGCCTCTGGGTGCCACTGCACGCCGAGGGCAAACCCATGCTCGGTCCACTCGACTGCCTCTATGACGCCGTCTTCGGGGCTTATCGCCGTTGCTGTTCCACCCGCTCCAATCCGTTTGACCGCCTGATGATGATGACTGTTCACCATCACCGAACCGGTGCCGAGCGCCTCGGCAACGCTCGAGTTCGCTGCGACATCAACCTTGTGAAAGGTGGGCTCGTCGAGTCGCCCCGGCGCTTTCCGATGCCGCGAATCTCCCAGCTCACCGAGATCCTGCACGAGGGTGCCGCCGGTCGCAACATTCATGACGTGGAGCCCGCGGCACACGCCAAACACCGGCACTCCTTGGGCCAAGGCTGCACGCACGAGTGCGATCTCACTCCGGTCACGGAGCGGAACCGTTGCCTCAAGCAGCGCATCCGGCTGCTCACCATACATGTCCGGGTCAACGTCGGCTCCGCCGACTAACAACAGCCCATCGACAGTGCCGATCAACCGCTCTGCACTGCCAATCGTGGCTTCGGACGGAATGAGCGCCACTGGGGTCGCGCCATCATGCGCAAGGTGGCTGAGGTACGTGCTCGCGACAATCGCGGCAGGCATGTCCCAAAAACTCCATCGAGCGCGTTCGAACGCCGCGCACACTCCGATCACGAGGGACGATCTCATCTGTTTCTCCTTAGTGCATCTCGTGGCCGCCAGCCACGTTGAGCGATTGACCGGTGAGAAATCCTGCTCCCTCGCTTGCGAGAAAGGTCACGACACTCGTGACATCGCCCGGCAAGCAGGCCCGCCCTGAGGGGACTTCGGCGACGAATCGCCGTCGCCATTCCTCGACGTCGGCTTCACCTGTTGCGTCGGCCATCTGCCGGGCGAGTTGGTCCATCATCGGGGTGTCGACAATGCTGGGGCAAATAGCGTTCACGGTCACACCGTGCTCCACGAGTTCAAGCGCCAGAGACTGCACCAGCCCAATCACGCCGAATTTCGAAGCAGAGTAGTGGGAGAGCCATGCTTCGCCGGTCTTTCCCGCGTCGGAAGAGATCGCGAGCAAGCGACCCGTGTCGGCCACTTTCGCGGCCGCGATCATGGAGCGTAGAGTCACGAACGTGCCGGTGAGATTCACCTCGACGACCCGACGCCACTCAGCGACCGACAGATTTTCGGCGAGGCCGGCCGAAATCACCCCGGCTGCAGCCACCACGAGAAAGCGTTCTCGAGGCCTTCGCAGCCTTTCTCCGAGCTGCGCGAGCTCGGCATCTTCACGTACGTCAAGCGGCAGGAACACGGTGGGCTGTGCGTACCCGTTGCCTGGATCGTCATCAGGCAAGCGCACGTCGAGACGAATCGTGGCCCACCCCTGCGCATCCAGGTCGGCGGCCAGGGCTGCTCCGAGTCCCCCGGCAGCGCCGGTGATGACTGCGAGATGTGGCGCCGAGCAGACCTCATCAGGCAGATTCAAAGTACAACCCCACTTCCCAGTCAGAGACATGCTTCTTCCACTGAGAAATCTCGGCGCGCAAGGTCACCACGTAGTGATTTACAAAGTCGTCTCCGAGTAGTTCGCGTGCGAGCCGACTACCGTCAAGCAGAGCGACAGCCTCTTCAAGCGACCCCGGCAGCTTTACGAGTGAGAGATCGGCGTACGCGTCCCCGGTCACCGGCAATGGCAGTTCAAGCTCTTGCTCAATACCGTACGCACCGCCAGCCAAGGTCGCTGCAATCGCGAGATAGGGATTCACATCAGCACCTGGCATCCGATTCTCGAGGCGCATCGAGTGAGGATCTTCGCCGACCACCCTGAGCGCCGTTGAACGGTTGTCCCACCCCCAACTCACCGTCGTCGCCGACCACGAGTAGTCGCGGGCACGGCGATAGGAGTTGATAGTCGGCCAGTAGAGCGCTGCGAATTCTCGTAGCGTCGCCAATACTCCTGCGACGTAGTGCTGCCCGACCTGAGAAAGTTCGGGGTGTGCACCGTGCGCCCCCGTCGCCATGAAGACGGGTTCGCCGGTCTCAATGGAACGCAAGGACTGGTGAATGTGGCAAGAGGATCCAGCCCATTCAGCATTCGGCAACGCCATGAAGGACGCGGTTCGCCCCTCGAGAGCGGCGATCTCCTTGATCCCGTTCTTGTAAATAAACGCATCGTCTGCGGCCCGCAACGCATCGGTGTATCGCGCGTTCAGCTCGTATTGTCCGGGCCCGGTCTCAGGATTCAACGCTTCGATGTGAATGCCTGCGTTCTGCAGATACCCCCACCAACGGGTGAGAAAGTCCTGATCGAGAGAGGAACGGAAAACCTGATAGGTATAGGCGCGCGAAGACAACGGCTTGAGGTCCCATCCAGACTGCCTGAGCGTCTCGGGAGTACCTTCGCTGACGTAGAATTCGAACTCGCTCGCAACATAGGGTTCGTATCCGAGCGCGCGAAGGCGTTCCCTTGCTTGAAGCAGCACTCGGCGAGGTGTGAGCGGCACTTCGGCGCCCTCTGGCAAATGATAGATCCCATTCACCATCACCGTGTTTTGATGCCAAGACAGCACTCGCACGCTCGAAAGATCCGGCCTGAAGAAGATGTCCGGGTAGCCGTTTCTATGAGTTGGGAAATATGTCTCCATTCCCTCGGGGGCGTAGACGTTTTCGTTGCCGTCCCGAGTGATCGCGAAGAGCACATTGCAGTAGGGGATGCCCTCACTGCTCGCCATGCGCAGGAAGTCAACGAGCGGCACGCGCTTGCCGATCCATGCACCATTCGTGTCTGATGTTCCGGGAATAACGGTGTCAAACCCGTGCTCCACGCACCAGTCACTGAAGGCCTGAAGGCTGTCAAAGCCCCCGGACGGAATATGCTCAGTCATTTGCCACGTTCCTTTCACCATTTGCTCTCGTCTTCGAGCATGCGCTCGAGGACCTTCGGTCTGCGCTTCATCGTCACCACGAGGAGAATCACCCCGACGAGCACCCAGCCGACGTATACGAACGGGAGCACACCATACTCACCGGGCGGGATCGGCCAGAGCGAGCTGTAGAGGGGGTACGCAAAGATGACCGCCGCTAGACCTGGCAGTAACCCATGCCGGATAGGTTTGAAAAACCCTTCACGCTTCGCGAATACGATCAGCGCCACGTTCGTGATTATGTACGAGACCAGGAAGAAGATGCCAACCAGAAATCCGAAGTAGCCCCAGACGTTGAACGGCCCAACGATCAACCCGAGCGGAATGCCGAGTACCACGCAAACAATGCCCATTACTAGTGATGCGTTCGCGGGAGTATGCCGCTTGGAGCTGTGCCCGACCCACTTCGGGAGAATGTGATCCCGCCCGAGCGTAAAGAGCACCCTTGTTCCTGCCAAGAACCCCGCCTGGCTGAATCCCAGAATGCTGATGATTGCGGCGATGACTACGACGCCAAGACCAAATTCACCCCAGTAGTGGAGCGCGACAGTTTGCAACGGGGCCGGATCCTGCCCGAACTCCTCGATCCGCGCGATACCGTAGCCGTGCACCATCGCGTAGCTCACAAAGATGTAGAACGCGGGCAGAATGATGGCAACCGCCCAGAGTCCACGGCTGACATTCCGATCAGCATCTCGCACCTCCTCCGAGAGCGTCGTACCTTCTTCGATCCCGGCATGTGAGAGCACCCCGTAAGTCATCGCGAGGCCAATTCCCGCCCAGCCAAGCGATCCTGCTCCCGCAGGAACCAGGGGCTGTCCAGTGAATCCTGCCCCTTCGCTATCGCCGCCGGTGAAGACAATCCAGATCGCCAGGACGAGGATCACCGCAACCGATGCGCCAACAAGAATCAGCGAGGTGCGCATGCTCTCCGTGATCCCGAACATGGAGAGCGCGGTAACTGCACCAAGGGCCACGACTGTCAGCAACCACCACGGGATGAATATCGAGAACTGGCTACCGAGCCATTCCGACAACCATCCGCCGAATACGGCAAACCCTGCAGCAGCGAGAACCATGTACGCTCCCATGAACGTCCACCCGTAAACGAAGCCGAACTTTGCGCCCCAGGTGCGCAGGTTGTACGCGTACAATCCACCCGCGCTTTGGATATGACGAGAGAACTCCGCGAGCGAGTTCATGAATAGCAGGATCGCTGGCCAGACCAGCAGGAATGCGAACACAAGCGCCAGACCAGCGAACTGGCCCATGAACTGAAGGTTCAGTGCAACGCTCGCCGCGGGTCCGCAACCAGCCAGCGAGAGCAGGGTCACATGCCGCCAGCCGAGCGAGTTGCGCTGGAGGCTCAATCTGCCGAGATCAGCTGGCGGAGCGGCTTGCTGAGTGTCGGCCGGTTGACCGTTCGATTGGTGTGTCATTTGAGTTTCCTTTCGTCACCGTTGACGGGGATGGATGAGGGTGAGATCAGGCTGAAGCCCGGGTAGCAAGCCGCAGACTCTCGTTCAGCAATCTCGCGATACTTGCCGACGCCGGCGACGTAGGGCATGAAGACCCGCGGCTTGCCTGGAATATTCGCCCCCAGATACCAGGAGTTCCCGCTCAGATAGAGCGTGGCGGCCGCCTCGTCGTGCACAGTGCGCATCCAGTCGATCTGCGATTGCCTGTGGGGCTGCACTGAACGCACTTTGTGCTCCCTGGCGTAGGCGATGAGACGACTCACCCACTCCACGTGCTGCTCGATCGAGACGATCATGTTCGAAAGCACAGAGGGGCTTCCCGGACCTGTGAGAAAGAAGAGGTTCGGAAACCCGTGCGAGGCGACGCCGAGATAGGTATATGGTCCGGCGTTCCATGCCTCGCTAAGCGAAATGCCGTCAACCCCGACTGGATTGATTGCAAGGATCGATCCAGTCATCGCATCAAAGCCGGTCGCAAGGATGAGATCATCGAGCTCGTACACATCGGTGCCAAGTTGCACGCCCTCTGGCACGATGCGGCTGAGGGGGTTCCGCTGCAGATCATGCAACATAACATTCGGTTGATTGAAGACCTCGTAGTACCGACTATCGAGGCAGCTCCGCTTTGTTCCGAAATAGTTCCCCCTGGGCTCAACCACAGCAGCAATCTCGGGGTCTTCAACGATCGAGCGAACCTTTTGCCGGATGAACTCCGCCGCCAGCTCGTTCGCTTCAGCATCAGTTGAGAGGTCAGTGTATGAGGCGAGCAATGCACCGTAGCGGCCCGAGTCCCACGCAGCTTGAAAAACTCGCTCACGTTCTTCCTCGGACACCTCAAAAACACTTTGCGTGGGTACTGGCACTGGCACACCTGTGAAGGAGTGCTTTGCGCGCTCCCGGTACTGCGCGTAATCGCGCTTGCGATCGAGCACTTCTGCAGGGTCAAGTGGGCGGTTATTTGCCGGCAAGCTGAAATTCGGCGTTCGATGGAACACGTGCAACTCTTGAGCCTCTTCGGCTACCAAAGGAACAATCTGGATGCCTGAGGACCCCGTACCGATCACCCCGACCCGACGTCCCGTGAAATCGATGCGCTCCTCTGGCCACTCTGCGCTGTGCAACAAACGTCCCTCGAAGTCTCCGAGCCCCTCAATCCGCGGCGTGTGGGCGGTCGAAAGGTTACCTACGGCGAAAATGAGGTATGTAGCGCTGAAAGAGCGAGGGGAGCCGTCCTGCAGCGGCCGGCCCGACTCGTCGGAGGCAACGACATCGACGCCCCACCGGCACGCAGCCTCGTCCCACTCCGCACCGACTACGGCGCTACGGAAACGAATGTCGCCGCGCAGCGAAAAACGGTCGGCGACGTGCTTCGCATACTCGAGAATTTCGGGCTGAGTCGCAAACTTCTCACTCCACTCCCACTCCTGTTGCAGCTGCTCGTCAAATGAATAGGAGTAGTCGAGGGAGGTGATGTCGCAACGCGCGCCAGGATATCGATTCCAGTACCAGGTCCCGCCAACCTCTGGGCCCCGCTCGAGCACGACAGCGTTCAAGCCCATCTTTCGAAGCCTCAGCAGTTGATACATACCCGCGAAGCCGGCACCGATAATGATTGCGTCGAATTCACCTGCGTTGGTTTCTGCGCTCATCTGGACGTTCCTTTCGTGTGTCGTCCCGAGCCCGGGACCTCAAGTGTGTGCAGTGCAGCTGCGATCCAGTCGACCGCGCGTTCAGAAGCCGCCATGACGTTGTGCAGTTGAAAGAACCCGTGCATCTGGCCGGCAAGCTCGAGATGTCGCACCAGCACCCCAGCTTCGGTGATTTTTGCGAGATACTCGTCGATCTCGCTCTTGAGCACGTCGCTACCAGCCGATACGACGAACGTGCGCGGTAGCCCAGCGAACGATTCCGCTCGAACCGGCGAAATGCGAGGATCCGCCCGATCCGCTGCGGACGGAACATATTGGTCGAAGAACCACTGCATATGGGCGCGGGTCAGTGAAAGCTGACGTCCAGGGTCAAGGTAACTCGGCCGCTCGAAGTCGGCGTCGAGCACCGGGGTGATGAGAACCTGCGCGGCAATGCTTCCGGGATACGTCTCGCTCAACTGGGCAGTGATCGCGGCCGCGAGATTTCCTCCTGCTGAATCACCCGCGAGCACAATTCTGTTGAGCGCTGATGATGCGTCACTCGGGCTAGTCTTGCGAGATTGGACTAGCGACCGCGCGAGTCTCAAGCACTCGTCTAGTCCGTTGGGGAACGGCCGCTCGGGCGCCTTTGCGTAGTCGGCTACGAGAACCCTCCACCCGCTGGATTTCGCAAGTGACCTGCACACGGCCAGGTAGTCCTCTGGTTCACCCATGACCCAGCCGCCGCCGTGCAAATAGAGCACGGTGCCTTGCGGCTGCGCGACCGGGTCGAGAACGAAATGCCGAGGGCAGCCCTCGGCGGCGCTGACCAGACGCTCTCGAAACATCTGCGGCCCGTGACCGTAGCGTTCGCGAAGACGACGTTCTTCATCCCGCAGCGACAACGGAGTGAGAGTCTGCGACATGCCGCTCGTGCGACGGCGAAGCGCAAGATACTCCTGAGCATCCTTGTCCAGTGAAACCACGTTGTCCTACCCCGATCAGTGTTCATCTTCGAACCTGAACTCAATGGTAGGATATAACAACCTTTAAATCAAGAAGATTCCACTCCTCCGGTTGGTCATTCGTCTTCACCGGTGAATGTGGTCGTTGCCCAGTAGCCCCGCAAAAGCGCCTCCGACCCATTCAGGTGTTCACTCATAGCCCGCACCGCAGCATCGGGCTGCCCGGCAAGGATTGCAGTGACAATCGCACGGTGCTGCTCGTCAGAGTTCACCAGGTTCGGCATCAGGTCGGGCACCACCTCGAACGCGGCATTGAGACGAGTCCGGAGATCGGCTACCTGCTCCATAAGACTCGGAGATCCCGAGAGCTCTGCGATCCGCACGTGCAATCGCGAATCGAGCCGTCTAGCGTCTGCCCCAACGACGCCGTCGCAGGAATCAAGCGCCTCTACCAGGCTCGCTCGTTCGCTTGCTCGCAGCTCGCGACCAGCGGCCTCCCTGACGGCGCCCAGCTCAAGCACCCGCCGCAAGATGATAATGTCCTTGATCTCGCGCTCAGTCAGGTCCCCCCGAGAAGAATGGGCCCGCTCGGGGAGCTGGTCGACGACGAATGTCCCCCCGTATCTTCCCCGCTTCGAAACAACAAAGCCTTGCTCGGTGAGCGTTGAGATCGCCTCACGCACCGTGTCCCGACTCACCTTGAGCATGCTTGCCAGATCGCGCTCCGGCGGCAACCGCTCACCGAGCGGGATCATGCCGAGACGAATGGACTGAAGCAGTCGCTGCATCGTCTCCTCATAGGCATTGGTGGGCCGCATTGCTCGAATCAAGAGCTGTGATCCGCCGTCGATCTCCACCATGCCGCTCCCCTTGCCACCACTCGCGTTCGAGACATCACGCCTATAGGAGCGCAACCTTCATATTCCCGAATGCTACCCCGTGGCCGAGAAGAATACGGACTTCGTTTCAGTGAATTTGAACGGCGCGTCGGGACCAAGCTCTCGCCCAAGACCGGACTGCTTCATGCCGCCGAACGGAGCCGTGTATCTGACCGACGAGTGCGAGTTCACCGACAACGTGCCCGATTCGACCGCTCTCGACACCCGGATAGCACGTGCAAGATTCTCGGTCCAGATAGAGCCACTCAGTCCGTACTCAGAGTCATTCGCGAGCGCGATCGCTTCCTCCTCGGTATCAAACGGCAATATCGATACAATCGGGCCAAAAATTTCTTCTTTGGCCACCCGAGAATCTCGCTCCGGCAGCAGCACTGTCGGCGCGAACCAAGCGCCCGGGCCATCCGGGCAGCTGCCACTGAAAGCGACAGGGTCCCCGTCGCTGAGAAACTCGGCGACCCGATCCCGGTGAGCCAACGTGGTGAGCGGCCCCATCTCGGTCGCCGGGTCCATCGGGTCACCCACGCGCATTGCTTTGACCGCCCGCTCGAATCCCTCAAGAAAACGATCAAGCACCGAGCGTTGCACGAGCAGGCGACTTCGGGCACAGCAGTCTTGCCCCGCGTTGTCGAACACCGACGCTGGTGCAGCCGCGGCGGCATGCTCAAGATCAGCATCAGCAAAGACAATGTTCGCGCTCTTGCCACCGAGTTCAAGCGTGACACGTTTCACATGTTTCGACGCACCCGCCATGATGCGCTTCCCCACTTCAGTGGATCCCGTGAACACCAACTTGCGCACTCCAGGATGCGAGATGAGTCGCTCACCCACCACCGCACCGCGACCCGGTAGCACCTGGAGGAGCCCCTCTGGCAACCCTGCCTCCAGTGCAAGTTCACCCAAACGCAGGCTGGTCAAGGGGGTCCACTCGGCCGGTTTCATCACCACTGCATTGCCCGCTGCGAGTGCGGGAGCGAAGCCCCAAGCCCCGATGGTCATTGGAAAATTCCACGGGGTGATCACGCCGACCACGCCGATCGGTTCGTGAAAGGTCACGTTCAACCCTCCCGACGTGGGGATCTGCTGCCCAATCAATCGCTCTGGGGCCGCAGCGTAGTATTCCAAAACATCGCGAACACTTGCAGCCTCACCCCGAGCTTGAGTGATGGGGTGACCTGAGTTCCTCGTCTCCAGCAACGCCAGCTCCTCGGCGTGCGCATCTACGAGCCCAGCGAAGCTTTTCATCAGCCTCGCTCGGTCCTTCGGCGCAAGCTGGGCCCATGCCTTCTGCGCCCTACCCGCGCGCGCAACCGCCATGTCCGTTTCTTCGACGCCGACGTGCTCGACAGTGGTCACAACGGTTTGGTTGGCTGGATTCATGATCGTGTAACTCACGGGGCCTCATCTCTGCATGAAACGTTGTCTGCGTGGACGCGGCACTGCGCCCACGAACCCGCCAGGCCGCCAGGCCCTCAGCGCAGCGTGACAGCCCCTGACGAATTCACTGCAATGGTAGCATTATCCAACCTTTAAGAACCACCCCCAGTCCCGGCCCTTACATCGAGGACAAGCGGCTCCAAGACCCTGCATTCGGGCGCGGTTCCCTAATGCGAGATATACACGCTAGCGTGAGGGGATGCGCACCGAGACCGCCGATCATCCCCCCGCGCATCGGAACGCAATCGACCGCAGCATCGCTTCTCTGGCAATTCCGGCGCTCGGGGCGCTCGTCGCCGAGCCGCTCTTTCTGATTGTCGACTCGGCCCTGATCGGGCACCTCGGCGCCGAGCCGTTGGCAGGCCTCGCCATCGCCAGCACAATTCTGCAGACCGCGGTCGGGCTGATGATCTTTCTGGCGTACGCGACCACTCCCCTGGTTGCGAGAAGGCGAGGGGCGGGGGATCTGCGCGGCGCCGTGCAGGCCGGCATCGACGGGCTCTGGCTCGCACTCGGCCTCGGCGCGGTGCTCGGGGTGGCACTCTGGGCGGTCAGCACCCCACTCGTCGGCTTCTTCGGTACCGACGCGGGGGTGGCCAGCCAAGCGGTGACCTATCTCGCCGTCTCGTGCGCCGGGCTGCCCGCCATGCTCGTCGTGTTTGCGGCGACCGGTCTGCTGCGCGGCCTGCAAGACACGCGCACCCCGCTCTTCATCGCGACGCTCGGCTTCGCCGCCAACGCCCTGCTGAACTGGTGGTTCATCTACGGTCTCGGATGGGGCATCGCGGGCAGCGCCTGGGGAACCGTCGCCGCGCAGTGGGCGATGGTGGTCGTCTATCTCGTAGTGGTCACTGTGCACGCGAAGCG
>DDEV01000055.1:4371-6909 GCA_002336855.1 Leucobacter sp. UBA1945 | reverse complement strand
GCACGTAATCAACCGAGTAGCCCCTGAGCCCGGCCTCGGCAAAGCGGCGCGACGCCCAGTCGGCCTCGGGCCAGTCGAGGGTGCCCCGCACGAAGGAACCGCCGTGCGCCCAGACGAGCGTGCCCCACGGCGCGCTGTCGCCGCGCAGCTCGGCCGGCTCGGGGTCGTAGATGCGAACCGGAACCTCGGCCGAGCCGACGCGGTTCGGCCGCTCGCTCACGGGAGCTGCCGCCGGCCCCGCAACGCGCGCGTCGCTGATAAGAACCACAGATCAGCCGCCGAGCACGATGTTCTCGGGCGACTCACCCGCGCGAAGATGCTCGATCTGGCGACGAATCAATGCCGCCATGCGCGGCAGCATCGCCGTCGAGTCGCCGCCGGCGTGCGGGGTGATCAGCGCGTGCTCGCACTGCCACAGCGGGTGATCTGCCGGCAGCGGCTCCGGGTCGGTAACGTCGAGTGCGGCGCGCAGTCGGCCGGCCTGCAGTTCGGCCACGAGTGCGTCGGTTACGACCACGCCGCCCCGCGCGACGTTCACGAGCAGCGCGCCGTCCGGCATCGCGGCGAGCGCATCGGCGTTGATCATGCCTCGGGTTTCGTCGGTGAGCGGCACGGTGAGGATCACGACCTCGGATCGCGTCAGCGCATCTCGCAACCCGTCGAAGCCGAGCACCTCTACCTCGTCGCCCGCCAGGTTACGCTCGGTGCGCGCGGTGCGGGCGATCCTCGTCACTCGCGCTTCGAAGCCCGAAAGCCGCGCGTCGACGGCCTTACCNNCCCCGCCGTAGCCGACGATCAGCACGCTGCGGTCGGCGAGGCTCGGAAATGTGCGCAGGTTCCAGGTGGCGGTCATGCCGTCGCGCACGAAGTCGGCGAGGCCGCGCTGCGCGGCGATCGCGAGGCCGACGGCGAGCTCGGCGGTTGAGGTCTCGTGCACCGAGGTGGCGTTGGCGAGCGGCAGGCCGGCGGGCACGAACCTGTCGACCCCGTCGAAGCCAATCGACTGCCACTGCACGAGGCGGGCCTCGATCTGGTTCAGCACCTCGAGTCGCCTGCGGCCGCCCCAGTACGGAGGCACCACGATATCGATGCGCCCGCGCGGCGGCGGGCCATCGAGGTTCCAGGTCACGAACTCCACGCCCTCGACGCTGCCGATCGCCTCGGCGAGCCCCTCGTCATCGGGCAACGACACCACAAATTCAGCCATATGGCGAGTCTAGGACGTGGGGGATGTTCAGCGCTGGGGGCAATGTCGCGCGGATCGACCGCCACCGAGGCCCCGCCGTTAGGCGCGATAGTGCACGTTTTGCGCCCTGAATTCCTTCGAGGGCGCAAAACGTGCACTACTAAACCGGGTCGTGAAGCCGGCTACTGGACCTTGATCGCACCGGTGCGGCGGCGGATTTCATCCGCCACCACGCGGGCGTCTCCCTCAGGCGCGTTCGACTTCGAGTCAGGCCGCGCCACGAACAGGTAGATGAGACCCGTCACCAGCACGACCGCGAGGCCGATCAGCACCACGTAGTCGGTGAAGAAGTCGCCCGAGGCGCCCGGGGTCGCGAGCAGGATCATCGCGAAAATGCCGTAGGCGAGCGCCAGGACGTTCACGACGATGCCCAGGCCGCCGAGCGAGAACGGCCCCGCGGGCTTCCAGCCCTGGAAGCGCTGCTTCAGGCTCGCGAAGACCACCATCTGGAATGACAGATAGATGCCGAGGATCGCGAACGAGGTGACCGGCACGAGAATGTTCTCGTTGATGAAGATCAGCACGCAGATCAGGGCGGGCACGGTGCACGCCACGATGAGCGCGTTGGTGGGAACCTTGCTGCGCTCGGAAACCTTTGACAGCCAGGTGTGGCCGGGCAGCATGCCGTCGCGTGCGAACGAGTACAGCAGGCGGCTCGCCGCGGCCTGCAGGCTCAGCACGCACGAGATGAAGGCAAGGATCGCGATGATCAAGAACAGCTTTGCGCCCGCGGTGCCGAGCGTTGCTTCAAGGATCGCGGGGATCGGGTCTGCGACCTTGCCCGCGACGATGTCTTCGAGGTTGGGTGCAGCGAGCACGTAGCCACCGAACGAGAACAGCGCCGAGATCGCACCCACGAGGATCGTCATGATCATCGCGCGCGGAATGCGGCGAGCAGGATCAGACACCTCTTCAGCAACGTCGCCACAGGCCTCGAAGCCGTAGAAGAGGAAGAGGCCGGCAAGCGCCGAGGCGAAGAACACGGGAACATACGAGCCGTCGCCCGCGGTGCCCATCGTGTCGAAGAAGACCGAGAAGTCGTGCTTGCGCTGGAAGATCAGCAGGTAGAGGCCAAGGCCGATCACGCCGATGAGCTCGGCGAAGAGGCCGATCCTCGCAATGCGCGCGAGCCACTTCGTGCCCGAAAAGTTGATCGCCAGAGCAAGCAGCAGCAGACCGAGCGCAAACCCGAGGTTCACCGCCGGGGTGAGTTCAGCCCCGAACAGGCTTGCCACGAAGCCCGCGCCGAACTCGGCAACCGCCGTGATCGTCACGATCATCGCCCAGATGTA
>DDEV01000055.1:0-4352 GCA_002336855.1 Leucobacter sp. UBA1945 | reverse complement strand
TGCGACACGACCTCGCCGAACACGAGCGCGACGAGCATCTGACCGCAGGCGACGATCACGATCCACCAGATCGAGGGCGGGCCACCGGTGGCGAGCGCCACCGCAAGCAGCGAATAGACGCCGACGAGCGGCGAGAGGTATGTGAAGCCGAGCGCGAAGTTCGCCCAGAGGCTCATCGAGCGGTCGAACTTGCCCTCGTAGCCGAGCACCGAGAGGTGTTCGTCGTCGGCAAGGTGGCCGGCGGGTTCTTTGGATGACATCGTCGTCTCCTGATCTGCGTCGATCTGTGGTGGTGTGTTGATGCGGCGTGGCGGCCCATGCTGCCGCCTGCGGGATAAGCATAGACCCGAGGATCGGCCCACGCGCGCAGGGTAGTGTTGCACCATGAGCATCGACGCGCAGGCCAAGGCCTACACCGAGTTCGACTACACGGACGCGCAGGGCATCGAGATCCGCGCGTACGTCTGGCTGCCCGGCCCCGTCGGCAGCTTCGACGACACCGACGTGATCGCGAGCGCCTCGACCGGGGGCGAACCCCACGCGATCGTGCAGATCGCGCACGGGATCGGCGAGCACGCGCTGCGCTACGACGCATTCGCGCAGGTGCTCGCGGCCAATGGCTTTGCGGTGTACGCCGACGACCATCGCGGGCACGGCGAGACCGGCAGGCGCCAGCACGGCGGCGATCTGTCGCGGCTCGGCAAGCTCGGCCCCGGTGGGCTGAAGGCGACCGAGGCCGCGATTCTGCGCCTCACCGCGATCGCGCGCGAGCGCCACCCGGGCCTGCCGGTCATCATGTTCGGGCACTCGTGGGGCTCGCTCATGACGCAGCGCATCATCAACCACGAGGCGCGCCCCTTCGACGCGGTGGTGCTTTCCGGCAGCGCCTATCGCACGCCGCTCGCAATGGAATCGGGCGATCTGAACAAGCATTGGCGCAGCCCCGAGGCGAACGGTTTCGAGTGGCTGAGCAGTGATCCTCGCACCGCGCGAGACTTTATCGCCGACCCCCTGTGCTTCGCGGCCGACGTGATGAAACTCTTCGGCCTCGCCGATGGCGCGAGGCTCTTCGGCACCCCCGCGGCGGGAGTCGCCGACGTGCCGATGCTGATCGTTTCGGGGCGCGATGATCCGCTGAGCCGCGGCGACAGCCTGCGCAACCTCGCCGACGCGTACCGGGCGCGCGGAGTGCGCGACGTCACGCTGCGGCTGTTCGACGGGCGGCACGAGCTGCTCAACGAGGTGAATCGCGACGAGGTCATGTCGTTCATCGTGACTTGGATGCTCGATCGCTTCGGCGCGAGCGAATAGCCCAGCAGCCCGGTACTACGCTTGATCGCATGACCCAGCATCATGGCGAATACAAGGTTCCGGGCGGCAAACTCGTCGTCGTAGATTTCGAGGTGCAGCCCGCCTCGGCTGTTGATTCAGGCGAGCTTAGCGGCGAGGATCGCCAGATCATCACGAACTTCAAGCTCTCGGGCGACTTCTTTCTCGAGCCCGACGACGCGCTGCCGCTCATTATCGATGCGGTGAACGGACTCGACGCGACCTCTGACGTCACCGACGTGAGCGCTGCCGTGCTGAGCGAACTGCCTGCTGACACCCACTTCATCGGCTTCTCGGCCGAAGCGATCGGGGTAGCGGTGCGGCGCGCGCTGACCGGGGCCGCGCAGTGGCGCGACTACGACTGGAGCATTCTGCACGAGCCCGCCATGTCGCCGATGATGAACGCCGCGCTCGACGAGGTGCTCGTGAACGAGGTCGGCAGCGGGCGCCGCGGCCCGACCATGCGCATTTGGGAGTGGAACGAGCCCGCCGTCATCATCGGCAGCTTTCAATCGGTGATCAACGAGGTCGACGAGGATCAGCTCGCACTTCGCGGGGCTGCGCTCGTGCGGCGCGTCTCGGGCGGCGGCGCGATGTACATGGAGCCGGCCAACAGCATTACCTATGCGCTGTACGTACCCGAGGAGCTCGTGCGCGGCATGAGCTTCGCCGATTCGTATGCGTTTCTCGACGACTGGGTGCTCGAGGCTCTGCGCTCGCTCGGCATCGATGCCGTGTACAAGCCGCTCAACGACATCACGAGCCCGGCCGGCAAGATCGGCGGGGCGGCGCAGAAGCGCATCGCGAGCGGAGCCGTGCTGCACCACGTGACCATGGCGTATGACATGGATGCCGAGGCGATGACGCAGGTGCTGCGCATCGGCCGCGAGAAGCTGAGCGACAAGGGTACGACGAGCGCAGCCAAGCGGGTCGACCCGCTGCGCAGCCAGACCGGGCTGTCGCGCGAGGCCATCATCGAGCACATGTTCGAGGTGTTCGTGGCGCGCTACGGCGGCACGGCCGCTCGCGTGAGTGTTGCCGAGTATGCAGAGGCCGAGCGGCTCGTCGCCGAGAAGTTCTCGACCGAGGCCTGGATTCGGCGGGTGCCTTAAGTCGGCAGGGTATGCCGACGTACATGTTTTGCGCCGACGTGCATGGTTTGCAGCGACTAAACCATGTACACCGGCGCGAAACATGCACACCGGGCTCCCATCCGCGCCGGCCCGATCCCGGCACCCTCCACGAGTGCTTTATCGGCCACAAGGTACGGCGCCAGGGTATGCTTTCTCTCGCAACGCAGTTGACGCGGTCGGCAAGCTCTTCACGGAGCCGAGCCGGCAACCGGGTCTGCGACTTTACAACCGCAACCCAGGTACCGCCGAGCATCGCTGCGAACCAACGAAGCAGCACGACGCCGACGGCACCGCCAGCCAATGGAGGCACTCAATGAGCGTCGAACACAACACCCGCCAGATCGAAGACGGAGTCGTCACCGACCTGCGCGAGAAGATGACCTACGGCAGCTATCTTGATCTCGAGACGCTGTTCTCGGCCCAGCACCCGGTCAGCCGGCCCGAGCACCACGACGAGATGCTTTTCATCATCCAGCACCAGACCTCTGAGCTGTGGATGAAGCTCGCCATTCACGAGTTGCGCAGCGCCCGCGAGCGGCTGCGCGCCGACGACCTCGGCACCGCGCTCAAGCAGATCGCCCGCGTCAAGCACATTCAAGAGGTGCTGACGCAGCAGTGGTCGGTGCTCGCGACGCTCACTCCGACCGAGTACGCGCAGTTTCGCGGCTCGCTCGGCAACTCGTCGGGCTTTCAGTCGGTGCAGTATCGGGCGATCGAGTTCGCGCTCGGCAACAAGAACGAGCGCATGCTGCGCGTCTTCGAGGCCGAGCCCGAGAACCACGCGATGCTCGCTGCCGAACTCGCCGAGCCAACCCTCTACGACGAGTTCTTGCGCCTGATGGCGCGCCGCGGGTTGCCCGTTCCCGACGAGGTGCTGCACCGCGACGTCACGAAGGCGTATGAGATGAACGAGGAGCTCGTCACGACGTTCAAGCAGGTCTACGAGAACCCGGGCGAGCACTGGGATCTCTACGAGGCGTGCGAAGAGCTCGTCGACCTCGAAGACAACTTTCAGTTCTGGCGCTTTAGGCACCTGCGCGTCGTCACCCGCACGATCGGAATGAAGATCGGCACCGGCGGGTCGAGCGGCGTGAGCTTCTTGCAGCGCGCCCTCGAGCTCACCTTTTTCCCCGAGCTGTTCGCGGTGCGCACCGAGATCGGCGCGGCGTAGCCCCGGTTGGCCTCGGTTTCAAGCTTGGTTGCGGCATCACGATGAGCCACGAGGATCGCACGGTCGTCACCTGTCTCGACGCTTCGGGGCGGTGGCGCCTCGCGACGCTCACCCGCTCCCTTCTCGTTATTGGAAATTCCAATAACGAGAAAACAGAAGGGGCGTCTCCCTCCCAAACACTGGTTATTGGAAATTCCAATAACCAGGAGAGCTCGGGGTGGCGGGTCGAGTTTCTTGAGGGTGCGGCGCGAGGATCGGCCACGCCGCTCGACTCAGGAGTCGTGACCGGCGGATTCACCGACTGGCACGTGCACCTGCACCTCATCGATCCGACGGCTCTCGCGGGCTCGCCGATCACTCGGGTGCTCGACCTCGGTGGAGACCCCGCGTCCCTGGCGCAGCTCGCGCAGACGGCACAAGCCGCGAGTCTCGCTGGCGCTGATCCGAACCCCGCGCGCCCACCCGAGGTGCTCTACGCGGGAGCCTTTCTCACGCCTCCAGGCGGTTATCCGTCCAACCGATCATGGGCGCCCGAGGCGACGTACCGCGAGGTCGCGACCGAGGCAGATGCGACAGCCGCGGTGCACGAAATGGCAACACACGGAGCCTCGGCGGTCAAGATCGCGAGCAACCGCGAGGCCGGGCCGGTGTTCTCCGACGAGGTGTTCCGCGCGATCGTCGAGGCGGCCCGAGCGGCTGGCCTGCCGGTAGTCGCGCAC
>DDEV01000121.1 GCA_002336855.1 Leucobacter sp. UBA1945 | reverse complement strand
GGTGCGTGGCGCTGCCCCGAGTGTCGCGGCACGAGACTCTCGCAGCGCGGCGCAGGCTCCGAGCGCACCGCCGAGCAGTTTCAGCGGCAGTTTCCGGGAACGAGAATCGTGCTGAGCGACGGGGCGCACCCGCACGAGCGGGTCGATTCGCGCCCCGCACTCATCGTCGCCACGCGGGGAGCCGAACCGATTGCCGCGGGCGGGTATCGGGCGGTGGTGCTGCTCGATGTAGACCGCCTACTGGGCCTCGAGTCGTTGCGCGCGGCCGAAGATTGCATGCGCTGGTGGCAGAACGCAGCTGCGCTCGCGGCCCCCGACGCTCGCTGCGTGCTTGCCTCGGGCAGCGGTCCAGCGGTGCAGGCGTTCGTCACCGGGCGCGTCGACGAGTGGCTTCGTGCAGAGCTGCATGACCGTCAGCAGCTGCGCTATCCGCCGGCCGTGCGCGTCGCGAGCGTGACCGGCGGGCGCAACGAGGTCGACCGTGCCCTCGCTGCGCTCGGTCAACTTGCGGGTGTCGATACGCTCGGGCCGACGCCGGTGACCGAACGTACGCCACGCGGGGGAGACGCTGCTGCAAAGCTGGTGCGTGCGATCGTGCGGTTCGACTACGGGCAGGGAGCTGAGGTCGCGAAACGCCTTCGAGGTGCGCTTGTCGCCGACGCCGCCGGATCCTCGTCACGAGTCGGCGGCCGACCCCCTGGCCGCGCGAGACCCGAGGCACTGCGGCTGCGATTCGACGACCGCGGGGTGTTCAACGGGTAGGTGCGCATCGCCCGACCCGATTCAGCCTGCACGCTCAGTGCATCAGAAGCAGCAGCCCGGCCACAACGATGAACAGCGCGCCGAAGACGCAGTTGATCGTGCGGCGGCCCCGGGGCGTCGAGGTGAGGCGTCGAAACGGTCGAGCGGCGCCCGCAAAGACGCCCCACATCAGAATAATGTCGACGATCACGATGGTTGCGGTGAATATCAAGTACTGCGGCAGGGCCGGCCGATCCATTCTGATGAACTGCGGCAGGAACGCGAGAAAGAACACGATCGACTTCGGGTTCAAGAAGTTCACCCAGAAACCGCGTCGCACCAGCGACCATGCAGGCTCATGGGTGAGCGCCGATGACTCCTCCGGCTGCTCCGCGGCATCGGTCTTGATCAAGATCAAGCGCACGCCGAGGTAGACCAGATAGGCCGCACCAGCGTAACGAACGACATTGAACAGGATCGGCGAACGCGAGACGATGAGCCCGACACCGGCCGCGACAATCACGATGTGCGCGATCATGCCGAGTTGCTGCCCGAGAATGCCCCAGATCGATCGAAGCCAGCCTTCTCGCATCGAGTTGGACATCGTGTTGATGGCCCCCGCCCCAGGGGTCAGGCTGATGGCGATGCCGGCCACCAACAACGATATCCAGACTGAGAGTGTCACTTTTTCAGGCGCTCCGCGACAAAGTCGACGTCCTTGTCACCGCGACCCGAGAGGTTCGCGACGATGATGGCGTCTGCGGGCAGCGTGGGTGCGAGCTTCACGACGTGCGCCAGCGCGTGCGATGATTCGAGCGCCGGAATAATGCCTTCGACGCGGGTGAGCATCTGAAACGCATCGAGTGCTTCTGCGTCGGTGACAGTGACGTACTCGCCGCGGCCGATCTGTTCGAGGTGGGCGTGCTGAGGCCCGACGCCGGGGTAGTCGATTCCCGAGCCGATCGAGTGCACGGGGGCCGGCTCGCCGTGCTCGTCGAGCAGCACCTTGGTGTGCATGCCGTGAATGTCGCCGATCGTGCCGAGCGTCATCGTGGCCGCGTGCCTGTCGGTGTCCAGGCCCTCGCCGGCCGGCTCGACGCCGATCACGCGCACCGATTCGTCTTCAAGAAATGCGTCGAAGAGCCCCATCGCGTTCGAACCGCCGCCGACGCAGGCGACGAGGGCGTCGGGCAGGCGGCCCTCGGTCTCGAGAATCTGCGCGCGAGTCTCGCGGCCGACGACCGATTGGAAGTCGCGCACCATCGATGGGAAGGGATGCGGGCCCACGACCGAGCCGATCGCGAAGAGGTACTCGTCGGGCGATGCCGCGTAGACCTCGAACGCCGAGTCGACCGCCTCCTTGAGCGAGCGCCCGCCGCGCTCAACTGGAACCACCTTCGCGCCGAGCAGCTCCATACGCACCACGTTCGGGTGCTGCTTCTCGACATCGATCGCGCCCATGTGAATCTCGCACTCAAGGCCGACGAGGGCCGCCGCGGTCGCGAGCGCGACGCCGTGCTGGCCGGCACCGGTCTCAGCGATCACCTTGGTCTTGCCCATGCGTTTTGCCAGCAGCGCCTCGCCGAGGGTGTGGTTGATCTTATGCGCACCCGTGTGGTTCAGATCTTCGCGCTTGAGGTAGACCTTCGCGCCGCCGAGCTTACGGGTCAGGTTCTCAGCGAAGTAGAGCAGCGAGGGGCGGCCGACATACTTGCTCAGCAGCGACTGCAGCTCATGCTGAAACTCCGGATCGTTGCGGGCGATTTCGTAGGCCGCGGCAACCTCGGCCATGGGCTCTACGAGAAACGGTGGCAGAATCGCGCCACCGAACTCGCCGAAGTATCCGTGCTCGTCCGCGCGGTAGCTGCTCTGCTGGGTTTCGGTCATGGGGGTTCTCCTAGGGTGTCTCGCCACCCGAAAACAAAAACACCGCCTTCGAGAGGCGGTGTTGGTTTCAGAAAATATGCAAACTCAAGGTGACCGCCGCTAGACGATCCACCACTGCTTTGAGAAATGCATGAGGCGAGCATAGCACTCAGAACGCCCGGGTCTGTACCATCGTGGCTTCTGCGAGAATAGAACGATGCGCATTGTCTTCGCCGGAACCCCAGAGTTCGCCGTGCCCAGCCTGCGGCGGCTCGCCGCACAGCACGAGATCGTAGGCGTGCTCACCCGCGACGACGCCCCGCTCGGCCGTAAGCGCGTGCTCACTCCGTCGCCGGTTGCGCGGGCGGCGAGCGAACTCGGTCTGCCCATCTACAAGGCGAACCGGCTCGACGAGGCCGCAACCGAATGGGCTCGAGGGCTCGGCGCCGAACTCGGCGTGATCGTCGCCTACGGCGGTCTCGTGCGCGAGCCTCTGCTCTCGCTGCCGCCGCACGGCTGGATCAATCTGCACTTCAGCGATCTTCCCGCCTGGCGAGGCGCTGCTCCCGTGCAGCGCGCGCTGATGGCCGGCGAACTGCGCCTCGGGGTCACCGTGTTTCGCCTGGTTGCGGCGCTCGATGCGGGCGCGGTGCTCAGCCGCGATGCACGCGACTTTGCGCCAGGCACAAGCGCGGGTGAGGCGCTCACCGAGCTGGCCTCGTTCGGTACCGATGCACTGCAGCGGGCGATCGAGGCACTCGAAAAGGATCCGGCAGCGGGCGAGCAACAGACAGGCGAGGCGAGCTACGCCCACAAGCTCGAACGGGCAGACGGGCGCCTCGACCTTTCGCTGCCGGCAGCCTCGGTGCTCGCGCACTGGGCAGGTGTGACGCCCGAGCCGGGTGCGTTTGTGCACTACGACGAGCAGCCGCTCAAGATACTCGAGTTGCGTGCCACCAACGATGATTCAGCAGCAGCCGAGCTGGATCGCATCGCCGGAACCGTGCGACTGGCATCTGGGCGGGCGATCCTCGACCTTGCCGATGCCTCGCTCGAACTGGTGCGCGTGCAGCCAGCGGGCAAGGCGGCGATGGCGGGGGCCGACTGGTTGCGGGGCCGCGGTGGAGAGGCGGTGCTGTCGTGAGCGGCGAACGCGCGCCAAGAGCGCAGCGCCGTGGCGGCAGGGTGTCGCCCGCGAGGCTGGTCGCCTATGACGTGCTGCGCGACGTCGACGAGCGTGATGCCTATGCAAACCTCGCGCTGCCCTCGCGCATTCATGCCGCGAACCTCGATGGGCGCGACGCCGCGCTCGCGACCGAGCTCGTCGCTGGCACACTGCGCGGGCAGGGCCGCTACGACCGCATTCTCGAGCTTGCCTCGGGCCGATCGGTCGATCGCATCGACGAACGAACGTTGCGCGTGCTTCGGCTGGGCGCACATCAGCTGCTCGCCATGCGCACTGCGTCGCACGCGGCGGTCAACGAGAGCGTCGAGCTGCAGCGCAAAGTCGCGAACCCGGCGGCGGCCGGCTTCGTGAACGGCGTGCTGCGCAGCGTCGGGCGCGCGACGAACGACGAGTGGAACGACCGCATCGACGAGGAGGCCGATAGCGCCGACCAGGCGCTCGCGGCTCGCAGCTCGCACCCGGCATGGATCGTGCGCGCGCTGCGTGACGCGCTGCGGGCCGAGGGCCGCGATAGTGAGCTTGAGGCGCTCCTCGAGGCAGACAACACCCCGCCGAAGGTCAACCTCGTGCTGCTGCCCGGTGCGGGCCTCGACGCCGAAACCGCCGCCGCGCTCGGCAGCGACCCTGAGCGCGGGCGCGAGCTTGTCGTGGCTGGCGTATCGCCGCTCGGCCTCGAGCTCGAGGGCGGCGATCCTGCGCGCGCGCTCGACGCGATCGACGCCCCAGACGGCTATGTGCGCGTGCAAGATCAGGGTTCGCAGCTTGCCGCACTCGCACTGACCCGTGCGCGGCCAGTGCGCGAGGGGGAGCGTTGGCTCGATCTCTGTGCGGGTCCGGGTGGCAAGACGGCGGTGCTCGGCGCCGAGGCTGCGCTTTCGGGCGCGACCGTGCGCGCGAACGAGGTCGCCGAGCACCGTGCCCAGCTGGTGCGGCGCTCGATCGAAGCAACCCCTGACACGGTCGAGGTCGTCTCTCATGACGGGCGCGACGACGATGCCTTCGGCGGGGGAGCATTCGACCGCATCCTCGTCGATGCCCCCTGCTCGGGTCTTGGTGCGCTCCGTCGCAGGCCCGAGGCGCGCTGGCGAAAACAACCGACCGATCTGCCCGCGCTCACCGAGCTGCAGGGAGATCTGCTCGAAGCGGCCGTCCCGCATCTTGCCCCGGGCGGTCTGCTCGCCTACGTCACCTGCTCGCCGCATCGCGCCGAGACCCGGGTCGTGCTCGACGGGCTGCTGAAGCGCCACTCTGAGCTGCGAGAGATCGACGCGAAGCGCGTGCTGAACGAGGTCTCGCGAGGTGAGCTTGATCTTGCTGGTGGCGCGCTGCACGCGCAGCTCTGGCCGCACCGCAACGGCACCGACGCGATGTTCATCGCGCTGCTCGAGCGCGTGTGAGGCCTACTCCCAGGTGCTCACCGCGTCGGCACGCGTTGAGGGCAGCTTCGTCATCTGGCCCCACTCGAGCACCTCGGCGGGCACGAACAGTTCGTCAGGGTTGGCTCCGGTCTTCTCGATCAGCTCTGGCACCGGCACAACTCCGCCAGAGCGGCGCAGGATCCTCGCCCGAACATAGGCTCTCGCGTACACCTCTGGCCGATGCTTCGAATCCGGCCGCACGAAGCGCTGCTCCATGTATACGGCCTGGTCGTCATAGCCGAGAATCTTCGACTCGATCCAAAAGCGCTTCCACGGGTTGAGCGACTTGCGGTACGAGATGGTCTGGCCGACGACCACTGGGTACCAGCCCTCGTCTTTGAACAGCTGCCACACGCCGTTGCGCTGCATCAGGTCGAAGCGACCGATGTCCATGACTGACAGGTACTTGCCATTGTTCATGTGGTTCAGAATGTCGAGATCGGTGGGCCACACCCGAAACCGCGAGCGAGACACATCGGTGAATGAAAGCTTGCTGCCGCGAGGGCCGACGAACCACAGGTGCCAGAGCGTTCTGAAGATCATGTGCATGATTCGACCCTAGGGTAGTTGCCAATTATCGAACTCATTCTTTGTCGATGTTCTGCAAACGCTCGCGTCGCGGCGTGCGTGATGAGCCGGGCACGGCGTTCAGTGTGCAAGAGGGTAAGCGGTGTAAGATAGATCGGCGCGCTTTGGCGCTTGATCCTTTTCCCTACCCGAACCGGAGTAACACCGCATGGCAACCTCGAACGACATCAAGAACGGCACCGTAATCAAGGAGGCCGGTCAGCTCTGGAGCGTGGTTGAGTTTCAGCACGTGAAGCCGGGCAAGGGCGGTGCGTTCGTGCGCACCAAGCAGAAGAACGTCGTCTCGGGCAAGATCATCGACAAGACCTACAACGCCGGTGCGAAGATCGAGACCGCGAGCGTTGACCGTCGCGACTTCCAGTACCTGTACCAGGATGGCGCCGACTTCGTCTTCATGGACAAGAGCGACTACGACCAGCTGACCGTTTCGGCCACCGTCGTCGGCGACGCATCGAAGTTCATGCTCGAGAACCTCGACGTGCAGATCGCGCTGCACGAGGGCGAGCCCCTCTACATCGAGCTGCCCGCATCGGTAGTGCTCGAGGTGACCTACACCGAGCCAGGCCTGCAGGGCGATCGCTCGACCGGCGGCACCAAGCCCGCCACCGTTGAGACCGGCGCAGAGATTCAGGTGCCGCTCTTCCTCGAGACCGGCACCCGAGTCAAGGTCGACACCCGCACGGGTGACTACCTCGGCCGAGTCAACGACTGATCCTCAGTTGTCTGCACGTACCAAAGCGCGCAAACGCGCGCTAGACATGCTGTTTCAGGCTGATGTGCGCGGCGAATCGCTCGCGCACATCGTCGCAGCAGAGGCGAAGCGCGCGGCCGGGGAGCCCGATCGCGCTGCTTCGTGGCTGTACGCCCGCGAGATCGTCGACGGTGTCGCCGATCATCGCGAAGAAATCGATGAGTTGATCTCGAGCTACGCGCAGGGGTGGACGATCGATCGAATGCCGAACGTCGATCGCGCTGTGTTGCGTCTCGCTTCTTGGGAGCTGCTGCACAATGCAGAGGTTCCGGCCGCGGTCGCAATCGACGAGGCGGTCGAGCTCGCCAAGCAGTACTCGACCGACGACAGCGCACGCTTCGTAAACGGCGTGCTCGGCAAGATCGCGTTGCACGCACAGCAGAGTGACTAAGACCGTCGCTGAGAGACAATCGCGGCCAGTGCCCGTGGCGCTTGCCGCGCTGGCCGACACCATCTGCGTGATCGGCTTCGCCGCCGCGGGGCGTTCTCAGCACGAAGAGGCCGCAACGATTGCGGGCCTTTGGCAAACTGCCTGGCCGTTTTTGCTTGCTCTCGCGTTCGCGTGGGTGGCTTCGGCTGCTTGGCGCCGGCCGTTTGCAGTCGGGCGCACCGGTCTAGCCGTTTGGTGGGGCACCCTCGTGCTCGGCATGGTGCTACGAGTAGCGTTCACCGAAGGTGGTGCGCCGCTACCGTTCGTGCTGGTTGCGACAGGCACGCTCGGCCTGGCTCTCGTGGGCTGGCGTCTCGTCGTGTTTCTCGTGCGCAAGTTGCGCAAAGGGTGAGCGGTCGGCGACCCTCATGAGGGTCGCCGACCTGGCCGCTACTTCGCTGCGATCAGCGTTGAGAACGCATCTGGATTCTCTGCGATCCAGGCAGTGACTGCCCCCGCGGGGTCGTCCTCGTAGTCACCACCCGTGACGAGCCCCTCGAGCGAGCCGTAGGCTGCGTCGTCGAGCTTGATGCCGGCGATGAGCTCGGCGATGTCAGGGTACTGTTCTGCGAAGCCCTTCTTTCCGAGAAAGTGCAGAGCCTCGGACTCGCCCATTGCGCCAAGCGGGTCCTTCAGATCCTTCACGTCGTACTCGTTGTAGGCCCAGAACGGACGCCAAAGAGTGACAACGATATCCTCCTTCTTGTCGATCGCGCTGCCGAGCTCGGTGAGCATGGTCGCGGTCGAAGAAGTGATGAGTTCGTACTTCCCGTCAAGGCCGTAGGCGGGCATCATCGAGTCCTGCGCGACTCCCGTGAGACCGGCTCCCGGTTCGATACCGATGATCTCGCCGCCGAACTTGTCGGCGTTCGCAGCGAGCTCATCAAGCGATTCGATGTCGGTGTAGCTGGGAACGGCGATCGTCAGGCTGGCGTTGTCGTAGTAGGCGCCGAGATCCTCGATCTCTGAACCGAACTCGGCCATGTATTCGGCGTGAGTGACTTCGGACCATGCCGAGGGATAGATGTCGATGTCGCCCTTCGAGAGGCCCGCGTACAGCACACCTGCTTCGGTGAGTTCTTCCATCTCGACGTCGTAGCCGAGCTGCTCGAGCTGGTTTGCGAGCAGGTACGCGGTGCTCAAACCGTCGGTCCATGACGGGATGAAACCGAGCGTGATGGTGTCGCCCGCTGCGCCGCCTTCTGGCTCGCTTCCGCTTGCGCAGCCGGCCAGCAAGAGGCTCGCCGCCGCTCCGAGTGCGAGCACACCGGTGAGTCTTAGCTTCTTCATTGGGGTTCCTTTCGTCCAGTGCGGGTGCACTGTGATTGGGTGAGGTCTCGCCGAGGTGTGTCGGCCGTCAGGCACGGGCGAGCTTCTTTCTGCGGCGGCGCGCGCCGAGCAGAGACTGGGGGTATTCGGCCGGGTTTCCGAGCGCCGCCGTCACGCGGTCGAGGAAGATCGCGATGACGACGATGCTCAGTCCAGCTTCGACACCGAGCCCCACGCGGGCGGTAGATACCGCGGTCACGACATCCTTGCCGAGGCCATTGGCACCGACGATGCCCGCGAGCACCACCATCGAGAGTGAGAGCATGATGACCTGGTTGATGCCAGCCATGATGGTCGGCATGGCAAGGGGCAGCTGGATCCCGCGCAAGATCTGACCTGGCGTTGCACCGAAAGCGTACCCGGCCTCAACCGTCTCGGCGTCGACGCCGCGAATTCCGAGCTCGGTGAAACGCACGCCTGGCGGCATCGCGAAGATAATCGTCGCGAACACGCCTGGCGCGAAGCCGATACTGAAGAAGAGCACGGCCGGGATCAGCCACACGAACGCTGGCATCGTTTGCATGAAGTCGAGCACCGGCTTGATGAATGCGCTGAAACGATCATTTCTCGCTGCGAGTATGCCGAGCGGGATCGCGATGATAATCGAAACGACGGTCGAGACGATCACCATACTGAGCGTCTGCATCGCATTCTCCCAGAATCCCATGAGCACGATCAGCAGGAATCCGAGTACGGTTCCCACAGCGAGCTTCCAAGAGCGAACGAGCCAGCCGACCAGGGCAAACACGACAATCAACGCGGGGTAGGGCACCGCGACGAGCACGCTCACGAGACCCTCGACGGAGCCCTTGAACACGATGGTGAAGAAATCGAGCAACCACTCGAAGTTCGACTGGAACCAATCGAGTGCGACTTTCACCCAATCGCCCAGTGGCAGGCGGGGCAGTTCGGGGTTCATCGCGGGCACTCCTTCTCATCGTCGGCTTCGGCTTCGGGCGCGGCACCGTTCAGGGCCTCGGTAATCGCCGCCGCAGAAACGTCCGGTGTTGGCTCGATGATCGGGATCTCGGTCGTCGTGGTGGGAAGGTCGGCCAAGGCTGCGAGCAGTGTGACACGCGGCACGACGCCGATCAGGCGATCCTGTTCATCTGTGACTGCGACCGGAAGATGGCTCTCGACGGCGAGCTCGAAGAGATCTGCGATGAGCTGATCCTTTTGCACCACGCCGGGCGCTGGGCGCAGTCGTTCGGTCAGGTCGGTGCTGCCTTCGCGCACCTGACGCAGCACGTCTTTGTCGCGCACCACTCCGAGCAGTTTGCGATTCGAGGTGGTGACGAAGCAGGCCGAGGTCTGCTGGTCGCGCATCAGACGAAGTGCAGTGCGGGGGCCAGCCGAGGCGAACACGACGGCGTGTGGTGGCTCCATGACGTCGGCTGCGGTGAGCACCCTGGCGCGGTCTACGTCTTGCACGAACTGCGAGACGTAGTCGTTAGCTGGATCGGTGAGAATCTCGTTGGGCGTACCGATCTGCACGATGCGACCGTCGCGCATCACGGCGATGCGGTCACCGAGAAACATGGCCTCGTTGAGGTCGTGGGTGATGAAGACGATGGTCTTGCCGAGCTCTTGTTGCAACTCGACGAGTTGTTCTTGCATCTCGCGTCTGATCAGGGGGTCGAGCGCGGAGAACGCCTCGTCCATGAGTAGCACGTCGGTATCGGCGGCGAGCGCCCTCGCGATGCCGACGCGCTGCTGCATTCCGCCGGAGAGCTCGCTTGGCAGGCTCTGCTCCCACCCGGCCAAGCCGACCCGCTCGAGCCAGTGGCGTGCTCGATCGAGCCGATCCGCCCCCGGCGCTCCTTGCAGTTCGAGGCCGTAGGCGACGTTCTCGATCACCGTACGGTGGGGGAGCAGCGCGAAGTGCTGAAACACCATCGACATACTGCGACGCCGCAATTCGCGCAGGTCTTTCGCGTCGCGGCCGACGACCTCTTCGCCGAGCACGGTGATTGAGCCGTCGGTAGTCGAGTTGAGGCCGTTGAGCATTCGAATGAGGGTCGACTTGCCCGAACCCGACAGCCCCATCACCACGAAGATCTCGCCCTGCCGAACTTCGAACGAAGCGTCGATCACCGCGGCGGTGCCAAGCGCTTTGACGTCGTCGCGGCTCGCGCCAGCCCGGAGTTTCGCCACAGCTTCCTTTGGTCGTTTGCCAAAAACTTTGTACGCGCCGCTCACCGCGACTGCCGGTCTCGCTCTCATGTCGGGCGCGCCGGGGCGCACCTCTGTCTGGGCAGTGGGTAAGCTCACGCTTCGCTCCTTTGTAGTTCTCCTGGCAATACGGCGCGCCAAAACAGCGCGCCGGGCTGCGATGCCAAAATGGCACCGCTGACCGGGTGGCCTCTCAAAAGGCCCGATTATGTATTGCGGGGGCGGTTCACTCGCATTCCACTGACCTGCGTCGTGCACCATCTTTCGGCGCGAACATTTCCTGCAGAATCAGCACATGAATGTGAGAACCGCACTCATCGCTACCTTCGACGCTAGCAAGGTTGTATTGCACATATCAAGGTGAGCAGCGTCGATCTTGGGCGCGAAGAAGTAAGTAAATTGCTTCTGATCAGGTATTACTTCATTGACGTATCGTTACCCAGTCGTTACCGAAGGCGGCCGATGCTCGCAAGTATTGGAGCGGGCTGGGTGGTGAATGTGATTAATGTGGGCAGCGGTTTTCTGCGTGGGCCGGGAAAAAGGCTGGCGCCGATGGCTTGCGTGGAGAGCTGCAGTGTATATCGTTTAACGATAGAAATAGATCGCTAAACGATTGGACAGTTTTGTGAGTAAAGGAATCATTGCCGCGCTGAAGACGCTGATTGTGCTCTTGCTCCTGTCGCTTCTGGTCTTTCAAGTGGTCATCGTGCTCGGCCTCGGCGAGGGCCTTCGCGAGGAGTTCGGCGACGACGTGGGCATTATGTTCGTGCTCTGGGGATGCGTCTTCGCGTTCATGCTTTGCGCGCAGGTCGGCCTGGTCTTCGTATGGCGACTCGCGACGTTTGCTACCGAGGGCCGCATCTTCAACGAGCGCGCGTTCTCGGCGGTCAACGGTGTGCTGGTGTGCGTGCTTCTCGGAATGGCCTGCACGGCCGTGGCGACCGTCGTCGTGGTCGCGACACTGGGCATCGGCGTGCCGGGGCCGATCGCGGCGATCGGGGTGTTCATCACACTCACCTGCCTGGCGCTCGCGCTCGTCATTCTAGTTATGCGAGCGCTGCTGCGTCAGGCGACTGCGTTTCAGAGCGAGCTTGAAGAGGTGGTCTGATGTCGATACTGATCAATCTTGACGTGCAGCTCGCAAAGCAGAAGATGGGAGTGAACGAGCTTGCAGACGCGATCGGCATCACGCCGGTGAACGTTTCAGTACTAAAGAATGGGCGCGCAAAGGCCGTGCGCTTCACCACGCTCGACGCGATCTGCCGGGTGCTCGAGTGCCAGCCAGGCGATATTCTCGAGTGGGTGCCAGATGCATCGGAACCCGATGGCATAGAATAAAGGCAACGACCGCGAACCGGCCATCACCGGGGAGTCTTCGGAAGAACGGCGGCCGCGATCCTTTTCGATGAGAAATTTCGATAAGAAACCTCGACGGGAATCGCAGCAGCTCATTAGAACCGAACGGGTACGGCCCGTTACAGCCGAACGAAGAGGCCGAGGGTCGCGCAGGCGGCGACGAGGCAAGCGGGGTGGTACCGCGGGGGAGAACGGTGGTTCTCGCTCGTCCCGGCAGATGCACGCATCACGAACATCTACAGCCGGAGACCTCATGACGTACCCCAAGCAGCAGACCGACGCAGTCGCGGCGAAGCAGCCGAAGCACGCTGCGACCGAACCAAGCAGCGATTCAGCTGAGCGCAGCACCGAGGGTGTTTCGCCCTCGCCGAGGTTTCCGGCGATCGAGCAGGGTGTGCTCGCGTTCTGGAAGCAGAACGATACGTTCCGCGAGTCGATCAGGCAGCGCGAGGGCTGCGAGGAGTGGGTCTTCAACGACGGCCCCCCGTTCGCGAACGGCCTGCCGCACTACGGGCACCTGCTGACCGGCTACGCAAAAGACGTGTTTCCGCGCTTTCAGACGATGCGCGGCAAGAAGGTCGAGCGTCGCTTCGGCTGGGACACGCACGGTCTTCCCGCAGAGCTCGAAGTGATGAAGCAGCTCGGCATCACCGAGAAGAGCGAGATTGAAGACATGGGCATCGATGTCTTCAATAAGAAGGCCAAGGAGTCGGTGCTCTTCTACACGAAGGAGTGGGAAGAGTACGTGACCCGCCAGGCGCGCTGGGTCGACTTCGAGAACGACTACAAGACGCTCAACCTGAGCTTCATGGAGAGCGTGCTCTGGGCGTTCAAGCAACTCCACGACAAGGGTCTCGCCTACGAGGGGCACCGCGTGCTGCCATACTGCTGGCGCGACGAGACTCCGCTGTCGAACCACGAGCTGCGCATGGATGACGACGTGTATCAGATGCGGCAAGATCCTTCGGTGACGGTGACGTTTCCGCTGCGAGGATCGCGCGCTGCCGAGCTCGGTCTCGAGGGTGTGCGGGCGCTCGCCTGGACGACCACGCCCTGGACGCTGCCGACGAACGCCGCTCTCGCGGTCGGGCCGGCTATCGAGTACGCGGTTGTGGCGGGCTATCTGCTCGCCAAGGATCTCGTCGGAAACTACGCGAAGGATCTCGGCTACGCATCGGCTGATGAGGCGCGCGACGCCGTCGAGCGCACCGTGCTCGGTGCTGACCTCGAGAACGTCGAGTACGAGCCCATCTTCGATTACTACACCGACGTCGAGAAGTGGGGCACCGAGAACTGCTGGCGCGTGCTCGTAGACGACTACGTTGGAGCGAGCGACGGCACCGGTATCGTGCACCAGTCGCCCGCCTACGGCGAAGACGATATGCGCATCACCTCGGCTGCTGGCATGCCCACGATCGTGAGCCTCGACGACGGCGGTCGTTTCGTGAACGCCGTCACCGATGTGGCCGGAGAGCTCTGGTTCGAGGCGAACCGCCCGCTGATCCGCCTGCTGCGCGAGAGCGGCCGACTGCTGCGCGAGCAGAGCTACGAGCACAGCTACCCGCACTGCTGGCGCTGCCGCAACCCGCTGATCTACAAGGCGGTCTCGAGCTGGTTCGTGCGCGTCACGGAGATCAAGGAGCGCATGCTCGAGCTCAACGAAGAGATCACCTGGGTGCCGGGCAACGTGAAGCACGGGCAGTTCGGCAAGTGGCTCGAGGGTGCGCGCGACTGGTCGATCAGCCGCAACCGCTACTGGGGCAGCCCGATTCCTGTCTGGAAGAGCGACAACCCCGATTACCCGCGCGTCGACGTGTATGGCTCGCTCGAAGAACTCGAGCGCGACTTCGGCACGCTGCCGGTGAACCCCGAAACCGGCGAGGTCGACCTGCATCGCCCATACATCGACTCGCTGACCAGGCCGAACCCCGACGACCCGAGCGGTCAGTCGACCATGCGCCGCATTGAGGACGTCTTCGACGTGTGGTTCGATTCGGGATCGATGCCGTTCGCGCAGGCGCACTACCCGTTCGAGAACCAGGACTGGTTCGACGAGCACCAGCCCGCCGACTTCATCGTTGAGTACATCGGGCAGACCCGCGGCTGGTTCTACGTGATGCACGTGCTCGCGACCGCGCTCTTCGATCGCCCGGCGTTCAAGAGCGTAATCAGCCACGGCATCGTGCTCGGCAGCGACGGCAACAAGATGTCGAAGAGCCTGCGCAACTACCCTGACGTGAACGAGGTCTTCGACCGCGACGGCTCAGACGCGATGCGCTGGTTCTTGATGGCCTCGCCCGTCGTACGCGGCGGCAACCTGATCGTCACCGAAGAGGGCATCCGCGAGGGCGTGCGCCAGTTCTTGCTGCCGCTCTGGAGCACCTGGTACTTCTTCAGCCTTTATGCGAACGCCGACGGCTATGACGCCGAGTGGCGCACCGACAGCTCAGATCCGCTCGACCGCTACATTCTCGCGAAGACCGGTCGGCTCGTGCGCGACGTTGAGGCCCATCTCGAGGGGCTCGACACCACCTCTGCGGCCGAGGCACTGCGCGATTACGCCGAGGTGCTCACCAACTGGTACGTGCGCCGTTCACGCGACCGCTTCTGGGAGGGCGTGACTGGCGAGAATGGCCGTGCAGAGAACAAGCAGGCCTTCGACACGCTCTACACCGTGCTCGAGACTGTCGCAAGGGTTGCGGCGCCGCTTGCTCCGCTCGTGAGCGAAGAGCTGTGGCGAGGCCTTGGGTATGTTGACGGTCGCAGCGCTGGCCGCTCGGTGCACCTCGAGGACTGGCCAGCAGCAGACGCATTCCCGGTCGACGACGAGCTCGTCGAGGCAATGGATGAGTTGCGCCAGATCACCTCGCAGGCACTCGCACTGCGCAAGGCCGAGCGGCTTCGCGTGCGTCTGCCGCTCGCGAAGCTCAAGGTGGTTACTGCCCGCAAGAGCGCGCTGAAACCGTTTGCCACGATCCTCGCCGAAGAACTGAACGTCAAGAAGGTGAAACTGAAGCGCCTGAAAGACGACAGCGCCGAGAAATACGGCATCGTGCAGACCCTGACCGTGAACGCTCGCGCCGCGGGGCCCCGCCTTGGCAAGAACGTGCAGCAGGTGATCAAGTCCGCGAAGGCCGGCGACTGGAGCGAGCAAGACGGTGTGGTGACCGCAGGCGGGATTGCGCTTGAGGCGGGGGAGTACGAGCTCACTCTTTCGACCACCTCGGGTGAAGACAGCCGCGACGTGCTCGGTCTGCTGGCCGGTGGCGGCTTCGTGCTGCTGCGCACCGAGACCACGCCCGAGCTCGAGGCCGAGGGCATCGCCCGCGATGCGATTCGTGCGGTGCAGGAGGCGCGCAAGAACGCAGGTCTCGAGGTCAGTGACCGCATCGTGCTGAAGCTCGCGGCTGCGGCCTCGCTTGCTTCGGCGCTCGAAGCGCACGCCGAGCTGATCAAGGGTGAGACCCTTGCTGCCGAGCTGACCGTTTCGTCAGTCGAGGCCCCTGCTGCCGATGAGGCTGCGAGTGCACTTTCGAACACCGTCGCGAGCGCGCTCGGCACCGAAAAAGCGCCACTCGGTATTACGATCGACGTACACGGCAGCAACGCCTGATCGCGACTGGCAGGAGCGCATAATGACCGGAGCAGAACGAGCCGCAGAGCGGGTCTATGAAGAGCTGCTGACTCGCGTCGGTGAGGCGAACCCGCGGCCGCGCATTGAGCCGGTACGGCGTCTCGCCGAACTCGTCGGATCGCCCCAGCTGTCGTACCCCGTGATCCAGGTTGCGGGCACCAACGGCAAGACGTCGACGAGTCGCGCGATCGAGTCGCTCGTGCGTGCCCACGGGCTGCGCACGGGGCTCTTCACCAGCCCGCACCTCGTCGACTTCACCGAGCGTTTTCAGATCGATGGCGTGCCGGTCGGAGGCAAAGTGCTTGCTGACGCCTGGGACGAGCTGCGGCTGCCGCTCGAGGTGCTCGATGCGCAGCTCGAGGCCGAGGGCATGGGCGCGATCACGTTCTTCGAGGCGCTTGCCGTGCTCGCGTTCACGTTGTTCGCCGATGCTCCTGTCGACGTCGCTGTGATCGAGGTCGGCATGGGTGGCGAGTGGGACGCGACGAACATTGCTGATGCTCAGGTCGCCGTGTTCACGCCGATCGATCTCGATCACACCGCGGTGCTCGGCACCGACATCGAGACGATTGCACGCACGAAGGCCGGCATTGTGAAGCAGGGCAGCACTGTGGTCACCGCCGCGCAGGATTCGGCCGCGCTCGTCGAACTCGTCGAGGCTGCCGAGCGCGAGGATGCTCGCATTTTCGTTTCTGCTCGCGACTTTGATGTTACCGAGGATCTGCTCGCTGTCGGCGGCCGCCAGGTCTCGTTGCGCGGCCTGCACGGCCACGAGTACGATCCGGCATTCGTTCCGCTCTACGGAGCGCACCAGGCGCAGAACGTGTCACTCGCGGTCGCCGCGGTCGAGGCATTCTTCGGTGCGGAGCGTCCGCTGCCAGAAGAGGTACTTGACGAGGGGCTCGGCGGGCTCACCTCACCGGGCCGACTGCAGTTGATCGGCAACGAACCCATCGTGTACGTCGACGCCGCTCACAACCCGCACGGAGCCGAGGCGCTCGCCCGGGCCGTCACCGAGTCCTTCGCGTTCACCGAGCTCGCGCTCGTAACCGGAATCATGGCAGACAAAGATGCTGAGGGCGTGCTCGCGGCGCTGCTGCCCATCACTGATGCGCTGTTTCTCTCACCCATCGACTCCGCTCGGACGCTCGGCGTAGAAGATCTCTACCAGGTCGCGGGACGTTTCGAGCGCGAGGGGAGCACCGAGGTGTCGGAATCTCTGACCGAGGCGCTCCAGGCCGCTCGCGAGTGGGCGGGGCAAGTCGACGGTCGCGCGGTGCTCGTTGCGGGATCGGTGCTGCTCGCTGGCGAGGCAATCCTGTGCTCGCGAAATGAGGGGTGGGGTGTCGCGTGAACACCAAGTCTCACACGAACGCTGCTCGGGCGGAACAGCCCGAAGAGGAGCTGCAACTCTCGCCCTCTGAAGCAGCGGCTCATAACGCCGCGATGCGCCTCTCTGGTGCCGGTCGCGGCGAGGTAGCGGCAAAAACGCAGCGAGCGCTCGCCTCCATCACACTCGGCTTCGAGATGATCGTGGTCGTGCTGATCGGCCTCGCTATTTTTGGGCTCAGCCTGCTCGAACCGCGAGAGCTGGGGCTCTGGATTGCGGGCGGCCTTGCGCTCGCCTGCGTGCTCGCGCTCGGATTCATGCGCATCGGCAAGGTCGGCATCTGGCTGGGATGGATCGTGCACGCGCTCATGCTCGCGACCGCGTTCATCTTGCCCGCGTCGCTCGTCGTCAGCCTGCTGTTCACCGCGCTCTGGGTGTACTGCATGATCAAGGGCGCGCAGATCGATCGGCAGCGGCTTCAGCACTACGCGTCGCTTGCGAACTGAGGATATTGCCAGAAGCAGCTGATGCCGTTGCCTTTGCCGTTGCCGACGGCGGCTCTATTCGGCGCTCGCGTCTTCGACGTTCTATCGCGCTGCCAGCGAGGCTTCCTGCGACGATGAGGATCGCGCCTAGGAGCTGCACGAGCCCGAGTGCTTCGGCGCCGATTACGATGCCGATGAGAGCAGCCCAAAGAGGCTCCGTGCCCATGAGCAACGCGGCTCTCGCGGCCGAGGTCTTCCGCACTGCCCAGGCTTGCACCAGAAACGCGAAGACACTGCAGCCCAAGCCTAGGAATACTGCGTTTGCGATCCCGGCTAAGGTGAGTCGCCGCACCCACGAAGCTGCCGATGGCGCGGCCAGCGCGGCGAAGAGCACCGCACCAACCAGCATTTGAACAGTGACGAGGGTGACCACGCTGTCGTCTTTACGAAGCACGCGTGCCGTCGCGGTGACGTGCGCCGCACGCACAACGGCGGCAACGAGCACAAGCAGGTCGCCGCCGGTCGGTACGCGAAGCCTCCCGTTTCCTGACGCGAGCAGGGCGATGCCGAGCACGGTCCCGCTTGCAGCGAGATAGAACGGCAGGGGCAGCCTCCGTTTCAGCAGGGCGGCCTCGAGCAGTGGGGTGAGGATCAGCGAGAGGCTAATAAGAATCCCAGCGTTCGTGGCGCTTGTTCGGCCGACCCCCGCGGTCTCGAGCCAGAGGATGCTGGCTTGCGAACAGCCGAGCACCACGCCTGACAGAATGAGCCGGATACCGGCCCTGTCTGTGCGCCGAATGAGTGCGAACCCGAGCATGCCGAGCGAGCCGATGCCGTAGCGCAGCGCGAGGGTGGGCTCGACGCCGATCTCGGCGACGAGTTGCTTCGCTGAGAGATAGCTGCCGCCCCACACGATGGCGACGAGAACCAGCAGCAGATCGGGTGAGGCTTTGCGCATGCGAATAGTTTCTTGCGATCTACACGTAAGAAGAAGCACGAACTATTTACCTATTTCGTTAGTATTTGCTTATGGATATCACGCAGCTTCGAATGCTTCGCGAGATCGATGAGCGCGGCAGCATCGCATCGGTGGCTTCGGCCCACCTCGTTACCGCCTCCGCCATTTCGCAGCAGCTTTCGGCGTTGCAATCGGAGTTTCAGGTTCCGCTGACAGAGAAGCGAGCGCGACGCACCGTGCTGACCGACGCGGGAAGAGCGCTGGTCGTTGCGGGCTTGGGCATCGAATCGAGCCTTGCCGCGGCGCGTTCGGCGGTCGATCAGTTTCTCGAGGAGCCACAGGGGAGTGTGAGCGTCTCGGCTTTTCACAGCGCCGGGCTTGCCTGGTTCGGCCGCTTGCTCGACGAGAGCATTGCAGACCTGCAGTTGAGCGATGGCGATGTGTCGTTCGATGAGTTTGGGCAGTTGACCCTCGATCACGACATCGTCATCGCGCATAGGCTCGCTCATGGGGCAGACTGGCCGCGGGATCGCCTGTTCGTCGTGCCATTGCTCGAGGAGCCGATCGGTGTGGCGGTATCAAGTTCGCATCCGCTCGCTTCGCAAAGAAGTGTCACGCCGCAGCAATTGGTCACTGAAGAATGGGTTTCGGTGCACCCGGGGTTTCCTCTGTCTGAGCTGCTTTCGACGATTGCGGCCGCGGCGGGCGCCCCGTTGCGTGTGAAACACCGGGTGAACGAATTCTTTGTCGCCACAGCGCTGGTGCGCACAGGCAAAGCTGTTGCCTTGATGCCGAAGCACACAATGCGGGGTGCGCTTTCCGAGGGCGTCACCCTGCTCGATATTGCGGGGTTGCCGCTCGCGAGAAGCATCGATGCGCTCGTCCAGCCACAGGCCCTGCATCGCCGCGTGGTGCGAGACACGCTGACTTTGCTGCAGCAGATTGCCGCCTCAACGACAGAGACAGGCGAAGCATCAGGCTCGCAGCTCGATTCTCGCTAAACTTGCTCTCGGAGACTTTCAAATCTTTTAGGAGTGAGCATGCACGCAGAAGAGACCCTGGTACTCGTCAAGCCCGATGGTGTCGCGAGAGGGCTCTCCGGCGAAATCCTGCGTCGTATCGAGGCGAAGGGTTACACCATCGTCGACCTGCGCATGGTTACCCCCGCCCGCGAGCTGCTCGAGGCGCACTACGAGGAGCACCAGGGCAAGCCGTTCTTCGAGCCCCTCGTCGAATTCATGATGTCGGGCCCGGTGGTTGCGGCGCGCGTCTCGGGCAACCGCGTGATCGAGGGCTTCCGCTCGCTCGCGGGAACCACCGACCCGACGACCGCTGCGCCCGGCACCATCCGCGGTGACCTCGGTCGCGACTGGGGCCTTGCTGTGCAGCAGAACCTCGTGCACGGCAGCGATTCGACGCTCTCGGCCGAGCGAGAGCTTGGGCTCTGGTTCAGCTAGTTTCGCTGGTTCAGCTGGTTCAGCTGGTGTCATCGGTACAGCTGGGCTAGCTCGCTGCGCCCTCTAGAAGGGCACGTTATAGAGCCCCGGCGGGTCACACCCAGGCTGAGCCGTCGCTTCGAATCTGACTTTCGAGGGAGGACGGTCGACGTAGCTTCGACCGGTCGGCGATTTCCAGTGCAACAGCCCCTGGGCTTCCTGGCGTACCTGCCAGCCGCCATGGTGTTTCAGCGTGTGATGCCCCCGGCAGAGATGCGCGAGATTTGCGGTGCTGGTTGAGCCTCCGTCCGCGGCGGCAAGCGTGTGATCGAGGTCGCAGCGATGCAGGGGAGCACTGCAGCCCGGAAACCTGCAGTGCAGATCTCGCGCACCGAGCAGGCGGCGCATCTGCTCGCTCGGACGGTATCGGTCCACGCTGATGATTTCGCCGGTAGTCGGATGTTGGGTGATGAGCTCCCAGCGCTCGGCATCGGCAGCGAGCTGCCTCGCTTCGGGCGTGCTGATCGGGCCGGCACCGACGAGTTCGGCTGGGGCGAGGGGGATCCCGGCGAAAGACTTCGACGCAAGGTGAGTCTTCGCGAAGAGCGTTCGGTCAGTGACGAGCACCTGTATGTGCGCCCGGACACCGTCGCGAGCCCTGTCGTTGCCAAGGTTGTGGTTGTTGCCAACGCCAGATCCGACCTGATCGCCGCCGCTCTCGAAAGTGCCCTCGTCCGAGAGGGCGTTGCCGTTCGAAGGAGCGTTTCCGTTCGCGCCAGCATTGCCGTTCGCGGCACCGCCGTCTCCAGTTGCGAGTTCATCGCGAGTGGTAGTGGTCAAAAGACTGATGAGGATGTCGGCACGTAACTGATCGCGCGTGCGCCGTTGTGGGCGACCGGTGGATCTGCCGTCGCTCGATCTATCGCTCGAGTTGTCTGACGAGACGGCCACCTCGCCCGCGGCAGCCACCTCACCTACTGCAGCCACCTCTTGCGCGGCCAGGTCAATGCTCATGCTGGTGAGCCTGTCGTAGATCGCGCGTGCCTCCACCGCGGGCAGGTACGCGCTGAGGTCGCTCATTCCGTCGTCTCGCTCGGTCACCCACACCCGGCGCTGCTGACAGGCCTCGGCGTGCTGCTCGTCGAGGGTGCGCTCTGCGTACCGAGTTGCCAGGCGTCGTGCGATCGGTCGCAGACGAGCCGGCGTCTCGAAGCGTGCGTGTTCGAGCGCTGCAGACTCGTATGCGGCACGCCGAGCAACGGCCAAAGCCGAGGCATCCTCGCCGATCGGGTACCCCGCAGTGACGATCACCTCGGTGTGCGCGAGGCTGATCGCTCCAGAAGCGAGGCGCTCGAGAGTGTCGGGGTAGTGCCGCGTGAGCTCGTGGGCGTGCGACAGTCGCCGCTCTATCGAGTGCTCACTCGACCGTGTTGCCAGCGCGAGTTCGGCGCGCACCGACCGATAGGCCAACTCTGCCTGGTCACGCTCGCTGCCCCCGTTACCAGTGCCTGGACCAACGCGTGCAGGTGAGGCTAACGCGAGCGCCTGGGCAAACAGCCGAATCTGGGCCGCATCGGCCTCACGCCTCTGCTGCTCAAGGGTCTCGAGACCACGCACCACCGAGTCGAGCGCGGCGGCGTCTCGATCGGTAAACGGTGAGGTGGTGTGCATGGGGCAAGTACACCAGGCACCTCCGACATTAAAGGCGCGAGCCGAAGGGTGCTGACTCCAAATGTTGGCGGGATTTTGGTGGGCTTTCTACAGCCACCTACTTCGGCACGTTCCTGCCCGGACGATACGCGCTCACGGTCGGGTCGCCGTCGATCCAGAAGCGCCACGGAAACGCAGCGCTGCCGGCCTCACCGCTCACGCCGACCCGTGGGCCGGCGGCGATCCTTCTCGAAGCCACCGGCGCGGCACGAAGATCGAATGGGGCGGCGAAAAGGTCGCGACCATCGTGCTCTGGCCGCGTGATTCCGAGTGCACTCGCGACATTGCCCGGGCCTCGCGCGAGCTGTCGATCAGGTATCGGGTTCGAGGATCGCCCCGCCTNNNGCCGTAGCTGAAGTAGACGTAGGCGTGCCCTGGTGGGCCGAACATCGACGCATTGCGCTCCGTTTTGCGGTCTCGGGAGTGCGAGCCGGCGTCGTATGGCCCCGGGGTGCCCACGCCGTGATACGCCTCGACTTCGGTGATTCGCAGGGTAACGGGCACGCCCGCGAATCCGCTTTCCGGGCTTCCGAGCACGGTGAGCCTGGCGCCGAGCAGCAGGGGAGCGACCTCGAGCGCTGGGGCGAGAAACATGCTGCGATCCACGTCTTCAGTCTTGCACCGAGATGTGCGCGAAGCGAACCGCAGCGCAAATGTCAGGGGTGGCTTCTAGACTCGAGGCTATGGAAACCACACGTAGCGTGCGCCCCTTCGAGGTCATCAGCGAGTACGAGCCGAGTGGTGATCAGCCGCAGGCCATCGCCGA
>DDEV01000043.1 GCA_002336855.1 Leucobacter sp. UBA1945 | reverse complement strand
TGGACCGTGGGCGAGGGGTACGCGCTGCCGCTGCCGGAGGCCGGCGCGCTCGGAGTGCCTGCTCGCCCCCTGTCGCGCAGCGCGCGCGAGACGCTCGGCTTCTTCGGGGCGCTGCGAGCCTCGATCGAGCCACTGCTGCCGAGATGGATCGGGAGGCGATCGGGCTCTCTCGCGGAACTCGTGCGGCTTCGGCTCGGTCGTAGAGTGCTCGACCGGCTTGTCGCGCCCGTCGTGCGCGGTGTGTACTCGGCCGACCCGGAGCACCTGCAGGCGGCGGCGATGCCGGGTCTCGGCGACGCCCTCGCGAGCGGCCGCTCGCTCGTTGCTGCCTCGCGAAAGCTGCGCGACGAGCAGTCGGCCGCGGGCGCCGCGGTTGCGGGCATTGGCGGCGGCATGACCGTGCTCGTCGACGCGCTGCTGATCGAGCTCGAGCGCCTCGGTGTCGAGCTTCGCACGGGGGAGGGCGCCGCGGCGCTCGAGCTCAACCCCCGAGCTGTGATCACCGAGCGCGGCACGCGGCTCCCGGCCGATGCGGTCGTGCTCGCTGTCGCCGAATCGGTGGCGAGAGCGCTGCTCGGTCTGCCCGCACTCGAACGCGCACCCGAGACTCCCGTCGAAGTGGTCGCGCTGCGGCTTGACGATTCGCGGCTCGACGCTGCGCCCCGCGGCACCGGAGTGCTCGTCGCCGAGGGCGGCTCGGTGTCGGCGAAGGCGCTGACCCACGTCACGGCGAAGTGGCCGCAGCTCTCGTTGCCCCCCGGCGAGCACGTGCTTCGGCTCTCGTACGGGCGCGCGGGCAGGGCGCCCGAAACCGCAGAGCTGAGTGATGCCGCGGCCGCAGAGCTGGCGCTTTCGGATGCCTCGCGGTTGCTCGGTATTCAGCTGCGCCCCAGCAACCTGCGCGGGGCAGTTCGCCAACGCTGGAACAACGGTCTGCCGCCCTCGCCCTCGCCCGAGCGCAGCATCGAGCCGCGCGAAGGCGTCATGTTCACGGGTGATTGGGTGCACGGGAGCGGCCTCGCTTCGGTGATCCCTGGCGCGAGAAGCACGGCCAGAAACGCACTGCACTACCTGACCACCCGCTCGACCCAAGCTGCGCGATCCCGCGCCGAAGGAGTTTTCCAATGATCCCTGCACCCCAGCCTTCGACCACACCCGGCCGTGTGCGGATCGCGAGGGAAGCCGTGCCCCCGGCTGCCGATCGGCTGCGAATCGGCACTCGGGGCAGCGCGCTCGCCGTGACACAGACGACGACCGTCGCGCAGCAGATTGCCGACGCCACGGGGCTCGAGATTGTGCTCGTGATCATCAAGACGAAGGGTGACGTCTCGCGTGAGTCGCTCGCGCAGCTCGGCGGCACCGGGGTCTTCGTGAGCGCCTTGCGCGACGCGCTCCTCGCGAACGAGTGCGACTTCGCGGTGCACTCGCTGAAAGATCTGCCGACCGGCGAGCACCCGGGCATCACGCTCGGCGCGATCCCCGCGCGAGTCGATGCGCGAGATGCGCTCTGCGCACGAGACGGCCTCACCCTTGACCAGCTGCCAGCTGGCGCGCGAGTGGGTACCGGATCGCCGCGCCGCGCGGCGCAGATCCTCGCCCGGCGAGCCGACCTCGAAGTGCTCGATCTGAGGGGAAACGTCGACACGCGACTTGCGCGGGTCGGAGTCGATCTCGACGCAGTCGTGCTCGCGGCCGCCGGCCTGCAACGCCTCGACCGGCTTGACGTCGTGACGGAGCGATTCGGGCTCGACGAAGCGCCGACCGCGCCGGGCCAGGGGGCGCTCGCGATCGAAGTGCGGGCCTCAGCGCGCGCGATGGAGCCGTATGCGACGGCGCTTCGGGCACTCGACGACCCTGCCACGCGGGCATGTGCGCTCGCCGAACGGTCGCTGCTCGCCGCGCTCGAGGCCGGTTGCGCCGCCCCGATCGGGGCGCACGCGCACCTCGAAGACGGCAAGCTGCATCTTCGGGCGAGTGTGTACCGGCTCGACGGCAGCGAACAACTCACCGAAACCGCGACACTACAGTGGAGCGAAGGCCGCGATGACGTGCCCGCCCTGCTCGGTCACCGGGTATGCGAGGCGCTGCTCGCAAGAGGAGCCGAGCGGCTTGCACCGCTCAGGGGCGCGAGATGACGAGCGACGGCGCCCTTTCGGGGCGCCGAGTGCTCGTGTGTCGAGCCGCCGCCGAGAGCGCTGAACTTCTCTCGAGCCTTGCCGCGCTCGGCGCCGAGGCCGTGGCGCATCCGCTCATTGAGATCGCGCCGACGGGCGATCAGCTCGCACTGGTCGACGCTGCGGCTCAGTGGAAGAGGGGCGAGTACGGTTGGCTCGTCGTGACGAGCGCGAACGGGGCCCGGGCGTTCGCTCGTGCCGCTGGCCGAATGCCGAGCGGCGACGAGCGGCCGAGCAAGGTCGCTGCAGTGGGGCCGGCGACCGCAGCTGCGCTGCGTCGCTGGGGGGTGAGCGTAGACCTGATGCCCGAGCACGACTACTCGGGTCGCGGTCTCGCCGAGGCGCTGTTGCATGAACTGCGCGGTTCCGCCCGGCCCACGAGTGCGGTGCTGCCCGTGTCTCACCTCGCGAGCGACACTGTGCAGCGCGCACTCGAGGCAGCCGGGCATCGGGTGCACCGTGTCGATGCCTATCGCACTGTGCCGAACGGGCAGACGGTTCGAACGCTGCTCGAGCACACCCGGTTCGACGCGGTGCTGCTGTTCAGCGCCTCTGGTGCAGCAGAGCTCGCGCGACACATCTCGGTTGTATCCCAGGGGACTCGACTGATCGCGATTGGCCCACCAACCGCGGCCGTGCTTGAGGCACGAGGCGTGCGAGTCGACGCAATTGCGAAGCGGCACACCTCGCAGGGCCTCATCGACGCAGTCGTCGAGTTGCTCGGGAGCTCGAGCGATCCCCCCGTCTCCGACTCCAAACCAGGCGGCAAGCCGGCCACCCTCACCACACGAACACTCGATTGAAGAAGGTACCCCTTGAGTCCAATCATCAGGCCCCGCAGGTTGCGGGCCACCCCTGCCATGCGCCGAATCGCAGCCGAGACCCGGCTGCACCCCGCCGAACTGACTCTGCCGATGTTCGTGCGAGAGGGCATCACCGAGCCGCAAGCCATCACATCGATGCCTGGCGTGCAACAGCACACGATCGACTCGCTGCGCCGGGCTGCTGCGGCAGCAGCCGAGGCGGGCATCGGCGGCGTGATGCTCTTCGGAGTGCCCGCTGAGCGCGATGCGCGCGGCACCGCCGCAGACGACCCGGGCGGGGTGTTGAACCTCGCGACGCGGGCCGTCGTCGAAGAGGTCGGCGACGAGCTGGTCGTGCAGACCGACCTGTGTCTCGACGAGTTCACGGATCACGGCCACTGCGGCGTGCTCGACGCGCGCGGGGGCATCGATAACGACGCGACGCTCGAACGGTATCGATCGATGGCGGTTGCGCAGGCCGAAGCCGGGTCAGCGCTGCTCGGCCTGTCTGGCATGATGGACGGCCAGGTCGCAGCCGTGCGCGAGGCGCTCGACGCCGCTGGGCACGTGGATACCGCGATCCTCGCCTATTCTGCAAAATATGCTTCGGCCTTCTACGGCCCATTTCGCGATGCCGTCGACTCGCAGCTGCAGGGTGACAGGCGAGGCTATCAGCAGGATCCCGCGAACCGTCGCGAGGGTCTGCGTGAGGCGCAGCTCGACATCGCGGAGGGTGCTGACATCGTGATGGTCAAACCTGCGATGAGCTATCTCGACGTGCTCGCAGACGTGGCGCACTCGAGCCCGGTTCCGGTATGGGCCTACCAGGTCTCGGGCGAGGCCGCGATGATCGAGGCGGCCGCGGCCAACGGCTGGATCGATCGCCGCCGCGCGATCGAGGAGTCGGTCACCAGCATCAAGCGCGCCGGCGCAGACGCCGTGCTGAGTTACTTCGCGGTAGAGATCGCGGGGTGGCTGCGATGAACGAGCAAACGACGAAGATGAGGTCGACCACCCGAAGCGAGGCACTCGCGAGCCGAGCGAACCGGCTGATTCCGGGCGGCGTGAACTCTCCCGTGCGGGCCTACGGGGCGGTCGGGGGCACGCCGCGCTTTCTGGTCTCGGGGCGGGGTGCGCTGGTGACCGATGCCGATGGCAACGAGTACGTCGACCTCGTCGCTGCGTGGGGGCCGGCCCTGCTGGGGCACGCCCACCCGGCCGTGGTCGAAGCCGTGCAGCGCGCGGCGGCCGATGGTCTGGGGTTCGGCGCGTCGGTTCCGGGCGAGGCCGAGCTCGTCGAGGCGGTCATCGAGCGATTGCCGCTCATCGAACGCATGCGTCTCGTGTCGACGGGAACCGAGGCGACGATGACCGCGATCAGACTCGCCCGAGGAGCAACGGGGCGACCGCTGCTGATCAAGTTCGCCGGGCACTATCACGGGCATTCAGACGGGCTTCTCGCCGCGGCCGGCTCGGGGCTCGCGACGTTCGCGATGCCAGGCTCGGCGGGTGTAACCGAAGAGACCGCGGCGCAGACCCTCGTGCTGCCCTACAACGACTTCGCTGCCCTCGAGGCGGCGTTCGAAGCTCACGGCGACCGCATCGCTGCAGTGATTGCGGAGGCCGCGGCCTGCAATATGGGAGTGATCCCTCCGGCGCGGGGTTTCACGCGCCACATGATCGAGGTTGCGCACAGGCACGGTGCGCTCGTGATTCTCGATGAGGTGCTCACCGGCTTCCGGGCTGGCCCTTCGGGCTTCTGGGCGCTCGAAGCCGCAGAGATGCCGGCTGGGGTGGCACCCGACCTGTTGACCTTCGGGAAAGTCATTGGCGGAGGGCTGCCGCTTGCGGGTCTCGGCGGTCGCGCAGATCTCATGAACTTGCTCGCCCCGCTCGGCCCCGTGTACCAGGCCGGCACGCTCTCGGGAAATCCGCTCGCAGTCGCGGCTGGCCTCGCTACCCTGCAGCACGCCGACGCTGAAGCCTACGACAGCCTGAGCCGCGCCTCGCTTGCAATCGAACGCGGGGTGAGTGCCGCGCTCACCGCCGCGGGAGTCGCGCACTGCGTGCAGCGCGCGGGCACCCTGTTCAGTGTGTTCTTCGGAGAGTTCGCTGAGCCCCCTCGCGAGTACGCCCAGGTGCGGCAGGCCACCTCGAAGCATCGGGCGTTCTTTCACTCGATGCTCGACCAGGGCGTGAACCTGCCGCCGAGTGCATTCGAAGCGTGGTTCGTCACCGCGGCGCACGATGACGCGGCAATTGGCCGGGTGCTCGACGCGTTGCCCGCAGCCGCCCGTGCGGCAGCGGTAGCCAACTAGCGCACAAAAGCGTATCGCCCCTCACCGCAGCAGTCTGCGGAAGGGGCGATACGCCTGTTGGTTCTGAAATTCAGACGCGCACGGCAAGTGCGCATTGCATCAATTCAGACGCGCACGGCAAGTGCGCGTTGCATCAATTCAGACGCGCACGGCAAGTGCGCGTTGCATCAATTCAGACGCGCACGGCAAGTGCGCGTTGCATCAATTCAGACGCGAGCAGCGAGCGATTCGAGCACGCTCGTGAAGAATCGCAGCCCGTCGGTGCCCGAGCGCATCGCCTCGGCAGTGTTGGGGCCGAAGCCCGGCTCGACAGCGTGCTCTGGGTGCGGCATCAGGCCGACCACATTGCCGCTCGCGTTCGTGAGGCCGGCGATGTCGTCGAGCGAGCCGTTCGGGTTCACGCCGCGGTAGCGAAATGCGACCTGGCCCTCGCCTTCGAGGCGCTTCAGCGTCTCGGCATCGGCGATGAAGCCGCCGTCTGCGTTCTTGAGCGGAATGGTGATCTCTTCGCCCTGCTCGAACTGGTTGGTCCAGTCGGTCGAGGCGTTCTCGACGACGAGGCGCTGGTCGCGACGAATGAACTGCTGGTGCGCGTTGCGAATCAGGCCGCCGGGTAGCAGGTGCGCTTCGACAAGCACCTGAAACCCGTTGCAGATGCCGAGCACGGGCATGCCCTTGTTCGCGGCACCGATGACCTCGGTCATGATCGGCGCGACGGCGGCGATGGCGCCTGCGCGCAGGTAGTCGCCGTAACTGAAGCCGCCTGGCAGCACGATCGCGTCGACACCCTGCAGGTCATGGTCGCCGTGCCAGAGCGCGACGGGCTCTGCGCCGACGAGGCGAATCGCGCGCTGCGCGTCGCGATCGTCAAGCGAACCGGGGAAGGTGACGACGCCGATGCGTGCCATTATTCGCCCGACCCGTCGCCGAAGTCGATTGCGACGACGTCTTCGATCACGCTGTTCGAGAGCACCTGCTCGGCGAGCTCGCGCACCTCGGCCTTGATCTCGTCGGTGATGGGGCCCTCGACTGAAAGCTCAAAGCGCTTGCCGATGCGCACATTCTCGAACTTGCCGTGCCCGAGGCGGGCCAGCGCGCCAGTGGTGGCCTTGCCCTGCGGGTCGAGCAGTTCGGCCTTGGGCATCACATCAACAACAATCGTAGGCACGTGTTCTCCGTGTTCGCGTATTGGGAGCAGATCGCTCTCTAGTCTACGCGAGCGTGACGCGAACTTTGTTCCGCCAGGGATCGAAGACTGTCAGCTCGCGCCCATCGAATACTCTTGCCACACCGCGGCTCGCGAGGCGCTCCTCGAGCGCACCGAGAGAGTCGGGGTCGGCCGACGGCAGTGTGATCGTCACCTCGCCGAGGCCGAGCGCGGGGGTTCGCTCGGATGCGCCGCGCGACTCCCAGGTGTTCATGCCGAGGTGATGGTGGTAGCCGCCGGCGCTAATGAAGAGTGCCTGGTCGCGGTGCGTTGCGGTCACCGAGAAGCCGAGGGTGTCGACGTAAAACCCTCGCGCGGTTTCGATGTCGCCAACTTTCAGGTGCACATGGCCGACTTTGGCGGGGGAGTCGGCAACAGCAAGCGCTCCCTCCTCGGTCAGATGCGAGCGAAGGTACGCATTGGGGTCGAGCGCGAGCGTACCCATGGTGATCTCGCCGCCGTCTGCAACGCTCCACGTGTCTCGCGGCCTGTCGACATAGAGTTCGACGCCGTTGCCCTCGGGGTCGCCAAAGTAGAAGGCCTCCGAGACGATATGGTCGGCTGATCCTTGAAACTGCGCCGGGTATGCGCGGGCAACCGAGTAGATTACCGAGGCGAGTTCGGTCGCCGATTCGAAGAGAAACGCGGTGTGATACAGCCCGGCAGCACGTGCAGAGGCGTGCGAGAGTGTTCCGTCTTGGTCGAGGATCAGCACCGGCCGGCCCCGCCGCCCGAGCACCGCGGTGCCACGCTCTTGTGCGAGCACCTGCAGCCCCATTGCGCCCTGGTAGAAGGCGAGCATCTTGTCGAGGTCGCCGACCGCGAGCGTGACCGCGCCCATCTCGGTCAGGTCGGGCAGTAGGTCTTCGCTCGATTGTGCCGAGGCTGAAGTCTTAGTGATGGTCATTGCGGATCCTCTCGCTGCCCCCATTTTACTTGACGCTTCAAGTGTTGGCAATGAGGATCCAAAATCTTCGCGGAGTTGTTGCTCTTCACTCCGCGCGAATTAAAGTGCACGATTTGCGGCTTCGTGGGTCGCCGAGACGCAAATCGTGCACTATTGCTTTTCCAAAGCTCGTTTCGAGAAGACCCTGATGAGGGTCACGGCGTGCACCGGCGGCAAAGGCCGCTACGCACCGGCGATGCGCTCGTAGAGCTCGCGGTAGCGGGCCAGCGTGCGCTCGACGATCTCGGTGGGCAGCACCGGCGGTTCGCCCTGCTTGTTCCAGTTGGCTGCGAGCCAGTTGCGCACGATCTGCTTGTCGAACGAGGCCAGGCGATCCTCGCCCCCCGCTTCGTAGCGAGCCGCATCCCAGTAGCGCGAGGAGTCGCTCGTCAGCACCTCGTCGGCGAGCGTGAGTTCGCCGGTCAAAGGATCAGCGCCGAACTCGAACTTGGTGTCGGCGAGCAGCACGCCGCGCTCGGCGGCCAGCCGCCTGGCATGCGTGAAGATGCGCAGCGAGGCGTCGCGCAGCGCGAGCGCGACCTCTTCGCCGACCAGCTCGACGCTGCGCTCGAAGGTGATGTTCTCGTCGTGTTCGCCCGCGGCAGCCTTGGCGGCCGGCGTGTAGATCGGCTCGGGCAGCTTGCTGGCGTTCTTCAGGCCCGCCGGCAGGGCGACGCCGCAGACCGACTGACTGTCCTGGTATTCCTTCCAGCCGCTGCCGGCGAGATAACCCCGCACCACCGCCT
>DDEV01000064.1 GCA_002336855.1 Leucobacter sp. UBA1945 | reverse complement strand
CGCCGCACGGCCAGCAACACGCCCCTCGAGCACCGCGAGCGCGGCCCCTCCGACGCCGGTGAGCTCGCCCGCAATGAAGAGGCCCGAAACGGTTGAGCGCTGATCCTCGTCGACGATGGCAACGAGCGAACCGTCGACGTCTTGCCGCGTGCCGGCCCCGAGCTGCACGGGCAGCTCCATCTGCGGGGTGAAACCCCAGCCGAGGCCCACCGTATCGATGCCGCCGATCTCGCGTTCGCTGCCCGCGACGACTGTGCCGTCGCTGCGCACGCGTGCGGTGCGCACGCCGTTGACGCGATCTTGCCCGAGGATCTCGGTGATGACGGTGCGCGGGCGATACGCGATGCGGTGCTTCAGCATCGTTGCCGTGTACTCGACGCCCTCGAGTGCCTTCGCGGGCACGCCCGCCGCACGGTGCGCGCGCGGCAGCCATCCCATGAGGTTCGACGACTCGAGCACGGCGGCCACGGTGCCGCCCTGATGCGCGATGCCGGCCGCAACTGACAGCAAGAACGGGCCTGTGCCCGCAATCACGAAGCGCTTGCCAGGCAGCATGCCGTTCTGCTTGCCGAACGCCTGAATACCACCAGCGGCCATGACGCCCGGCAGCTGCCAACCCGGCACGGGCAGCTGGCGGTCGTAGCCGCCAGTCGCGAGCACCAGCGCCGACGCGTGCACCGTCGGTGTGTCGCTGCGGCCGCCGCCGTGCGCGGGGGCGAGGCGCAGGGTGAAGTTTGCGGTATCGCGTTGCGCCATCCACACGCTGGTTGAAGGCAGGTAGAGGATCGTGCCCGCTGCGATGCCGGCGTCGAACGCGCGACGCAGCTCGAGATAGTCGCGCCAGCCGTGATGCAGTTCGCCACCATCGACGACACCCGCGGCCTCGCTGCGGTGCCGCCAGAACTGGCCGCCCGGCTGCTCAGACGAGTCGATCACGACGACTCGGGCGCCCGCGGCAGCGGCCTCGCTCGCCGAGGCAAGGCCAGCCGGGCCCGCGCCGACTACCGCAACATCGAACATGGGCGCTTGGCCGGTGGGGCGCAGGGCGGTCACTGTGCTGCCTCCTCGGTGTCGGCGTCGACGGCCGTGCGCGTCGCGCGCGTGCCGTTGTCGCACACGCGCATGCCCTCTTGCAGTGGAATCATGCAGGCGCGCTGACCGCTCTCGCCGTCGATCTCGACAAGGCAGTCGAAGCAGACTCCGATGCCGCAGAAGAGCCCGCGCTGCGCGCCATCACGCGTGGTGCGCCAGGCGACCCTGTCAGAGGCGATGAGCGCGGCGGCGACGCTCGCGCCGGCCTCTGCCTCGATTGCCTCGCCCTCGAAGGTGGCGTGTACGCGGTTCAAGTTGGCGCTCATTCGTGTGCCTTCAGGTAAGCGGGATCGTCGAATCGTTCTGGCCTGAACGGGTCGAGCGACATGTCGGAAGTCTCGCCAGCGAGGGCCTGCGCGAGCAGCTTGCCGGTGCCCGGCCCGAGGCCGATGCCGGCACCCTCGTGCCCAGCGGCGTGCCACAGGCCGGGAGCTCGGGGGTCGTGCCCGATGACCGGCAGGTGATCCGGGCAGAACGGGCGAAAGCCGTGGTAGTGCCGCAGCATGCGCACGCGCGAGAGAAATGGAAAGAGCTCGACGGCGTTGCGGGCGATGCGCCCGAGTGCCTCGGTGCTGATCGTCGAATCGAAGCCGACGCGCTCACGGCTCGAGCCGATCAGAATCGTGCCGGCCGGCGTGCCCTCGACCACGGGCGATGCCTGCAGGCCGGCGTCGCCGCTGCCGACGTTGTCGACGTACTCTGCCGCGTAGACCTTGTGATGCACCATGGGGGGCAGCTGTTCGGTGACCAGCACGAAGCCTCGGCGCGGCATCACGGGCACGTTCACGCCCGCGAGCTCTCCGATGGTGCCTGCCCAGGGGCCGGTCGCGTTGACGGTGTGCGCGGCGTGAAAGTCGCCCTTGGGCGTGCGGGCGCCGATCACGCGGTCGCCGTCGCGCAGCAGCTCGGTCACCGGCGCATGCGTCACGAGCTGGGCGCCGTGCTCACGCGCGAGCCGCAGCAGGTGCGATGCGGCGAGAATCGGCTGCACCTGGCTGTCTTCGGGGTAGAGAGCTGCACCGAGCGCATTGCCCGTGATGTGCGGCTCGAGCTCGCGAAGCTCTGCCTCGTCGAGACGCTGCGAGTGAATGCCGTACTCGCGCTGAGACGCCGAGAAGCGTTCGAGTGAGGCGAGGCTCGTTTCGCGCGAGGCGACGATGATGCCTCCCTTGCGCTCGAACTCCCAGAGGTGCCCGAACTCGGCGAGTTCGCCCTGCCAGAGGCCGAGCGAGTACCGGGTGAGCTCGAGTTCGTGCCCGAGCTCTTTGTCGCTGACGAGAATGTTGCCCTCGCAGTGCGATGTCGTGCCGCTTGCCGGAAGATCGCGTTCGATTACCGTGACGCTGAGCCCCGAGCGGGCCGCGTAGTAGGCGGTGGCGCAGCCGATAATGCCCGCGCCGATGATCAAGACATCGCTGGTGTGTGTCATGCGCCCCCGGGTGCTCCTTCTTCTGGTGTCGCGTGTGCGGTGTTGCCGTTGGCCGTTGCGTCGTCTGTGCCGGCATCATCCGCTCCGGTCGCCCACAGAGTGCGGGCGTGTCCGATGTGCGTGCACATCAGCGACTCGGCTGCCTCGCCTTCGCCGGCGCGCAGCAGGCGCAGCAGCTCGTGGTGCTCGTGCGCAGACGCGGCAAGGCGCCCGTCTCGAGCGAGCGCGGCGATGCCGTAGAGGCGTGTGCGGCGGCGCAGCGAGGTTGCGAGGTCGACCAACTGCGGGTTGCCGGTGTAAGCGAGCAGGAGCGCGTGAAACTCGCGATCGTCGCGCAGGTATTCGCCCAGATCTTCGCGCTCGGCTGCGCGCAGGCACGCGTCTGCGAGCTTGGTGAGTTCGCTAAATGCCTCATCGGGAATATGCTGCGCCACCATGCGAATCGCCGGTGGTTCGAGCAGCATGCGAATCTGCGCGAGGTCGTCGAGATCCTTTTCGCTCATCGCGGTAATGCGAAAGCCCTTGTTCTTCACCGTCTCGACGAGGCCTTCGCGCACCAGATCCATCATCGCCTCGCGCACCGGGGTCGCCGAAACGCCGAGCGCCTGGCCGAGCGTCGGCGCCGAGACGAGCTCACCCTCGGCGAGTTCGCCTGTGATGATGGCGGTGCGCAGCTGCTCGAGCACGGTTTCGCGCAGGTTCAGCGGGCGCTTCACGGGCGCGAGCGGGCTGGCTGATGCTGGTGTCTGAGACAAGGGATGCTCCTGAGATCAGTGAGAAGGAGTGCCCTCTTCGAAAACGACGGTGGCACACACCAGATCTTCCCACGACATGCCCACGCCAGTGTAGAGCGCGGGGTGCCCGGCGCGGCGACTGACCTCGCCGCGAGCGAGATCGCGCACACTCGCGGGTGGCCGTTCTTGCCAGTCTGCCTCGGTGAAGTAGGTGTGCAGGTTGCCGTTTTCGCGCTGCGCAGATGCGCGGCCCTCGACCACGATGTCGGCGCGCGCGACGAGGATGTCGTCGACCTCGCGGGCGTCGTAGCCGTGCGTGCCGATCGCGGCGACGATCGCGTTCGACTTCACGAGCGAGCCGTCGAAGAGCGGCGTCGCGGCCGTGGTGGCGAGCACCAGAATGTCTGCCTCAGCGACCGCCGCATCGACGTCTTCGCGGTGCGCGATCTCGATGCCCTGCTCGGCGAGGTCGCGGCGCAGCGCCTCGACGCGCTCGGGCCTGCGGCCGATGACCTCGAAGGTAGCGGTCGGAAACGCGGCGCGAGTCGCGAGAATGCTGCTGCGACCCTGCGTGCCGACGCCGAACACGAGCACCCGGGGCGACTCGGGCAGCTCATCGCCGGGGGCCGCGAGGGCCGCCAGCTGGCGCACCGCGCTGATCGCAACGGCGGGCGTGCGAATCGCGGTGAGGCTCGAACCCTCCATGATCGCGACCGGCGCGAGCGTGTCTGAGGAGTAGAGCACGTAGACGCCCTGAATCTTCTCGAGCCCGCGGGCGGGGTTGTTCGGCGCCATGGTGAGTGCCTTCAGGCCGGTGAACCGTGCGCTCTGCGCCGGCATCAGCAGAAACTCGCCGTCGGGCGCGTCGGCGAACAGGCGTGGGCCGTCGGCCTCGGGGTCGATGTCGGTGCGCAGCGCGTCTTCGATCGCACGCATGGCGCGCTCGAACGGAAGGGCTGCGGCGACTGCCTCCGCGTCGTAGTAGGGCAGGCTCACAGCAGGAATCCCTTCGGGAAGGGATCGCTCGGGTCGAGCATGTACTGCGCAGTGCCGGTGACCCACGCGCGGCCGGTGATGGTGGGGATCACGGCGGGAATGCCCGCGACCTCTGTTTCTTCGATGAGACGGCC
>DDEV01000094.1 GCA_002336855.1 Leucobacter sp. UBA1945 | reverse complement strand
TGGCGCACCGAGAGTTCGCGCACCGAGAGCATCGGCGCAGACTTCTCGAGTTCAACCGAGGGCTCTGCAGCCGCACCGACATCGGGAATCTCGCGCGGCAGCGGCGACTCGGTGAGCTCGGCGACCCGCTCTGCGCTCGCGAGCACCGTGCGGCGGGCGACGAGCGCGGCGGGCACCTGGGCGAACACCTCCAACACCGCTGCTGGCACGATCACCGCGGCCGCGAACAGTGGGGCGCTGAGGCCGGCAGCGCCAGTTTCAAGAGCGGGCGCAAGCGCGAGCAGCACGAGCACCGAGGCGATGCCCGATGCGCACGAGAGCAGCGCCGCGGTGAGGCCAGCCGATCGCACCCGCGTTGCTCCGGCGGCGGCGAGTCGCCGCTCTGCGTCGGCAATGCGCCGACGCTGCATTCCGGTGGCGCCGAAGGCCGCAAGTATCTCGGCTGCGGAGAACCGTTCGAGCAGCGCGTCGTTCAGATCTGCGCGGGCCTGCGCCAACGCGCGGTCGCTCGCCGACGAGACCCTGGCGGAAAGCCAAGCCGACAGCGCGCCAGAGGCGAGAAGCAGTAGCGCCAGGATCAGCGCTGCGAGCGGCGAGATGAGCGCGAGCACCGCGACGCTGAGCAGCACGACGATCGAGCTCACGATGAGCGGCTGCCGCACTCTCAAGGGCTCGTCTTGGAGTTGGTCGACGTCATCGACGAAAGCGCTGAGCACATCGCCGCGACGGTGAGACTCGATCGCGCCCGGCACGCGCGGTACGAGCGCCTCGAATGTGCTCGCTCGCAACACCGCGAGCTGAGCAAGGGCAGCATCGTGGCTCGCGAGCCGTTCGGCATAGCGAAATGCCGCGCGACCGATCGCAAACGCCCGCACCCCGACGATGGCGAAGCTCAGGTGCAGAATCGGCGGCTGCTCCCCCGCGCGCACGATCAGCCACATGCTGAGCCCGAGCAGCCCGACCACGCAGAGGTCGGCTAGCACGCCGAGCGTCAAGCCAACGGCCGAGCGGCGCGAAGGCGGCACCGCCCGTCGAATGACCGCGCGCAGTTGCTGCGGTGACAGGCTCATTCTGCCTCCCCGAGTCGCACGACGCGATCAGCGCTCTCGATGAGCGCTGGCCGGTGACTGATCATCAGCACCGCACGGCCGCCGCGAGCCTCTTCCCGCAGCACCCGCGCGACACGAGCCTCGCTCTGCGCATCGAGCGCCGAGCTCGGCTCGTCGAGCACGAGCGCGGCGGCGTCGGTGCGCCACGCCCGATACAGCGCCCTCGCAATGGCAACCCGCTGGGCCTGGCCGCCCGAGAGGCCCGCGCCCTGCGCGCCGAGTTCACGCTCACCGGCGATGTGCTCAAGCCCGACGGCGTCGAGCGCTCGTCGTACCAAAAGCTGGTCGGTCTCGTCATCGCCGAGCGCGACGTTCTCGGCCACACTGCCCTGCAGCAGGCCGGGGCGCTGCCCCACCCAGGCGAGCGTGTCAGGGCGGCTGAGCGATCCTCGCGTCAAAGAAACAAAACCGAGCAAAGCCGCAACCAGCGAGCTCTTGCCCGCCCCAGACGGCCCGACAAGTGCGACGATCTCGCCGGGCCGCACCTCGAAAGAAATCGGCCCGACGGTGTGCGCGCCGCGAACGACCTCGGCAGTCTCAAACGCGATCTCGGGGGCAGCGGGGCCTTCGTCCACGGAGCGCGAAGAGGCTACTGGCGCAGCCTCAGTCGGCAGCTCGATGAGTTCGAAGACCTGCTCGGCCGCCGCGAGCCCCTCGGTCGATGCGTGAAACGCGGTACCTACCGCGCGAATCGGAATGAACGCCTCTGGTAGCAACAGCAGCACGAAGAGCCCGAGGGAGAGCGAGAACTCGCCGCTCACGAGGCGGGTGCCGACTGTCACCGCGACGAGGGCGATCGAAAAGGTGCCCGCGAGATCGAGCACGAACCCCGAGAGAAAGGTGACGCGAAGCACCTGCATCGTGCGACTGCGGTACTCGCCGGTCTCGCGAGCGATGCGCTGCACTTGCCTTGCCTCGCGGCGAAAGATCTTGAGCGTGGTGAGGCCCTCGACCACGTCGAGAAACGAATGCGACAGGTGCTGCAGCTGCTGCCACTGCTTCTGCTGCACGCCGCGCGTCGCGAGCCCGATGAGCACCATGAACACCGGGATCACGGGGAACACGATCACCACGACAAGGCCACTCAGCGGGTCGGCGAGCAGTACCGCGAGCACCAGCAGCGGCGTGGCGCAGAACGTCATGATGAGTTGCGGCAGATAGCCGGAGAAATAGCCGTCGAGCGCGTCCAGGCCGCGGCCGAGCACCGTCGCCACGTTGACGTCTGAGCCTGAGGCGAGCGTGTCCGGAGAGCGCGAGTCGAGGGAGTCGAGCGCAGCCGCACGCAGCTGCGCCTTCACACGCACCGCCCCTCGCGCGGCGAGCACGTCCATCGCCCAACCCGAAGCTGAGCGAACGAGCAGCGCGACGAGAGCCGCGGCAACGAGCCACGGCAGCGAACTCATGGAATACGCGAATTCGGTGAGGCGACCGTCCTCGCCCCCCGCCGCGCGAATGGTCTCGCCGAGTGCGGGCAACACGAGCACGGTGATCGCCTGCGCGATGCACCAGCACCATGCGATGACCGCAAGAGTGCGCACGATGCCGAAGAGCCCCCCGAGCCCGAGAACGGTGCGTGCACCGCGCGCATAGCGCAGGAGTCTCGGGTCGAGGGGCTTCATCAGATCTATTGTAGATGCGACTCAGTTACGAGGCCGACGCGCTACGCGGCGACAGCCGCGTGATCCTCGTCGTGATCGTGAGCCGAAATCTGCTCGCGAGAAAGTCGCTTTCTGAAGATCCAGTACGTCCATGCCTGGTACGCCAGCACCAGCGGCAGTGTGAAGCCCGCAACCCAGGTCATGAGTTCGAGGGTCTTCTGCGAGCTTGCCGCACCCTGGATGCTCATCGAGTACGCCGCGTCGATGTTCGAGATCATCAGGTACGGAAAGAGCGCCATGAAGATCGCGAGTAGCGCGAACGCGATCGTCGCCGCGTTGAACGTAAACGCCCAGCCCTCGCGGCCCGCAAGGTTGCTCACGAACCCGATCACGAGCGCGAGTGCCGCGAGCACAGCAAGCGTCAGCACCGCGGCGAAGTTCGGCTCGCCCGCGCGCAGCAGCACTGTCCACGTCAAGAACCCTGCGGCGACGAGGATCGTCACGGCCCCGATCTTCGTGGCGAGCGAGCGGGCCCGCGCCCGCATCTCGCCAGTGGTCTTCAGCGCGATGAACACGAGCCCGTGCACGAAGCAGAGCAGCGTCACCGTAAGCCCGCCGAGTAGGCCGTACGGGTTCAGCAGCGTCAGCAGGGTGCCGGTGTAGACCCAGCCGCCAGTCTCGAGGGGCACGATCGGCAGCCCCTGCACGAGGTTCGCGAACGCGGTGCCCCAGAGAAACGGAGGCAGTAGCGAACCCCAGAAGATGAAGCGGTCGAACCAGCCCGTCCACTGCGGCCCCTTGCCCTGGTGACGAAACTCGAACGAGACGCCTCGCAGAATGAGCGCAACGAGAATCAGCAGCAGCGCGAGGTAGAGCCCCGAGAACATCGTCGCGTACCACTCGGGAAACGCGGCAAAGAGGCAGGCACCGGCGACGATGAGCCAGGTCTCGTTGAGGTCCCAGACCGGGCCAATCGTATTGATGATGAGTCGACGATCGACGTTGTCCTTGCCGAGAAACGGCAGCGCCATGCCGACACCGAAGTCGAACCCGTCGAGCACGAAGTAGCCGATCAGCAGCACGCCGACCAGAAAGAACCAGATGAGTGTGAGATCCATTTTGGGGCCCTCCTAGTAGACCGTCGCCAGTTTCGAGTGATCGACGTCGCCGTCATCAGCGGCGTCGCCACCGTCGGCAGACTCGATCTCGGGCGGCCCGGCCTGCACCGCCTTCACGATGAGTCTGAACTCAACCACCGCGAGCGCGCCGTAAACGAGTGTGAACGTGAGAAGCGACACGAGCACGGCCCAGGCGGGCACTCCGGGCGAAACCCCCGACTCGGTGGTCATCACGCCGAACACGAGCCAGGGCTGGCGGCCCATCTCGGTGAATACCCAGCCGACGAGCGAGGCGAGCATCGGGATGGGCGCGGTCCAGATCGCAACCTTCCACGCCCACGCGGGCACGTCTCGGTTCTTGCGGGTGAGCCAGAGCCCCACGACTGAGACGAGGGTGGCGAGTGCGCCGAGCCCGATCATCCACCTGAACGCCCAGTAGGTGACCCAGATGATCGGCATGAACATTCCGCCGCTCGGGCAGGTCAGCACTGAAGATTCAGCACCGCAGTAGAACGCCGCATAGTCGGCCTGCAGGTTGTTGATGCCCTCGACCTCGCTCGTGAAGTCACCGTTCGACAGAAACGAGAGCAGATAAGGAATGCGAATCGAGAAGATCTCGTGAAAGCCGTCCGGGGTGCCAAGGCTGAAGATCGAAAACGATGCGTCGGCGCCAGATGCGTTGGCGTAGAGCGCCTCAGCAGCGGCCATCTTCATCGGCTGGGTCTCGGTCATCACCATGCCGAGCGAGTGACCGGTGAGACCCACGCCCATGAACGCGAGAATGTTCGCCCAGAGCCCGAAGCGCAAGCTCGCACGCATCTCGTCGACGTACTGGTTTCGCTTCAGGTGCCACGCAGCGACGGCCACCATGACCGTCGCGCCAAACATCACCGACGCAAAGATGGTGTGCGGAAATTGCCAGAGCGCAACGGGATTGGTGAGCACCGCGACAATGTCGGTGAGCTCGGCGCGCTGCGTCTCGGGATTCAGCTTGTATCCCACCGGGTTCTGCATGAACGCGTTCGCGGCGAGGATGAAGTACGCAGAGAGCATGGTCGCGATGGAGGTCGCCCAAATCGTCGCCAGGTGAATTTTCTTCGGTAACTTATCCCAGCCGAATATCCAGAGGCCGATGAAGGTCGCCTCGAGGAAGAACGCAATGAGTCCCTCCATCGCGAGCGGCGCACCGAAGATATCGCCCACGAAGCGCGAGTAGTTCGACCAGTTCATGCCGAACTGAAACTCCTGCACGATGCCAGTCACCACGCCCATGGCGAAGTTGATGAGAAAGACCTTGCCGTAGAGCTTCGTCAGCCGAAGGTACTTGACCTTGCCGGTGCGCACCCACGCGGTCTGCAGGATCGCAACTAGAAAGCTGAGCCCGATCGTCAGCGGGACGAAGAGAAAGTGGTACAGCGTCGTCAGCCCGAACTGCCAGCGGGCAAGCGTCAACGCATCCAAGAATTCGTTCACGAGTTCTCCGAACATGCTGAGCACGCCCACATGGGACGCACTCCCATAGTGAGCTCCGGCGAGGGCTGGTAATACCCTTCGGATCTACCGGTTTTTACCGGTCATCAGCAATTTTATCTGTGTTTGTGAAGCTCGGCGAATCAGTCTCGACGTCGAGTGAAACCTTATTTGCCGCGAAGTGAAACCTCATTCGTGGCAAAGCAAGTTCTGGGGCGAGGATCGACGGGCCCGCTCCCAGGCTCCCCTAGACTGGTCAGGTGACGGAAGCCAGACAACCCGACAGTCGCCCGAAGTTCGCGGCGCGACTCGATGACTGGGTGCACCGCTTTCGTGAGCGCCGCGTCGTCAAGCGAGGCCGAATCCCCGGCGTGATCCCGTACATCGGGTACGGCTCGACCGAGTGGGTGCGCGTGCTTGGCCGCGTGCTCTACCTGCCCGAAACAGAGCCGCAGGATACCGAGGCACCCGACGAGTCGCTGCGCCCGATCGTCGCCCAGGTCGCCCGGGTGCGCGGCTGGCGCAGCTTCACCAGCGTGCACGTGCCCCACTCGCCAGTGCGAGTGCTGATCGACGGCGAGCCCATCACCGAGGTCGCCTCCGATCGCGGCGGGGTGATCGACCACGTCGTACCGGTGAGGCTCTCGCCGGGCTGGCACACCATCACGCTACAGGCGAGCGGGGCGGGCTCGGCGCGCGCCGAGGCTGCGCACGCTCCGGTGTACATCGCCGATCCCACCGCCCATTTCGGGCTGCTCAGCGACGTCGACGACACCATCCTGAACACGGCGCTGCCGAAGCCGTTGGTCGCAGCCTGGAACAGCTTCGTGCTCGACGAGCACGCGCGCACCTCGACGCCCGGCATGCCGGTGCTCTACGATCACCTGCTCGCAAAGCACCCCGGCTCCCCCGTGATCTACCTCTCGACCGGCGCATGGAACGTCGCGCCCGCTCTGAGCCGATTTCTCGAGCGAAACCTGTACCCGATGGGCTCCCTGCTGCTCACCGACTGGGGGCCGACCACCGACCGCTGGTTCCGCAGCGGCAAAGACCACAAGACGCGAGAGCTTTCCCGTCTCGCACGCGAGTTTCCCGACGTGAAGTGGGTGCTCGTCGGCGACGACGGGCAGCACGACGAAGAGCTCTATCAGCGCTTCGCCACCGCGCACCCCGAGAACGTCGCCGCGGTGCTGATTCGGCAACTGTCTGTCGGCCAGGCGGTGCTCGCCGGCGGGCGCTCGAAGGCGAGGCTGCAGCGCAGCGTCAGCGGCGTCCCCTGGATCTACGGGCCTGATGGTGCCACGCTGCACCAGGAGCTGCGCAATCTTGGCATTTTGTAGGCTCTCGCGTCAGGGGCAGACAGCAAAGGGGCGGTGTTTCCACCGCCCCTTTCTTCGCGCCTGCCCGCGCGAAAGATCTCTGGCTAATTAAGCGTTGAGAGCTGCCTGCACGTCAAGCGTGATGGTGACGTCGCTGCCGAGCAGCAGACCGCCGGTCTCGAGCGGAGCGTTCCACTGGATGCCGAAGTCTTCGCGCTTCACCACGGTCTTGGCGGTGAAACCTGCCTTGTAGTTGCCGTACGCATCGGCGCCGAAGCCACCGAACTCGAAGTCGAAGGTGACGGGCTTGGTCACGCCGCGCAGGGTGAGCTCGCCGTCGACAGCGAAATCACTGCCAACCTGGCGCACGCCGGTGCTCTTGAAGGTGAACTCAGGAAACTCGTCAGCAGCGAAGAAGTCGCCGGTGCGCAGGTGGCCATCGCGGTCAGCCTGGTTGGTGTTGATCGATGCGACCTCGACGGTTGCCTCGACTGTCGAGTCGAGGGGGTTCTCGGCGGTAACGAACGTGCCGGCGAAGCGCTCGAACTTGCCCTTGACCTTGCTGATGGCGAGGTGGCGAACCGAGAAGCCAACCTCGGTGTGGGTCGGGTCGATGGTCCAGGTGCCGGTGCGGTAGCCGGGAATCTGCTCAGCGGTGATGGTCATGATGCCTCCGAAATATTTGATTGACGTTTCAACTAAATGCAATGTACCAGAGATTTAGTTGAAGCCGCAAGTAAATTTCTCATGTTTTCTGCGCGGGATCCTTCGCGCCGAAACGCGCGGCCACAATTGACGGTCGGAACCTCAGTGCTGGCAGCCCGCGCACCAATACAGCTTGCGGTTGCCCATCTCTTCGAGGGTGATGTTCGTGCCGCAGCGCTTGCACGGCGTGCCCTCGAGCTTGTAGACCCAGTGACGCTCGTCCCGTTCGCGGAGCGCACGGTCGTAATCAGCGCCCTCGAGCCCGTCGATGGTGATCATCTGCCCCACCGTGATGCCGATGTCGAGCAACTTGGCCCAGTCGTCCCAGAGCGCTTCGAGCGCGGCGCGATCGATCGAGTTCGCGGGGGTGTGCGGGTCGATGCCTGCCCGAAACAGCAGCTCGGCACGATAGACATTACCGATACCGGCGAGCACCGACTGATCCATGAGCACCAGGCCGATTGCAGTACGCTTCGCGGAGGCCCGGTCAACGAAGCGATCACGCTCGGCGGGAGTATTCTCATTCGCGGGATCGGGTCCGAGGCGCTGCAGCACCTTGTCGACCTCACCCGGCGTGAGCACTTCACAGGCGGTCGGCCCGCGCAAATCTGCGCACACGGTCTCGGTCAGCAGGCGCACACGCACCTGGCCAACCGGGTCGGGCGGAAATGCGCGCTGATCCTCGCGCTCGCTGTCTTGCTCGGCCATGCGCACCCGCGCGCGGCGCGGCGCCCCGATCGAGGTGACCGAATCCTCACCATCGCGATCCACCGCACTGATGTTTTTTGCCACCGCACCGTCGGGCCGAGAGTACTCCCCCGTTTGCCCGAGCTTCGAGTGGCCGGGCGTGTAGCCGTGAATTTGAATCGTGGGATCGACCCGCACGTCGCCGGCGAAGTCCCAGGCACCGTAGATGCCCAGATGCACGCGAAGCCAGTCGCCGTGATCGAACTCGAGAAACATCTGCTTGCCGACGGCCCTCGCGTCGGTCATCTCGCGACCGTCGATCATCGCCGCGCCCTCGGCGAATCTGCCCTGCGGGCTCGAGACCGCAGGCCGCTCGCCCACGAAGTTGACCTTGAACTGCCTCGCGATGCGATGTACGGAGTGCCCCTCAGGCATCTGCGCGCTCCTTACAGACTGTCGACCTGCTTGCCCGCGATCTTGCCGGTGCGCTCGTACTCGCCGAGTTGACCGATGCGGCGCACGTGGCGCTCGTCACCCGGAAACGGCGTGGCGATGAACAGGTCGATGAAACGCATGGCCTCTTCAACCGTGTGCTGCCGCGCGCCGATCGAGATCACGTTCGCGCTATTGTGCTCGCGGGCGAGCTCGGCCGTCGAGTCGTTCCAGACGAGCGCGGCACGAATGCCCTCGACCTTGTTCGCGGCCATTTGCTCACCGTTGCCCGAGCCGCCGAAGACAACGCCGAGAGCCTCGACCCCGTCACGCTCATCGCGCGCGACACCCAGCGCCGCGTTGATGCAGAACGACGGGTAGTCGTCGAGCGCGTCGTACTCCTCGGGCCCGTGGTCGATCACCTCGTGCCCCTGATCGCGCAGGTGCTGCTGCAGCTGCTGACTGAACTCAAGGCCGGCGTGATCGGTGGCAACGTGAATGCGCATGGGCACAATTCTAGTGATGACCGCGGGGCTCGTCACAAAGCAGCACCGAGCCCCGCGATCGACTCAGAACTGCGGGCCCACCGTGCGGCCGCGCTTCAGCTCGTAGAAGCCCGGAACGCTCGCCGCGGCACGAATACCGTCCCAGAGCTGCAGCGCGAGGTCGCCGGTCGGCGCAGGCGTCACCACCGGGCCGAAGAACGCGACGCCGTCGATCGAAATAATCGGCACCCCCACGTCTGGCCCCGCAATCTTCAGCGCGTGACTGGTGTGCTCGCGCAGCATGCCATCGAACTGGGTGTCGTCTGCCGTAGCCGCGAGCGTCTCAGGAAGACCGACCTCGCTGAGAGCCTCTGCGATGATCGCGTCAGTGTCGTCGCGCCTGCCGGGGTGAATGCGCGTTCCGAAGGCGGTGTATAGACGGCCGACGACCTCTGCGCCGTGAGCCTGCTCGGCGGCGACGGCAACCCTTCCCATGCGCTGCCCCTGGCGCATTCCCTCGGCGTGATCGCCGGCATCGCGGCCCTCGTTGATGATCGCCAGGCTGACTGGGTGCCAAGAAACGTCGAAACCGCGCACGGCGGAGACTTCCGACACCCAGCGGCTGGTCATCCAGCACCACGGGCAGATCGGATCGAACCAGAACTCAACTTGGGGCTGCGATGCACTCATGCGGCTCAGCCTAGCGCCCATTCGGAGCGCGATGTCAGCCGTCGGGCATAAGGTTGACTCATTCACGTTTCAGCGCGGTCGATGCGATCGGTCGCGCCCACCTTCAACCATGGAGCAGTAGTGCCAGGAACCAACCTCACGCGTGTCGAAGCCCAGCAGCGTGCCGCAGATGTCAGCACCCACCGCTACGAGGTCAACCTCGACCTCACCACCGGCGCCGAGTGCTTCCGCGCCGTCACGACCGTGCACTTCTCTGGCACGCCGGGCGCTGATACCTTCATCGACCTCATCGCGTCGAAGGTGCACAGCGTCACGCTGAACGAGACCGAGCTCGACCCGGCCGAGGTCTACGCAGATTCTCGAATCGCACTGCCAGGGCTCGCCGCCTCGAACACGCTCACCGTCGTGAGTGACCAGTGCTACACGAACACCGGCGAGGGTTTGCACCGCTTCGTCGACCCCGCAGACGACGAGGTCTACCTCTACTCGCAGTTCGAGGTGCCCGACTCGCGTCGCATGTTCGCCGTGTTTGAGCAGCCCGATCTGAAGGCGACATTTCAGTTCACCGTCACCGCGCCCGCGCGTTGGCACGTGGTGAGCAACCAGTCGACCCCGGAGCCCGTCATCGGCGGCGAGATCGAGAACGCACTCGGCACCGGCACCACAGAGCAAGTCGCTACCTGGGCATTCGAGCCCACCCCGGTCATGTCGAGCTACATCACCGCACTCATCACCGGCCCGTACCGCGTGGTGCGCAGCGAACTCACCAACGCGGCAGGCCGCACCATTCCGCTCGGAGTCTTCTGCCGCGAGTCGCTCGGCGAGTACCTCGACGCCGACTACATCTTCGAGAAGACCCGCGAGGGCTTCGAATTCTTCGAGCGCGAGTTCGGCTATCCCTACCCGTTCGAGAAGTACGACCAGCTCTTCGTACCCGAATACAACATGGGTGCGATGGAGAACATTGGAGCGGTGACATTCACCGAGTCGTACGTCTTCCGCAGCCAGGTGACCGACGCCATGCGCGAGCGCCGCGTCATTACGATTCTGCACGAGCTTGCGCACATGTGGTTCGGCGACCTCGTCACCATGCGCTGGTGGAACGACCTCTGGCTCAACGAGTCGTTCGCCGAGTACATGTCGACCCTCGGCGTTGCCGAAGCGACCGAGTGGAACGACTGCTGGACCACCTTCGTGGCGAGCGAGAAGTCTTGGGCATACCGCCAAGATCAACTGCCCTCGACTCACCCGATCGTCGCCGAGATTCGCGATCTCGAAGACGTCATGGTCAACTTCGACGGCATCACCTACGCCAAGGGCGCGTCGGTACTGAAGCAGCTTGTCGCCTGGGTCGGCCGTAAGCCGTTCATGCAGGGCGTACACGAATACTTCATGAAGCACGAGTACAGCAACACCGAGCTCACCGACCTGCTGAGCGAACTCGAGGCGCAGAGCGGCCGCGACCTCGGTGACTGGTCGAAGAAGTGGCTCGAGACTGCTGGTGTCAACACCCTGCGCCCGGTCTTCGAGCTCGACGCCGAAGGCAAGTACGCGAGCTTCTCGATCGCTCAGACGGCGGTAGCCGAGTACCCGACGCTGCGCCCGCACCGCATCGCCGTCGGCCTCTACGAGGTGCAGGGCGAGGCGCTCGTGCGCACTCAGCGCCTCGAGCTCGATGTCGACGGCGCTACTACCTCGGTGCCAGAGCTCGTCGGCACCGCGCAGCCCGCGCTGCTGCTGCTCAACGACGACGATCTCAGCTATGCCAAGATTCGTCTCGACGAGCGCTCGCTCGACACCGCGGCGGCGCACCTCGGCGGCTTCGAGAGCTCGCTCGCTCGCTCACTCGTTTGGGGCACGCTCTGGGATCAGACCCGCGACGGTGAGCTGCCCGCGAGCCGCTTCGTCGACATCGTGCTCGCGCATATCTCGGCCGAGACGAATTCGACCGTGCTGCGCACCCTGATTCAGCAGCTGCTGCTCGCCGCGTCGAGCTACGTCGCGCCAGAGCGTCGCACGGCAACCCTCGAGCGCGTGGCAGACGTGTTCTGGCAGCTCGCCCTCGGCGCCACCGCAGGCAGCGACCTGCAGTTCCAGTTCGTGAAGGCTTTCGCCCAGATCGCCTCGACCGATGCCCAGCTCGACACGGTGCTCGAGATTCTCGAAGAGCGCGCCGCGCTCGACGGGCTCGACATCGACACCGATCTCGGCTGGGAGCTGCTCATCTCGCTCGCGGCTGGAGGCCGCGCAAGCCGTGAAGAGATCGATGCCGCGCTCGCAGACGACCGCACCGCGAGTGGCAACCAGTCTGCCGCGCACGCGCGCGCCGCTTTGCCGACGCTCGAAGACAAAGAGCTCGCTTGGGCGTCGATCTTCGACGATGCGGGCAAGCCGAACGCGATCGTTCGCGCGAGCGGCCTCGGCTTCTTGCGCAGCCACGATCTGACAGTGTTCGAACCGTTCGTTGCGCGCTTCTTCGACTCTCTGGCAGATGTCTGGAAGACGCGCAGCCACGCAATCGTCGAGGAGATCGTTGACGGCTTCTACCCGTCGCCGCTCGCGAACGAGGCCCTGCGCTCGGCAACTGCCCAGTGGCTCGACGCCAATCCCGAGGCCGCGCCGGCGCTGCGTCGCATGATCGTCGAGCACCTCGCCGGCGTCGAACGCGCGCTCGTGGCGCAGGCGGCTGACGCGAGAGCCTAACCGCATGGCTGAGTTCTGGGGCGCCGTGAGCGCATTCTTCGCGCAGTACGAGGTGCTCTGGCGCGTCGTCGTCGTGATCGTCGCGTGCCTCGTCGCAAACTGGCTGCTTCGGCTGGTGCTCGGTCGAGCAGTGCGCGGCGTGGTGCGCGGCGTGAAGAAGGCGCAAGACGTCGACTCGACCCAGGAACTCGCGGCCGGTCCGCTCATGAACGCGCGCGCGGTGCAGCGCACACGTACGCTCGGCACGTTCGGCCGCAACATCATCAACTGGTCGACCGTGATCATTGGGTTCTTTTTGATCCTCGTGCAGTTCGGTGTGAACATCGCCGCGGTGATCGCCTCGGCTGGCTTCATCGCCGCGGGCCTAGCCTTCGGGGCGCAGAACGTCGTCAAAGACATTCTGAACGGCCTGTTCATGGTGTTCGAAGACCAGATGGGTGTCGGTGATCTCGTGACCGTCGGCACCATCACAGGTACGGTCGAAGACGTCGGCATTCGCGTGACCAGGGTTCGCGCGAGCGACGGCACGCTCTGGTTCATTCGTAACGGCGAGATTCTTACCCTCGGCAACACATCTCAGGGTTGGGGCCGAGCGATCATCGACATTACGGTCTCATCGAGCGAAGATCTCGAACTCGTCGAACGCACGGCGCTCGAGAGTGCGAGCGAGCTGCTGCATTCCCCTCAGTTCGCGCGGCGCGTCACCGGCGAGCCCGAGGTGCTTGGGCTCGAGAGCGTAAGCGGCGATCAGGCCACGATTCGCCTCGCGGTTCGCACCCGCCCCGAGGCACAATTCTCGGTGCAGCGAGAGCTGCGCGCACTCATCAAGAGGCACTTCGAAGAGCAGGGCATTCGCCTCGATGAGGTGCCCCGAAACCCAGGAGGGTCGCTGTGAACGAGCCCGATACGACCCCGGAGCCCCGAAGCGACGCCGTGCCCCCAAAGCCGACCCTCACCCTGCGCAGCGGTGAGCACGGCGCAGCGGTCAGCGACACGCTCTGGGAGCAGGTCGGCGGTACCCCGACCTTCGAGCGCATCGTGCACGACTTCTACGAGGGGGTGCGCGGCGACTCGCTGCTCGCCCCGATGTACCCGCAGGACGACTGGGAGGGTTCGGAGTGGCGCCTGCGGGCCTTTCTCGAGCAGTACTGGGGCGGGCCGACCACCTACTCTGAAGAACGTGGGAATCCGAGGTTGCGCATGCGACACGTGCCCTTTGCGGTCACCCCGCAGGCAAAAGAGCACTGGCTCATGCACATGCACGCCGCGCTCGACAATGCTGCCCTGCCTCCGATGCACGATGCGGCGTTTCGCGACTACATTGAACGCGCCGCGTTGGCCATGGTCAATCGCTTCGAATAGACCGTAACGAAGCGGTTACAAGGTTTGCCGCTAGCACCAGAGGCGTGTAGCGTCGGAAGCGGACTGGGGTTCGTTCAATGGCGAGCGTTCCGCAGATCCGCCTCCGACGCACAGCCGAGATTCTTTTCGAGCCCTGAGGCATGGCGTGCCGGCGTTCGTTTTCTGCTAGCGCATCTTGCGCCGGTACACGGCCACGGAGGCGACGTAGGCCGCGAGAAGAATGCCGATGCACCAGGCCATCGCCACCCAGATCTCTGCACCTACCGGCCGCCCCTCGAAGAGCGCCCTGATGCTGTTCACGATCGAGGTAACCGGTTGATGCTCGGCGAACGCGCGCAGCGGCCCGGGCATGGTGTGAGTCGGAACAAACGCCGAGCTCAAGAAGGGCAGAAAGATCAGCGGGTAGGCGAAGGCTCCGGCGCCATCGGGCGACTTCGCGAGCAGCCCCGGGATCACCGCCACCCAGGTGAGCGCCAGCGTGAACAGCGTGATGATGCCCGCGATGGCGAGCCATTCGAGCACGCTCGCGTTACTGCGAAAACCGAGCAGCATGGCGACGAGGATCACCACGGCCACCGAAACGAGGTTCGCGATCAGCGAGGTCAGCACGTGTGCCCAGAGCACCGCCGGTCTCGCGATCGGCATGGACTGAAACCGCTCGAAGATGCCGCTCTGCAGATCGTTGAAGAGACGCAGCGCAGTGTAGCTGATGCCAGACGCCACCGTGATCAGCAGGATGCCTGGCAGCAGATAGTTCACGTATGGCCCCTCGAAGTCGCCGGAGCGGAGCGCCCCACCGAACACGAAGACGAACATGAGCATGATCGCGATCGGCATGACCGCGGTCGTGATGATGGTGTCTGGGCTGCGCAGGATGTGGCGAAGCGACCTTCCGGTCAGCGTCGCGGTATCGCTGATGACGTGCGCGCTCATGGCCGCTCCCCTTTCTTCTCCGTATGTGCGATGCGCTCAGCCGGTGCCGTGGCACCCGTCACCGCGAGAAAGATCTCTTCGAGCGACGGCTGCCGCTCGATGTACTCGACTTTCGCCGGCGGCAGCAGCCGCTTCAGCTCGTCGAGTTCTCCGTTCGCGATGATGCGCCCCTCATGCAGAATCGCGATGCGGTCAGCCAACTGCTCGGCCTCTTCGAGATACTGCGTGGTGAGCAGCACGGTCGCACCGCCCGAGGCGAGCTCTCGCACCGCCTGCCAGACCTCGAGCCGCGCCTGGGGGTCAAGCCCCGTGGTCGGCTCGTCGAGAAACACGACGGGCGGGTCGCCGATGAGGCTCATCGCGATATCTAGGCGCCGGCGCATGCCGCCCGAGTAGGTGGCGACTCGGCGGTCGGCGGCCTCGCTCAACGAGAAGCGCTCGAGCAGCGCTCTCGCGATCTCTCCCGGACCAGCCAGGTGCCGCAGCTTCGCCACGAGCACGAGGTTTTCGCGGCCGCTCAGCATTTCGTCGACCGCCGCGAACTGACCGGTGAGGCTGATCGCCTCGCGCACGCTCGTCGGGTCTGCCGCGACGTCGTGCCCATGCACGATCGCCTCACCGGTATCGGCGCGCAACAGCGTCGAGAGAATGCGCACGAGCGTGGTTTTGCCCGCACCGTTCGAGCCGAGCAGCGCGAAGATGCTGCCGCGCGTCACATCGAAGTCGACACCGCGCAACACCTGCAGCCCGCCGTAAGCTTTCTCGATCCCGCGAACACGAATCGCGCTGTCGGTCACCGCATCGCTCACCGCATCGCTCTGAGTGCTATTCAGAAAGGTCATTTCCCGTCACCCTCTTCGCTTCGTCAATCTCATTGATCAGCTTCGCCCGCTCCTTGTCGATCCAGCGCTTGCCGCCATAGGCCTGCGCGAAACTCTCGGCGAACTCCACCGGATCCTCCCCCGTGATGTCTTCGACGGGCGTGCCGTCGAGAGCCGCACGCTCCCACAGATCGACCAGGTCGACAAACATCTGCACCGTGGTGTCACCGTCGGTGACTCCGCCGTAGTACATGAGGTAGCGGTTCACCGCGCTTGCAGCCGATCGGTAGGGCGCCGGCAGCGCATCGAGACGTGCCTTTGCCTCTTTGTACTGCTTCTTCTGCTCGAGCGGCCCGACGAGCAATTCGATCCATTTTGCGGCCATGATTACTTCTCGCTTTCGTGTGTTGCGTCGCTCTGTGCGGCGCGAAGTTTGCCAATGTGTTGTGAGAGAAACTCCCAGGTGCTCCAGAACTCGGCGAGATAGTCGGCCCCGCTCCCGTTCAAGGAGTACACCTTGCGCGGTGGCCCCTTCTCGGAGGGCACCTTCTCGACGTCGACGAGGCCGCGCTGTTCGATGCGCACGAGCAGCGCATAGACAGTGCCCTCGGCGATGTCTTCGAAACCTTCGTCGCGCAGTCTTGCGGTGATCTCGTAGCCGTATGCCGGTTGTTTCTCGAGGATCGCCAGCACGATCCCCTCGAGAGTGCCCTTGAGCATCTCGGTCAGTTGCTTGCTTCTGCCAGCCACTGCCACCTCCCTCGTTCGAGAGCAGCTGATTTCCGAGAAGAGCAGCTACTCAACGTTACTGATTACTAGTACATAGTAACGCTGAGTATCAGTATTTAGCAACACCAAGTAGTCGCGTGTAGATACGCCACCAGAAACGAGGGATCAGCCAGCCGGCGTCGTCACCCGCGCGTGCGTCCAAGCGCCGCCGTCACGGCGGTACTCGATGCGAGTATGGTTTCGATCGAGCCTGGCCTGCATGAACTCGAACTCGTCGGGTCGCAGCGCGTATCGCTGCCAGTCAGGGTTGGGCTCGCCCGCGTAGCTCGGTCTGCCCGACCAATCAAGCTGCGAGACTTCCTCGCTCAGCGCGATCGCGTCACCCGTGACGCGCACCTGACGCCCTGATTCGCGCCAGAAGAACACGAACGAGACCCGAGGGTTCGCCGCAATCTCGATCCCCTTGCGCGAGCTGCGATGCGTCGAGAAGTGATAGCCGGCATCATCAATATCTTTCAGAATGAGCGTTCGCCCGACCGGGGTGCCATCAGGCCTCGAGGTGAGCATCGTCATTGCGTGGGGCTGCCTGCTTCCGTTATCGATCGCGGCGTGCAGCCAATCGAGAAACAGCTCGTGCGGCGAATCGGGCAGATCCTCGTCACGCAATACCGGCAGGGGCTCAGGGAAGGCAGGAAGCCGGCGCAGAAGTGATTCGAGCTCGCTCATGCTCTTCAGCCTACGACGATACGACCCAGCTACGCTTCCCCGGAAGGCGGCACCGCGACAGGAAGCATGGTCGCGAGAATTTCACGCAGCAGCTCCTTCGGCAGCGGCGCTTCGTTGACCGATGCGTGCATAGTTGCCCCATCCATGATGAGCACCACTCCGCGCGCCACCACGGGGCCAAGCGTAGGCGTAAGCATGTCGACGATCCCATCGGCCCAGTGGTTCGCCAGCGGACGCAGCACGGGGTCTGCGTTCGCCGCGACCATCAGCTCGATCGAGATGCGCACGAGCTCGTGCTGGTCGAGAAACTCGGCGATGTCTTCGGTCAGGCTCTCGGGCGTGACGCCCTCGGCCTCGAGCCTGGCACGAGTCGAGGCGAGATCCTCTTCGAGCAGTTCAGACATCTCGGTAAGACCGGCCTTGCGCAACTCATCGAGGTTCGCAAAGTATCTGGTGGTCGAACCGAGCGATACCCCGGCGCGCTGAGCGACGAGGCGGTGAGTGAGCTTCGCGAGGCCTACCTCGGGGATCAGCTCGGCGGCAGCGCGCACGAGCTGACGCCGACGCCCCTCGGGGTCATGGCGCCCAGAGGGCACCACCTCACCCGGGGTGCCGTGCTCGAAATGTCGCTCAGTGTTCATCGCACCACCATCTTACATATGGTACAAATGTACTGTACTTATGGTACGTCTGTACCGTATTGAATTTCGATTACACACTCAGCTCAGGAAGATCATGAACGCGAACCCCGTCGGACGCACCGCAACACTCACGAAGGGCCGCCGCTGGGCCGCCCTGGCGGTGTTGACCGCAAGCCTGCTGGTGATCACGATGGACATGACCATCCTGAACATCGCGCTCCCCGAACTCGCGGGCGAGCTGCAGCCGACCGCCGAGCAGCAACTGTGGATCATCGATATCTACTCGCTCGTGCTGGCGGGCCTGCTCGTTTCGTGGTCAGCGATCGCTGATCGCTGGGGCCGCAAACGCATGCTCATGCTCGGCTATTCGATCTTCGCCGCCGCATCACTGCTCGTGCTCTTCGCAGACAGCGCCGAAGCCGTGATCGCGATTCGCGGCCTGCTGGGCGTCGGCGGTGCCATGATCATGCCGAACACGCTCTCGCTCATCCGCGTCATCTTCACCGACGGCAAGGAACGCGCGACCGCGCTCGGCATCTGGGCTGCGGTATCGGGGCTTGGTGCCGCGGTCGGACCGCTCGTTGGCGGGCTGCTGCTCGAGTACTTCTCGTGGCACGCCGCGTTTCTCGTGAACGTACCGCTCATGGTCGGCGCGATCATCGCCGGCATCGTCTTTTTGCCAGAATCGCGAGTCACGAGCCCCGGCCGATGGGACGCGCTCGCGGCGCTGCTCTCGTTCATCGGAATGATTCTGCTGGTCTGGGCAATCAAGCAGTTCGGCAAGGCGGCAAGCTTCGTAGTTCCCGAAGCGTGGATCGCGGTCGCGATCGCCACAATTGCGCTGACGTGGTTCGTAATTCGTTGCGTGAGAAGCGACGCTCCCCTGCTCGACCTGCGCCTCTTTCGCAGCAGGCCGTTCTCGGCCGGAATCATCGCCGCGTTTGGCACGACATTCTCGATGATTGCCGCGCTACTGCTTGTCGCGCAGTGGCTGCAGCTTGTCGACGGCGCTACTCCGATCGAAGCCGGAATTCGCATGATGCCGCTGGCCATCACCGGCGCTATCGCCTCGATGCTGGCTCCCGCGGTCTCGCGATCCATCGGCGCACGGGCAGTACTCGCCGGTGGGCTTGGCCTCGCGGCCATCGGCATGCTCTGCCTCGGCGTCGCAGGCTCAGATCTGAACCTCGCCGGAGTCATCATCGCGACGAGCCTCATCGGCGCCGGCACCGGATCGCTCGCAATCGCCTCCGCGATGATCATGGCGGGCTCGCCCGTCGAGAAGGCGGGCAACGCTGGCGCGCTCGAAGAGACCTCGTACGAGTTCGGCGCGACGCTCGGCGTCGCGATCCTCGGATCAATTTCTGCGCTGATCTACCGCTTTCAGCTCGCTATTGACCCCGCGTTGCGGGGAATCGACAACGGTCTGCTCGCCGGCGCGAAGGAATCGCTCGGTGCCGCTGTCGCGCTCGGCGAGCAAGCCGGGGCTCCGGAGCTCCTCGAGCGCGCGAGCGCGGCCTTCGTGAGCTCGCTTCAGGCTGCGGGGTATGCGGGCGGCCTCTTCATGCTCGCCGTTGCGGTGCTCGTATTCGTGCTCGTGCCGAAGGGCACCGACGTGGAGGGCGTGGAGCACTAGGGTCTCGGCGCGCGGCGCTCGGCCGTCGCGCGCAACCTGACCGCGCGGCACTGATACGCTGGAGCCTGCGCCTCCGTAGCTCAGGGGATAGAGCAGCGGCCTTCTAATCCGCTGGTCGTAGGTTCGAATCCTACCGGGGGCACCATCTCCGTCACCGCTACAGCCCTTGATTTCATTGGCATCAAGCCGAGCTGCAGCTACTTAGGCAACATGCTTTGCCCACATTTTGCCCACACTTGCAGCACGCGCAGACTCGTCGAGACGCTCTCCCACAGCGTCGAGATCATCGTCAAAGAGGTCGGCGTAGGTGTCGAGCGTCATCGCGGCAGAGGCATGCCCCAACATACGCTGCACGGCTTTCACGCTCGCACCCGACGAGATAGCGAGCGACGCCGCAGTGTGGCGAAGATCATGTGGCGTCACTCTCGGCATCACGTCGGGCAGTTCCGTGCGACCTTGAGTTCTGGCCTTCTCCAATGCCGCGCGGTCTTCGGCTTGGATCTTTCGAACTGCAGCCTCGAACCACCCGTCACCGGAGCTCGGCAGCAGCAGATGGGTGTCGCCGTCGCCGAACAGTAGGGCCGTCGATGGTTTGCCCGCGGCCTCATTTCGCAGGTGCTCCCCCAGGAATCTCGGATACGGCACGCTCCGCTTTCTGTGGGTCTTCGGGGTGCCTACGTGCACGACCGAGCCGACCATGACCGCGTTCTCTTCAACCATGAGACGTGCGCGCACCTGGTTAACGTGCTTCACACGGAGGCCGGCTGCTTCACCCCACCGAAGCCCGGTGTAGGCAAGTGCGAGAACGAGTGTCGGGTATGCGCTGGCGGCTGCGAGCCGGTGCACCTGATCGTGGGTGAGGTACACGCGAGGCTTTGGTGTCTTTCGAGGGAGCTTCACACCTCGAGCAGGGTTGCGTGCGAGGCGGCGGTCGTCGATCGCTTGTTCAAGGATCCCGGCCAACACACCCAGGGCCCGCGCCACCGTCGACACGGACTTCGATCTGAGCATTGCTGCAACCCAGAGCTGCACCTCCGAGGGCTGTATCTTCGCCACTTCCCTTGCGCCCCACTCTGGGCGAACGTGGGTTCGCCATGCTGAATCCGTGATCCGGTAGGTCGAAGGCTTCAACGCGGCCTCTTGTGCGGCGAGCCAGCCGGGAGCGAGGTGTTCGACGAGCGCTCGGCCGAGCTGAGGATCGATGTACTCCCCCGTCGCCTTCGAGATCGTGGTCGAAGCGGCCCATACCTCGGCCTCTCGCTTTGTCTTGAAGCCTCGTTTGTCGGTCTGCGTACCGTCAGGCTTCCGGTATCGCACCCGGTAGCGTTTGCCGCTGGCGGTGTTGTACGGCTTGATGTTGGCCATCAGCGCGCCCACTTGCGGGCGCGTTCGGCTATCGTGTTCATTGGTTCACCCTTTCGTGGTGGATCGTTATTGCCCTCGTGGCGCGATTTCTTCTTGGTCGGAGGGTCGCGCCGCGGGGGCTTTTTCTGTTTCTAGGCTCTGAGTTTTGCTGCGTACTGCCCAGCGCCTTGTCTCGGCTTGAGGTAGACATCGTCGCCGAGGCGGGCAAGGATCCTTTGGAACGCGGTCACACCCTTTGTCACGATGTCGAGGTCGTGCGCCATCGAAGGCACGTGGCCCTCGCGAAGTTTCTCGACCTCGCGGTATTGTTCGAGGTCGATCAGCCGAAGTGCCGCCCATTCATCGGCGCGACGCTCCTGGCGGGCGTTCTCCGGCTCGAACATCGACGGTACGTCTCCGAATGCGGCGTGCCCGAGTTCGTGCGCCAGCGTCCAGCGGGTGAGCCGGTACGTCATGCCCTCTCGGAGGCGGATCCTCTTCAGGTCGTCACGATACTCGCCGTCACGATTTCGGAGGGGGACGTACTCGATCGAGACGCCCTGCATCTCAGCAAGATCAAACAAATACTGCATGGTAGGTCTAGCGTTTCCTGCGAAAGGTCGCAACGTCCGTGCTGCGAAGCAGGCCTCCCCAATTGATACTCACCAGTTCCCAGCCTTGATCAGTCATCTTGTTCAGGGCCTTTTCATGCGCTCGCTTCTGGTTGCGTCCGGGGACCCGAACAAGCTTGTGCTCCCACTCGCCACTAGGTTCAGGGCTCTTAGGAACTGCGGAATCCAACCAGCTCCGCTTCTTCTGTGATCTCGGCGGCCGAGCATTGCCAGGCAGCCAGTCAGATGGGGCGATATCCTCGCTCAACTTCATCATCTCCTCTCCCAGTACGGCGCCATTGCCGCGATCCATTCGGGGGTCTTAGGCGTCGTAGTCGCCGTCTTCGCCGCGATCGTCTGAGTGCTCCGAGGCGACCGCGCGATCGTCATCAAGTTCCGTGCGTCGATGATCCTCCATACGGGTGACATTCTCCGCGCGGTCGACTGCATCTGAGACCGGGGCGTCCCATAGAAGCGACGATGGCGTGACGTCGAGACGCTTGCCGATCTCGACGACGAGCTGCTCGTCGGTTGCGGCTGCGAGGGCGCGACCGATCCCTTCGATGCCAGCGTCACTTTCCGTGAGATGTTCAAGCGCAATGAGGTCTGCGAGGACCGAGCGGCCGTAAGCGCGGGATACGTCGCGAACTGTCTCGAATGTGAGCATGTCTAAGTTCACTTGACGGTTCAGAGTTGCCTGGTTCAGGTTGGTTCGGCGAGCAACTTCGCGCAGGGAATCGCTGCCCCGTACTTCGTCAATCCACTTCATTGCCTTATTCATGAGTCAAACATAAGACACGTGCGCCCAATGTGCAAGTCAATTTACTTACTGACTTGACACTATGAATGAAAGATTAGACGATTGAGTCATGCATCAGACACTTGAAGAATCCGTAACTCGCCCAGCGGTCGTCATCCGCCCCGGCCTCCTCGACCGCCTCAAGACCAACAACGGCATCCAGTCCGACGAAGCGCTCGCCCGCATCATGGGCATCAGCAGGGCCACCCTGCAGCGCTACAAGGGCGGCGAGGAGCCCTCGCTCCGTGCGATCGCCAACCTTGCCGACGCGTTCGGCCTGGCGCTCGGCGAGATCGTCGTGAAGCCCGAACCGACCGAGGTTGAGGCGGTGGCGTCATGAGCTGGCTTGCGCGTCTCCTAGGCGAGGCTGCTCCCAGGCGCACTGTCGTAATGGAGCGCGTGGAGAAAGACCTTTACCGGGTAGTCAGAGATCGAAGCGGTGTACTAGCCGTTTCCAAAGGCGACTCAGCTGAATACCGGTATCTCTTCGTTGGAGGCGCAGAGGCGCCTCTCCGATGGGGTACGTCTCCGGATCTACTCGAAGAGATGTACGTCGATTCTGCGGAGAATCCCACGGCTCAACTGCCTGGTACGAGCCGCGAATTTGACGCTTCGTGCCGTCCGGATCAAGCCAGGAGACGGTGATGTTGCGTCTAACGGCAGCTCTTTCCAGTTCTAGACGCCCGATGATCCTAGAGTCGCCTGGCTTAAGTGGCTCCATGCACCCGTCGCCGCTTGAACCCGTCAGCCCAACCCACTTGTGCCGAACCAGGATTGCATCCGCAGGCCCTCGATTCGAGATTGCCACCTGCACAACCGGACGTGTCGGAGATGTGATGTCAGTGACCCTTTCGGGGTCGAGCCACAGTATCGGATGGAAGGACAGTTCGAGGACCGACCGCTCCCGTCTACGCGAGCGAGAGATGGAAAGCCAGGCAGCAATTGCTGCGATCGCAGTAAATAGGACTGTACCCACCGTTGCTAGTGCGCTCACTGCACCGCTGTTGTCGTCCAGCCATTCTGCCGCGCTCTCTAGCCAGTCCACACGTCGCCTCTCGTCAATGAAAGATGCCCGCTGCGGTAACAGCGGGCGTGACACCAGAAATGAGAAACCAATGTCTATGCAGATTCTAGTGGGCGTGTCATGAGCGCCGAGGTCGTACCGATCCGCCGCGCGAAGCAGCCGAAGCGCGAGCCGGTCTGGATCTCCCCAGCGCAGGTCTGTGAGCGAGTTCCCGGCCTGACCGAAGAAATCCTCTCGCAGCGTCGCAAAGACAACCTGCGCCCCCGCTTCCACAAGCCGTCTCAGAAGACCGTGATCTACGAGCAGTCGGAGGTCGATGACTGGGTGGAGTCGACCGGCTCGAGTCCACGGAAGTAGCACCCCGCTTTCCCTCGTTCTCCCAGTCCAAATTTTGCGCCCTCGCTGGGGAGGGCTGGCCACAGCATTGTCAATTTCCCGGAAGGAAACCCAAATGGATCCCACTATCAGCCTCATTTGCGGCGTCGCTGCCGCGGTGCTCGGATTAGGCGGGCTCGTCGCGGCCGAGATCCGCCACCGTCAGGCACGCACGCTCGAGCAGAAGGCCGCCGAGCTCGCGAAGGAGACGGAGAAGCTCGCCGAGGCCGCGCTAGAAGCCTCACTCCGCGCCCTGTTCCCCACGCCGTCGTCACGCATTCTCAGCACCGAGTCGGTAAGTGTCTCCGAAGCGGTCAGCGTCCTCAAGGGCCTCGGGATTCCGACGCCCGGCTGTGGCTGCGAGGAGTGTGACGCGCTGCGTCTCGCACGTGCCGGCAAGGCAGAGCAGTGAGCGGCAGCCATGAGTTCGTCGCGGACTGTCACCGACCGTTGGACGACGCTCGTGTGGCGGCTCCTGTGCCTGCTCGCATGGCTCACAGCACTCGCACTACTGACGGGCCTGTACTGGCTGCTCCCGCCCATGTGGCAGGGCCTCGCCATGGTGCCGGGACTCCTCGTCGCGCTGCTGCTCGTCGTGGCCTCCGTGCACGACTCCGGGCGCTCGTCGCGCGGATCGTCGAGGCGGTGACGTCATGATGCATGTCGAGGTGACGCGTGAGGATGCGCAGCATGTGCTCTGGCACTTCGGACACCCGGCAGGCGTTCAGCCGGGAAGGTTCACGCAGTCGCTCATCGACGCAGCGGTGCATGCCGACCCGAGCAATCTCGCGAAGCTCGCCCAGGTGTTCCCGTCGCTTACCGGCGCGGTACAGGCCGCGACCCAGGTCGTCGGTGGCATCGACTTCCTGGTGCAGGTCGCGAGGACTGAACGATGACCCGCGAACTGCTGGTTTCGCTCGCCGTCGCGGGTGAGCCTAAGCCGCAGGGTTCGAAGAAGGCGTTCGTCGTGAAGGGGCGCGCCGTGATGATCGACGACAACAAGCCGGCGCTCAAGAAGTGGCGCGTCGCAGTGGCCAACTCTGCTCGAGCTGCACTGTCTGTCGCAGAGATTGACGAACCGGCCGAGGGCCCGCTGGCTGTGTCGATCGAGTTCGTCTTTGCCCGCCCGAAGTCGGTGAAGCGCGCTCTCCCCCACATCGCCCCTGATATCGACAAACTCGCGCGATCGGTTCTCGATGCGCTCACGACCGCCAGCGTCTGGAAGGACGACGGGCAGGTCACCACAGTCTCGGCTCGAAAGATTTACGGGCCGACCCCTGGCGCTCGCGTGAGCGTCTACCGAGAGAAGGAATGAAGAAATGGTACTCAAGTACACCAGCAAGCGCCCCGACGAAGAACTCGACGGGCTGCAGTCCCTCGAGGATCACTTCAAGAGCGCCCAGCATGACGACGTCGTAGTGGTCGCCGTGGTCAGTGGTCACACCCTCGTCGAGGATCTGAACGACGGCATGCGCACCGCGACGATACGCATCAAGCAGATCGAGCCCGTCACCGGTGCCGACGAAAAGACGGTGCGCACCTTGCTGAAGGAGCGATACGCGAAGCGCACTGGGAACGAGCCCCTCCCCATCGAGGAGATTGAGCAGCCGACCCTGGCGCTCCTCGAGGACGGTGAAGGCAAGTGAGCACAACGTTTCTCGAACCGCAGCTCGCGAATCTGGAGGTGCGCGCCGGCGCATCCGACAAGGATCGTGTCGCGTGGCTCGCGCAGCGCGCGACAGGCGTAACCGCGACCGAGCTGCGAGACATCATGCTCGCTGGAAACCGGGAGCAGGCGATTCGCGACCTGGTGAAGAAGAAGCGCGAGGGCGACCCTTTCTCCGGGAACTCGTACACCGATTGGGGCACCGAGCGTGAACCGGTCATCGCTGCAGACCTTGCCGGGTTCGGCGTGATCCCGGAGCACCGCGTGTTCCATGCCGAGAGCAATCCGCGCCACCTCGCCTCTCCTGATGGTCTGTCGGTCAACTTTGACGGTGAGATCGAGCTCGACGAGATCAAGACCTCAGGGAAGTTGCTCCCCAAGGGTGGCCCCGATCTCGCGGCTAAGGGCTACGAGTGGCAGATGCAGTGGTGCAACTACGTGATCGGCGCTGTCGGCTCATGGTTGAACGTTGAGGAGCGTCTCGGCTCGCCCGGCAATTTCAGGCCCGGGCGGCGCGAGCGTGAGTTCTTCCCGCGCGACGAAGAAATGATCGTGCAGCTCGTCGAGGTTGCGGACATGGTGCTCGCTGCGATGGATGCGGATCCTGCCGAGGCGGTCATCGACGAGGAGCAAGACACGAACGCGCTGAACTACCTGCGCGGCCTCGCAGCCGAGAAAGAAGGCAAGGCTCTCAAAGAGGCCTCATATCGCGCGGCGATCGCCCGCGGGATTTCTCAGGAGTCGCCGCTCGCCCGCGTCACGATCACGCCCGGCATCCCAGATGAGGAGTTCGAGGAGGAGGTCGTCGATCTCGCGGCTGCCGAGGCCGCGCATCCGAAGGAGTTCGCGCAGCTCGCCCGAGCTGAGGCCCGTGTGGTGAAGCTGCAGGCCGCTCTGGACGAGCTCACCAACCAGCACACGAAGACGGTGCGCAGTGTGCGCAAGGGCAAACCTGCCCGCGCGACGATCACCGCCGGGAAAGGAACGAAGAAATGACCACGGAACTAGTGAAGGCGGACTCGTACGCGAGGGCCACCCTCGACGAGCGCCGCGCATATGTGTCGGCGATCGCACAAGCCGGGGATCTGCTCCCCCGCTCGCTGTGGGCACCGACGCGGAAGCAGGATGGCACTCCGGGGCCTCCGGCGCCATCGCCTGCGAAGGTGTTGCTTCTTGCGGAGACGGGCAGCATGCTCGGCCTGCACCCGATGGCGGCGTTGCAGTCGATTCACATCATCGATGGCAAGCCCACGATGTCGGCGAACCTGCTCTCGGCGCTTGTTCGGCGAGCTGGTCACAAACTGCGCGTCACCACGAGCGGTAATTGGGTAGCGGGCACGTTCGTAGCGCGCGCGGTGCTGGTCCGCGCCGACGACCCGGACTTCGAGTTTGTTGTCGAATGGAATCGCGAGCGCGCAGACCGCGCCGGGCTCCTCGGAAAGCGGGGCCCGTGGGCCACGTACCCCGAGGCCATGGCGAAAGCTCGCGCGATCACCGAGGTGATTCGTGAAGGCGCACCGGATGTGTCGATCGTCGCTGCATACACGCCAGAGGAGCTCGGCGAGACGAACGTTGCTGAGGATGGAAACGTCGTCGAGAGCAAAGCGCAGCGCGAGTACTCGGCGGATCCGTCCCCAGAGCCAGTGCAGGAGGCCCCGGCAGAGCCAGAGGTTGAGGATGCCGAGGTTGTTGAGGAGTCGACCTTCGATCTCGCTGACTGGGGTGACCGGATCGAGCAGTGCATCAAGGCGGAGGATCCCGCGATCGGGATCGATATGTTACGCCTCCTGCACGGTGAAGCGAAAGAAGGTGGCCTGCTGCGTGAGCCTGTCGCGGATGGTGTGACGCTCGACCAGCTGTTGCGCAAGGTCAAAGCGGATCTCGAGGCCAGGTCGCGATGACCGTTCAGCACACGGCTGACGAGGTCGAGGGGTGGGTGGCTCAAATGAGGAAAGAGATCTCGTTTGAGCCGCCCGCCCCGGGCGAGATCGTCACCCCCGATCGCATCACGTACGAGTTGCGCGTGCTCGACGACAAGGCGGGCAAGACCCTCTGGATCGTGAAGCAGGCCGACAAGCTCCGACAGCACGCGGCCGAGGCGTTACTGAAGGCTCGGGCTCACGCGCGCACCACGGTTGAGGGCAAGAACCAGGCCGACCGTGATGCCGCGATTGATCTCGCCACTGAGTCGGAGCGTGTCGAGCATGAGGCGGCACAGATCGCCTACCGGTATGCGAAGGGCATGGCTGACCTGGTCGATGCTCGCAAGTCGAGTCTGCAGACGCAGGCGAAGCTGGTGCTCGCCACGATGCAGCTCGCCACCGACCCGAGGAGGCACTGAGATGGCGCTGCAAGATGTGCAGGTGGGCGACGTTGTTCGCGTCGACGACGAGCCGCGACCGTACCGAGTCGAGAAGAAGGACCAGAAGACGGGGCTGCTCGAGCTTGAGTCGCTGCACTCGTACCCACGGGTTGTGTGGCACGACGTGCACGAGTTCAGGGTTCAACGGTCAGGGGCATTCTCGTGAGCAATCGTCGTACCGGGCCGATGCCGGAGAAGAACGTTCGTCTTCTCGAGGAACGCTCCGACGGTATGTGCGAGGCGGGGTGCGGGCGCGCAGCATCCGAGATTCATCATCGCCGGTTCCTCGGCCGCGGCGGGAAGCACAACCTCGCGAACCTCGTCGCCATGTGCGGTGGCGAGGGTGGCATGGCCGGCGGGAACCACTCGGGCTGTCACGGCACCGCGCACCGAGGTTACCCACCGTATGGGTGGGCGATCTCCGCCTATGAGCGCAGGGCTGAGAAGGATGTGCCGTTCGTCGATCTGGGTGGCCGGTCGTGGTGGCTCGATGACGAAGGCAAGAAGACAACAGAAAGGAAGGTGAAGAGCAATGGCAAGTGAAGGTTTCGCAGCAATCCCGACTTGGATGATCCGTGACCCGAAGGTCAGCGCGAACGCGATCATGGTGTTCGGCTCGTTGGCGTCACGCGGTGGCCTAGCCGCGGTGATCCCATCTCGGGCGACGATCGCGAGAGAGGCACGTTGCTCAATCCGATCGGTGGCATATGCGCTCGCTGAACTCGAGACGCTAGGTGTCGTCGACCGGATCGAAAGGGTGAGCGATGGCGGTGCCAGATTGCCTAGCGAGTATGTGCTCTCGAACCGCCCCCGTGCACACACTGCACAGGGGGTGGGCACTGAGTGCACGGCCCCCGTGCAGGAGACGACATTTACTCCTTCTATAGAGGTAGATAGTAATGAGGTAGATAAGTGCGCAAATGCGCACGCAGATGATGCGCACTCTTTCGATGAGTGGTGGCAGGTCTACCCCGTCAAGAAAGACAAGGGTCGAGCTCGTACCGCGTTCAAAGCTGCCCTCAAAAAGACCACCGCTGAGACGCTCCTCGATGCTGCGATCTTGTACCGCGACGACCCGAACCGGGATCCTCGTTTTACGAAGTACCCCGCGTCGTGGTTGAACGCTGAGGCTTGGGAGAACGGGCCCCTTGCGCCGCGTATCGGTGGCGGCATCACCGCGGCCGAGCAAACGATCGCAAACCTCATGCAGGGCGGGGGTGAGCGCGGTGAGCTCTCAGCATGACGGCCTGACCTACGCGCAGCGCGCCGCCCTGGCGTGCACCGCGGGCGATCAGGATCGTGCCGCACTGGAACTGCACCCGCAGCGTTTCGAGGCGTCAGATCGCCGCCCGCGACTTGAGTCGGTGGAGCAGATGCTGCCTCTGATCGCTTACGCCTCAGCGCAGGACGGGCGGGTGCGCGGGCGTGCCGAAGCGTCGGCAATGTTCGACATCCTGCAGGGCCACGTGCTCGAAGACGTGCAGCAGGCGTTCCGCACTCATGCGCGGCGGTCGCGGTTCCCGGTCACGACCGCGGACATTGTCGAGATCATCGAGGAGGGCCTGTGATGGACGTGCAATACGATCCCGCGACCGAACAGTACCTCCTGAGCGCGATCTTTGACGAGCCCGCCCGCGTGTGGGAGGTGCGGCAGATCGTGCGCACAACGGATTTCGCTGTGCCCCGCAACGCGGCACTCTACGACGCGGTGTGCGCGGTCGCTGACCGGGGCGGCGCAGTCTCACCTGTCGCTGTCAACGATCACTTGGTGCAGGTTGGGCGCACGCATGAGGTGCCCGCCGAGTACCCGCACATGGTGCACGGCGTCGGCGCGTACGGGTATCAAGCGATGCAGTACGCCGAGATCGTGCGACGACACGGTGAGCGGCGCAAGCTTGCCGAGGCCTCTGATGCGATCCGCGAGCTCGCCGCCTCTGGTGACGATTCGAGCGGCGACATCGTCGAGAAGGCATCAAACATCATCTCGGAACTGCGGGGCGGCACGCTCCGGCAGTCGCGCCCGATCGGTGAGGTCGGCGCCGAAGTGATCGGCGAGCTGGACGAAACGATCCCCCACACCCCGACACCGTGGCCGTCATTGAACGCGATCATCGGCGGAGTCAAGCCGGGCGGCATGTACACCGTCGCCGGCGCGTCAGGTGGTGGCAAGAGCATCTTCGGCCTGCAGCTCGCCCTGCACGTCGCCGAGCTCGGCGGCCGAGTCGGGTACGTGTCGCTCGAAATGACTGAGAAGGATCTGTGGAAGCGGCTCGCGTCGATGATGCAGGGCATCCACCAGTCGGCGCTGCAGCATCACCAACTCACCGAGCAGGGGCGGGCCGCGGTGCGCGCTGCGGAAACGCTGATCAATCATTTGCCACTCGAGGTGTACGACCGGCCAGGGGCCGGGTGGGAGGACGTCACCGGCTTCGCTCGCGCCCTGCACCGCAAGGGTGATCTGAAGCTCATCGTCGTCGACTACCTCGGCCTCGTGAAAAGCCCGCCCGGATCACGTTCACGATCTCAGGATCTCGAAGGGTGGGCGAACGACGCGAAGACCCTCGCGAAGGATCTCGGCTGTGCGGTGCTCGTGCTCGAGCAGCTGAACCGTGACGCCACTAACCGAAAAAGCCCGCGCCCCGTGGTCACCGACCTGCGCGGCACCGCGGCGCTTGAGCACGCGGCAGACGCGATCGTGCTGCTGCACCGACCTGAGAAGCGACTCGGCGGCAAGACGTATGCCACGAGCGACATTGAGTTCATCGTCCCGAAGAACCGGCAGGGACAGCCGGGGGAACGCACGCTGCGTTTCGAGGGCGAGTACGCCCGCATCGTTCAGAAAACACCAGAAGATACGGCTCTCATCGAGCCGGGAGAGGTCTAATCATGGCCAGAAATTTCGGACTCCCCCGCGTCACCGCAGAGGGAAACCTGACCGCTGATCCTGAGCTGCGGTTCACGAACTCGGGCAAGCCGTTCGCGACGTTCACGATCGCCGCAACGGAGCGCACCTTCGACCGGCAGTCCAACGAGTGGAAGGACGGCGATAGCGCGTTCCTCTCCTGCATCGTGTGGGGCGACCAGGCACAGCACGCCGCTGATTCGCTGACGCGCGGCACCAACGTGTTCGCCGCCGGCAAGCTGCGCCAGCGCAAGTACGAGACGAAAGACGGCGACAAGCGAACCGCGTGGGAGCTGATCGTCGACAGCATCGGGCCCCTCCTCGACCGGGCAACCGCATCGGTGACGAAAGTCAGCAATAACGGCGGCGGCCCTGCTGGCGGCGGCTGGGCAAACACCGGCAGCGGGTCCCAGCCTTCGTACGGCAACGCCGAGGGCGGCGGCTGGGCCGCACCCGCTGACGGGCAGCAGGCCTTCAGCGCTTTCGACGACGAGCAACCCTTCTAGGCGGGCAGAGCAATGGCTATCAGAGAAACCATGACCGTCGACATTGCAGAAGTTAGCATGTCGGATGACTACCGTGTCGAACTTTGGCAAGAAAAGAAACTCGTCGCGTACACGACGCAGCAGGCCCGCGACCTCGCGCTCGAACTGATCGAGGCCGCGGGGAAGATCGACACCGCGATCGAAGAGGATCTGAAAGCGCGCGGCCTTCGTCTGCTCAAAGACCAGCTTTGCACCGAGGCTGGGGAGGTCGTGCTGTGAGCGTCTTGACGAAGAACTCCGATCGCGTGTGCTTCTCCGGTACCGGCACTGGGGTCAGCTACTGCGGGCGTCGTAAGGCCAAGATCAGCGACCAACAGGGCGCGGCCAATTGTGACGACTGCTGCGCAGCCCTGCGTGCCGATGAGGCGCGGTTCAAGCAGGAGGCAGACCGATGAGCGGCCCCGTGTTCCTCGACTTCTTCGCAGGGTTCGGCGGCGCATCATCTGGCCTCGTCGAAGCAGGCTGGCAGCTGTCGACCGCCTACAACCATTGGGACAAGGCGATCGCGGTGCATTCCGCGAATCATCGCGACGCCGACCATGTGCAGGGCGACCTTTCCGGGTACGACATGCGCCGCCTCCCCACCGATGCCCAGGTGCTGTGGGCATCACCTGAATGCACGTGGCACTCCCCCGCAGGCGGGCGGCGTCGACCCACGGCCGCGGCACCGACTCTGTTCGGTGACGACCCACTGCCGCTCGATGCTGGTGTGCGTTCGCGGGCGACGATGTACGACCCGATCCGGGCCGCGGAAGCGCGCGGTTTCGATGTGATCATTATCGAGAACGTGGTCGAGGTCGCGCACTGGACTCTCTTCGAGGCGTGGCTGAAGATGTGGGAGGCGCTCGGCTACACATGGCAGGTCGTGAACGTGAACGCGGCCCACGTCTACAGCGACACGAACCCCGCTGCGGGGCAATGGCGCGATCGCATCTACATCGTGCTCACGAAGAAGGGCGTGCGAAAACCCAACCTCGAGCCCTCGCCGCCCGCATGGTGCCCGCAATGCGAGAACGTGGTGTCTACCCGTCAGCACTGGAAGAAGGCGGTTCCTGAGGGTGCGCCGCGTTTCGGGAAGTACCGAACCCAGTACGTGTACGTCTGCGACGCCGGCGCGCACAGTATGCAGGTCGTCGAGCCCTACGTGCTCCCCGCTGCGTCGGTGATCGACTGGTCGGATCTCGGTATCAGAATCGGCGATCGCACACGCCCGCTGGCAGCGAAGACGATGCGCCGCATCGAGGTCGGCTTGCGGATGTTTGCCCGCCCCACTGTGGTCGCGCATAGCGGGCAGACCTGGGACGCGGCGGACCCGCGACACCCGGGCTTCGGCGATCCCGCGAGCTATTACCGCGCTCAGGCAGCCGACACGGCTCCGCTCATGACGAGGCAGGCAGGTGGAAGTGGTGACGCGCTCACGGTGCCGCCTCACATGATCGCGGTGAATCACGACGGTGACGCCCGAGCGCAGCTGCTTGACGCTGCACCGTTGCCGACGAGGTCGACCAAGATCGGTGAGGGCATGGTGTTTCCGCCCTTTGTCTCGAAGCACTACGGCGCGCGCCCTGGCGATGAGTACCGCAACATCGAGGCGGGCGCCGACTCGCTCGGCACGATCGTCGCGTCCGGCTCGCACCACTCGCTCGTGATGCCCCCGTTCATGACGGAGTTCTACGGTACCGGCAGCGCACGCGCTATCGATAATGAAGCGCTCTCCACCGTGACCGCGGGCGCGAACCACCACGGGCTCGCAGTGCCGCCTGAGGCGTTCCTGTCGCGGCAGTACGGATCGCGCGGGCCCGGAGAGCAGCACCTCAATACATCGATCATGGAGCCGACGCACCCGATCACCGCATCCGGCGGCGGCAATCATGCGCTTGTCGTGCCGTCACGCGAACGCCCAGTGCCTTACGAAGGTGACCTCCCATTCGATCTCGACGACGTGCGTTTCAGGATGCTCGGCCCACGCGAGCACCTGCGCGCGCAACGATTCACCGAGGACTACGACACCAGCGCCGCGAACAAGAGCGAGACCACGAAGGGCGCTGGCAACGCGGTCGCTGTGAATGTCGCGCACTGGATTGGTGCCGAAACAACGGAGGTGCTCTTGTGAGGCGCCGAGAAGTCCAGTGCTACAAGATCATGTCTCGCCACAAGTCCTCGGTAAACGAGTCTCGGTGTCGTTCGCCTCGAGAATCAGTCCACTCAACGACGAATGTTACTCCCATGAAAGTGGCGCTTCTATCGACCTTCATTCGGAAAGGCACCTTTCGTTCGCCAGGGACAGCAGGCCAATGTGTATTGCTAAGAATGCGTGCGTCAGGATTAAGGCTTTCCAAGGTCACTTCTTCGGCAACTGAGCCTTCAACGGCATTGCCTAGGAAATACTCGCCTTGTCTCGCATCGCCCAGGACGACTAACCAGCGCGGCCTTATGACAGGTTCACGGCTCTTGGGTTTGACCTTGTCAACCGTAGTGATTCTGATACGTGCAAGCATTCGGAATGGCCATGAGATCACTCGCCAAATTACGCGAAGCACGACCGCGGTCCTTCGCCAGAACACTGCGCTGAATACCACTAACAAGATCGCGATGACAACGCTTACCCACCCCGCAGGATCCTCACGAAAGATCTCAACAATTGATTCCCACATGGAAAGAATCTACCGAGGTATTGAAGATGCGACCTACTGACCACACTTGGGCGGAGTCGTTCATCTGGCACATCCGCCAGGTGCCATCCCAGCTGCTGCACATGCGCCAGCTCGCGGAGTCGACCGTCGCGGCGCAAGACACGACGAGCGTGCGCGTGAGTGGCTCGAGCGAGAAGGCCCGCCTCCCCCTGCGTGTCGAACCCGCCGACGACGCAGACAACCTATGGGCGGTACTCGTCGTCACCTCACAACACGTCCTAGAGCACGTCGGAGGCGCCTCCCCACGCCCGCTGCGCGCCCGAATGTGGCAAGGACGAGACGAACCCCAGGGTTTGCCCGTCTGCACGCCCAGCGAGGCATTCGCGAAGGGCACCGAGGTCGTGCGGTGGCTCGAAGCCTGCACCCCCACCATCGAACGCGCCGGCGAACTACACGACTCGATCGACCACCTCACCACCACCATCCGAAAAGCCCGCACACGCTACCCGCGCGCCGAACCCCAATTCAAGACATACCGTCCCAGACCATGCCCTGTCTGCGGGGAGCGCTCGATCCTTCCGGTCTGGGGCGCGAACGGGCTAGCGGGAGCAAAGTGCGATAACTGCGGGCAATCTTGGACACGACTTAAGAGAAGTTAGCCCTTGCCATGTTCTTTTTCCCACCAATGATTGAGTTCAGACAGACCCTCTTGCACTTCTGCGTCCGCTTGATCAATTCGTTCGACTGCAGATGCGGGCAGCTCATCCCCGCGGGATGCAGCCATCGCTACACCAATCATCGCGGTTGCAACTTTCCCTCTGACATACACCGGGTGCCCAGATACGGTGCCCCACTGCGAAGCAATGTTCACGTCGTCGAGAACACCCAATGCGCGCTCGAGAGGGAGTCGAACTCTTGCGTCAGTAAGAACACCAACCTGAATTCGGAGCTTACCGATTCGTTCTTGTGGGATGGGATGATCAAGGTTTTCTTGATCAAGTTCACGCATCCACTTTCGAGTATCAAGCTCCAAAGCCAACAAGTCTGGAAGAAGCTCTCGAAGTGCGTCGGAAAGGTTCTGATACCGTCCGTGTTCGAGCTCCTTTTCATATCGTTTGCGTTCATTTCTAGCTGTAAGCAGCGCGGCTACCAGTGCAGCAGCTGCGCCGATCAGGGCACCTCCGCCTGAAGAATCGAGCACCCTAAGAATGAAGTCCATAAACGAATCCATAGAGTTCAGTGTTCCATCGATTCAAAGATTCATGACATACCGCGAAGCGGCAGCTAGAGTCGGCCGTTCGCATCGCACCATCAAACGCTGGCGCCGCGAAGGTATGCCAATGAGCTACGACACCCTCGGCCGACGCCTCGTCGAAGAGAGTACGCTCCTCCGGGAATACCGAAAACGCCTCGCACGAGATCCCGTTCACCAGCAGCGAATCCGCACCATCATTGGCGACACGCCGCAAGACCAACTTTTTGACACGCTCTCGATGTCACCCCCTACAGTGATGGTTGAGTAAGTGGGCCGGAAGCGAAAGCGCCGGCCCTTTCTCATTCCTTCCGCACACCGCGTCGTGCACGGGCAAGGAATCCTAAAGCCCGTGCACGACGTCGGCTAGTAGCGGATCTTCAATTGCCTTCGCATATGGTGCAGTAGTTCTGCACGCAAAGCTCCACGAGCGTCGTAGTCAGCGGATGACCGAGCAAAGTTATTCATCGCGGCATCAACTTTCTTCGGCCCGAGAAGCAAAAGCGAAGAACGCACCTCACTGAAACGTTCCCACATCATGTCCGGATCGTAATCGTCCAAAAGCAGATTAATCTGCACCATGTCAAAAGTCTTTAGCTTCTCCTCATCGCCAGCCGATTGCGCCTTAATATACTCGGCAAGGATTACGGGCTGGTCATCCATATGGTTCACCAAGTCGATGAGCTTCAGATATGCGTCAAAACGTTTCTCCCGCAGCCAACGCTTGTGCTCACGCCGCCCTTGCAGCCAAGCTCCGATGAAGCCAGCGATAGCGGCCAACGCCGCACCACCAAAGATCGATAGCACTGCGAGAAGCGTTGGATCTATCTGAGGGACCGGGTCAGAACCAGCAGCGCCGATGAAAAGCATGTGAACAGATTATCGAGCCCAAGGAGAGCGCACGAGGTCGGCTATCTTTTCTTCATGAGCCAAGATCGGTCGGACAACCCATTCGTAGAGCTACCCAACCCAGTACCCGGTTCAGAATCCTCTGCAATGTCAAGAGCTGCAGAGGCCGCGCTGGCAGCGAAGCTCACTGAACCAGCAAGGTCACTCGCAGAGCAGGCAGCTGCTCTAATCAAGACAATGCCAGATCTCAGCAAGTACGCATACCCCGCAGTATCGCTCCCGGAGATTCCCAGATCCCCTGAATCCAGGACAGCCGAGCACACGGCAGAGATGGTTGATTCAGTCGGCGAGCTGGTCGCAATCACACGGGCACTAGTAGACCTCACGCAAACTAACCTTCAGGCCGCGCAAGAGTCAGAGGAACGGGCAGCGAGAGCCGAGAAGCGAGCGCATCGGCTCTCAGTCGCATCGCTTACAGTCGGCTTGGCAGCACTCGCTGTTGCTATCACCTCAGTCGCGCTCTTCGTCGCGACGATGTAGTACTCGACGTCCACAGCGCGCTGCTCTTCAGACACGGTCGGCTATCCTCAAGCCATGCTCTCTCATCGTTGCGCATTCTGCGGAAACCAAACTCATTTCACCGCCAGGTTCGGGCGCACTTGGGATCTTGACACCGAGATCTTCGATGGGCGCACCTACCAGGTCGGAAAGATTTCCGTTGCCGCAACCTGTGACGCATGCCAAGAATTCAATGTTGCCACCGGCGACCTCTTGCCCATGTATCGGTCAACTAACGTGACAGAGTACCTGTCTGGAGACAAGCTTCGGGAGGAGGCGGAGAGCATGACGAATGCCTCCTGGTCACCTCCTTCCATGGTTCAGGCCGACACAGAGTACATCCCGCAGGAGATCGCTGGATTCTTCCAAGAGGCGCACGATGCTTTCAGCGTCGGCGCATTCCGTGGTGTTTTGTTGTTGTGCAGGAGCGTCATCGAGGCGACCGCAAAGATCAATGGCATCAATGGCGCGAATCTGCTCCAGAAAATTGACAACATGGAAGAACAGAAGGTTGTTCGTCCCGGAACGAAGGACATTGCGCACGCAATTCGAGTTCTGGGTAACGACATGGCACATGGTGACCTAGATGATCCGCCAAGCAAAGAAGACGCAGAGGACGTATTGAAGCTCGTGCGCCTTGTTCTCGATGATGTATACGTCGCAGACGCCATGCGTCGGGACATACTCACCAGACGCGGCAAGCCCATCGAGTAAGTAGCAGGACACCGTCAAGGAGGTCGCTTTGACGGAAAAGCGTGGATCAATCCACCCCAAACGCGCACAGCTGAAGAAGTTGCACGCGCAGGAACTCTCGGCAAACGCGATCGCGAAGCAGCTCGGCGTCTCCCAGTCGACAGTCTCGCGTTGGGCAAAGGCCGATGGTCTGTCGTTCGATCGTTCGAAGACCGCCGAGGCCGTCTCTGCAAAGAGCATCGATCTGGCTGCGGGTCGCCAAGAGCTCGCGGAGCTGATGCTGACCGAGTCGAAAGCGATGCTCAAGAAGCTGAATGACCCCTACCTGGTCTTCAATTTCGGTGGTAAGGACAATTCGTACGAGGAGCACACGCTCGACTCGGCACCGGTCGAGGTGCGTCGGAATGCGATCACTATGGCGGGCATCACGTTCGACAAGCTGACCCGCATCGTCGAGAAGGATCCCGACGTGTCTGGTGCGCATTCGGTGGTTGCGTCGCTCGAGGCGGGCATTCTTGCTGCGGCCGAGGTGCTGCGCACGACAGAGACGGATACTACCGAGGAGGGCTAACCGTTGGATGCCCTCACACAGCTGCAGTCGATCATGTCGCGCGCGCAGCTGCTCTCCGTAGCTGACAGCACGAAAGCAAAGATCGCGCTCTGGTCGGGTGCGGTGCGCTCGGGCAAAACCTTCATCTCGCTCTTCGCGTTCCTCTTCGCGATCCTCAAAGCGCCCCGCACCGGCAACATCATCATCGTGGGGCGCACGCTCGACACGATCAACGGCAACATCTTCAGCCTGCTCACGAACCCGGAGATCTTCGGTGCACTGACCAAGTACATCAAGTACACGCCAGGCGCGAAGTCAGCAGTCATCCTTGGCCGCGTGGTGCACCTCTACGGCGCGAACGACGCCAGCAGCGAGGCAAAGATTCGTGGTCTCACCGTGTGCCTCGCATACGTCGACGAGGCAACGATCTTGCCCGAGTCGTTCTGGAAGATGCTCGTCACACGCCTCTCGGTGGACGGTGCGCGCATGCTCGCCACCACCAACCCAGGGTCTAAGAACCACTGGTTGCGCAAAGAGTGGATCCTGAAAGCTCGCGAGAAGAACCTCATCCACTTCGCGTTCACCATGAACGACAACCCCAGCCTCTCCGAGCAGTTCAAGACCGAGATGCGCGCCTCCTTCACCGGAGTCTTCTACCAACGCTTCATCGAAGGCAAATGGACGAACGCCGCCGGCGCCGTCTACTCCATGTGGGACGAACGCCGCCACCTCGTCAAGCACGCCGACCTCCCACCGATCGCACGCACGCTCGCAATCGGCATGGACTACGGCACGACCAACACCACGGTCGCGCTGCTCCTCGGCCTCACCGACGAACCCCAGCCGCGCCTCGTGCTAGTCGACGAGTGGCACTACACCAGCGCCGAGCACCATGGTGAGACGATCCCCGACGTCGAACTCTCGCGCCGGTTCCGGGAGTGGTTGAAGTCGAAGCACGGCCCCGAAGGTGCATACGTGCCGTACCCCGAGTTCATCTTCCTCGACCCGTCCGCCGCTTCGATGCGCGCGCAGCTGCACGCCGACCAGATCACCTCGTGGGCGGCCGACAACGCCGTACTCGATGGGATCGCCGACGTCGCGAACCTACTCGCACAAGGCAAACTCATCGTGTCCGACCGTTGCGAGCTGTTCCTCGCCGAAGTCACCGAGTATGAGTGGGATGAGAAAGCCTCCGACGAAGGCCGCGACGAGGTCGTCAAACGCGACGACCACGCAATGGATGCCGCGCGGTATGCGATCAGGTCAACGATCGCGCAATGGCAACACGAGGTCTACGCCCTGGCCGCCTAGAGGTTGCGCTCCGTGCGCTGAGTGGCCTCGGGAGAGTCTTCGTAGTGCCAATCGATGATCAACTTGTTAGGCGATGGCATGCCCCAGAATGGGTACCAACGCAGCGCGAATGCGTCGCCGTACTCGACGCGGTGCGGACGTTCTGGCGCTTCCGCCTTCATCTCCTCAGGTTCGATCTCGAGCGCCGTCACCACGATGTGCCTGCCCGAGTTGTTTGTGAACGAAACCACGTTTTGCTCGACGAGCTCGGCCTGAGACCATGCCGGCGGGGCCAGGCGCTCTTTCAGCGCCTGCGAATCAGCGAGCAAGGCATTTGCCGCTTCCAGCGCATCAGCCTGACGGCCAGCAGCAGCCGCAGACTGTTTCGCGGCTTCTAGCGCCTCGTCGCGAGCTCTCTCGGCGGCAGTCTGTGCAGCTTGGGCGTCTTTCCGTTCGTCGACAGCGGTCTTGGCCTGGACCCAAGCGAAGACCGCGGCACCTATCGAACCAATGGCGGCAATGGCAGCGATCAAGATTTCACCAGTATTCATAGCTCATGACCTTACCGGGAGGTACCCACAATGCCGATGCCTGCCGCGAACACACCCTGGCCCCCGAAGCCGTGGGATCTCGCCTACGCACAGTATGCGGAGAACGATGCTTGGCTGACGGGTGACACGAAGGCGCTCGCGTCGATCTACGGTGGCAAGGCGTCCACCGCGACCCACAGCCGTGCGGGCCAGCCGCACACGGGCGGTCTCGTAGGGGCGGCGTCCCGTTTCATGTGGGGTCGACCACTCCCTCCGAACGAGCAGCGCACGCGCCTGCATCTGCCGATCCCGGCCGACCTCGCGACCCTCGCGTCTGACCTGCAGTACTCCGATCCGCCCGTGACCTCGTTCGCGGAGGGCGACGAGAAGCCCTCGAAGGACGCACTCGCTCGTCTCGACGACATCCTCAACAGCGACGGCCACCACGCGATGCTCAACAGCATGGGTGAGATCAAGAGCGCGCTCGGCGCGACGATCGTCATTCCCCGCTGGGATGTCGAGCTCGAAGACCATGTGTGGCTCGACTATGCAGCAGCAGACACCGCGATCCCAGTGTTCCGGCACGGCCGCCTTGTCGAGGTCACCCTGTGGTCGGAGTTCAACGACGGCACTCACGTGTACTGGCGTCACCTCGAGCACCACGCGGCTGGCTACATCGAGCACGCTCTCTACCGTGGCACCAAGTCGAACCTTGGCGTGCGTGTGCCTTTGCAGGATCGCCCCGAAACCGCGCCGTATGCGGATCTCGTCGACGGCGAGAGCAGAATCCCGACACAGATCAAGCGCCTCACCGCGGGGTACCTGCCGAACGCTCCCGCGCTCGCTTGGCGTAAGAAGGGCGCACTGAAGGATGCTGGCCGCAGCGACTTCAACCAGCTGCCGCCACTGTTCGATAACGCTGACGAGGCGTGGTCGTCGTGGGTGCGTGACCTGAAGCTCGGCGCGGGCAAGCTCATCGTTCCCGAGGCGTACCTCCGATCGAATGGTCCCGGTGCTGGGGCGAGCTTTGATCTCTTCCAGGAGATGTTCGTCGGCCTGCAGATTCCAGGCGACCCGAACAAGGCGCTCACGATGGATAACGTGCAGTTCGAGATCCGCGTACAGGAGCACTCGGACACGCTCGACAAGATCATGCTGCAGATCCTCCACAAGGCCGGCTACTCACCGTCAGCGTGGGGCCTCGGCGACCGTGAAGGCAGCCAGGCGACCGCGACTGAGATTCAGCAGCGCGAGCACCGCACCGAAACGACCCGGAAGAAGAAGAACCTCTACGACCGCCGCGTGCTCTCCCGCATGGGGTCGGTGGCGCTCGAGCTCGACGGGATCCTCTTCCAGGGCAAGGGCGGCGGCCGGTACGACCTGAACGTCGTGTTCCCCGACCTTTCTCGCGTCGACCCGAAGGTCGAGGCCGAGACGATCGGCCTGCTGAAGGTCGCGGACGCGATCAGCACGGAGACCGCGGTGCGCCGCGCGAACCCCGACGCCGACGACACCTGGATCAGTGAAGAAGTCGCGCGAATTCAGCGGTCGAAGGACGCGCAGCAACCGCCTGACCCGTTCAGCATCGACCGCGTCGACGAGCCCGACGAAGACGAGCAATAGCGCGAGGGGGTCGTCATGCCAGAGAAGTGGCCCGGCGACTCCCCGCAAGCGTGGATCGACGACATCGGGCACGCGATCGCCGAACGCTACCGCCGCATCGAAGACGCCCTACGCGAGATGCTCGAGCGCTACACCGAGCACTATCTCGACGCACCAGACGATCTCGTCGCACGCCACAACGCGATCCGCGACCTGCGCGCACAGGCAGAACGTCTCGTGCGCACGGTCGACCCCGAGAAACTCGCACGATGGGCGACCGCGGAGGCAGCGACCGGCGCGTCAGCCGAGATCGTGCGTCAGCTGCTCACCTTCCCCGCCTACGCGGCACGAGGATCGTCGCTCAGTGCAGCGAGTGGTTTCGCGGTCGCCGCGGTAGAGGTCGACCTTCGCGACGCACTCCGCTCACTCAACGCTCGTATCCTGCGCGCCCCGGCCGACGCCTACCAGGCGATGACTTCGAAGCACATAGGGTCGATGCTCGCTGGAGTCACGACGTCGCGAGCACTCCACCGCCGGATCCTCGACGAGTACCTCGCCGACGGCATTACTGGCTTCATCGACAAGGGTGATCGCCGGTGGACGATCGGCGCCTACTCAGAGATGGCGACGAGGAGCGCCGCAGCGCGCGCCTGGCGAGACCAATCGGTCGCGTCGATGGAAGCGGCCGGGATCACGACGTTCACGCCTGTAATCGGCTCCTCGGCGTGTGACCACTGCGCACCATGGGCTGGGAAGATCCTCACCGATAGCGGCCCGACCGGCGACGTGATCGTCCCGCACGCGATCACCGGAGCACCGACGACTATTCATGTCGATGCGACGCTTGTCGAGTGGCGGGCATCCGGTGCCGGGCACCCGAACTGTCGTGACACGCTCGTGCCCGGCCTTCCTGGTGGCCCAGATCCGACTAAGTACTCGACGTACGACCCGCAGAAGCAGGCCGACCGCGAGAAGCTGCGCGAGCTCGAGCGCGACGTGCGCCAAGCCAAACGCGACGGCGACCCCGACGAGATCGGTGCAGCACAGGCCGCACTTCGAAGGCACGTCGACGAGACCGGCATCATCCGACGCGAGTACCGCGAGCAACTGCCCTTCGCAGATGGTGGCGACGCGAACCCTCGCGGCCGCACTGTCCCGACGGGTGGCCCGAAGGTGCCCGACGTGCAGGGCCCCAGAGTCGCTGTGAGCGGCGAGTACGGTACGAGCCTCAAAGCTGCACGTGCCTCGATCGAGAAGGTGCACACGTTCCCGAACACCCCAGCCCCCGAAGTCCGCACAACACGGCTGAGGCCCGGCGTGCAGGGTCGCTACATGCATAGTTTGAACCTGGTCGAGATGAGTCCACAGGCGACTTTCCCGCGGCTCACGTTCGCGCATGAGTATGGGCATCACCTCGACATGATCGCCGGTGCCGGGAAACCTGCCTCGTCTCAGCTCGCAACGGATCCCTGGCGCAAGCTGTTCTCTGCAATCAACGCTTCCAGCGAGCACCGCACGCTCAGAGCACTCCGAGCGTCGGAGAAGATGCCGGCCGAAGGTAAGACCTACATCACTTACCTTCTGCGTCGGAACGAGCTCTGGGCGCGCGCCTACGCTCAGTACATCGCGGAGCGGTCTGGCGATCGACTCATGCTCGCCGGTGTACGAGAAGCAGTTGACAGCTCGAACGCGGTTCTCTCGAGTCGGCAGTGGAGCGCGGACAGCTTCGGACCGATTCGAGACGCTATCGACGAGATCCTGAGAGAGGTAGGGTGGCTCGCATGATGATCCCTACTGGCATCACGGATCCCGAGAAAGCGACCGACGACGAGATCGTCGCCGCGGCGATCGCTGACGGCGACACCCGTGAGGAGGCCGAAGCGCTCCTCGCCGCGATACGAGGTGAGCTCGGCGAGCCCGTCGACTAACCCGTCCCCGCTCACCTACTGAAGCCCTGCACAACCGTGTGGGGCTTTTCTCATGCCCGAACCTCGGGCGCTATCAGATGCCCGAGGAGGCACGACCCATGTCCATCAACGCATTTCAACGCCAGGGCGACCCCGTCGAGGTCGGCTGGAAGATCGGCCACGCACCACTCTGGATGCGCGGTATCCGACTCGCCGAGGGCGAAGGCGGAGCGGCACCAGCCGCCCCGGCCGCACCCTCGGCGCCCGGTGCGCCGCCCGCTGCGCCGGCACCGAGCCCGGCTCA
>DDEV01000139.1 GCA_002336855.1 Leucobacter sp. UBA1945 | reverse complement strand
GGCGCGCCTGGCGAGGTCGGCGAGGCTGGTGAACGGGCCGACCGTGCGAGCGGCGACGATTCGGGCAGCCGCATCGGCATCGACGCCGCGCATCTCAGAGAGCCCGAGGCGCACGGCGAAGTTGCCGTCGCGGCGGTGCGCCGCCGAGTCGTCGGGCGCCGCCGCGTCGAATGCTCCAGGGGCGGGCTGATCCTGCTCTCCGCACGCTGGTCGGCCAGTAGCGACGGGAGTGGCTGCGGCATCGGCGGCGGTTTTGCCTGCAGGCTCGAGCGACGCGACTATCTGCGGGTGCTGCACGCTGGCTGCACGCACCTCGACGCCGTGCCTGCGGGCGTCTTCGACGAGGCTGCGCGGCGAATAGAACCCCATGGGCTGCGAACGCAGCAGACCGATGAGAAACGCCGCGGGGTAATGCAGTTTGAACCAGGCGCTCGCGTAGACGAGCAGCGCGAAGCTGATCGAGTGGCTCTCGGCAAAACCGAAATCGGCGAAGGCCTTGATCTGCGCGTAGACGCCCTGCGCGGTCTGATCGTCGATGCCGTTTTCTTTCATGCCGGCGAAGAGCTTCTTCTCGAGGGTCTCGATCTTTTCGATGCCGCGTTTCGAGCCCATGGCGCGGCGCAGCAGATCNNTCTTGCCCATGGCGCGGCGCAGCAGATCGGCGTCTTCGGGGGTGCAGTTTCCGACGGCCTGCGCCATCTGCATGAGCTGTTCTTGAAAGAGGGGGATGCCGAGGGTTCGTTCGAGCACGGGTTCGAGCAGGGGGTGCGGGTAGGTGACGTCTTCATCGTCGCTGCGCCGCCGCAGGTACGGGTGCACGGCCCCGCCCTGCAGCGGGCCGGGGCGAATGAGCGCGATCTCGATGACCAGATCGTAGAAGCATCGCGGGCGCAGTCTTGGCAGCGTGTTGAGCTGGGCGCGGCTCTCGAGCTGAAACACCCCGATCGCGTCGGCGCGGCACAGCATGTCGTAGACGCCCTTCTCGTCTTTCGGCAGGGTCGCGAGGGTCCACGTCTCGCCGGTGGCCTGCTTGGCGAGATTGATCGTGCACTGCAGGGCGCTCAGCATGCCGAGGCCGAGCAGGTCGAACTTCACGAGACCCATGGCGGCGCAGTCGTCTTTGTCCCACTGCAGCACGGTGCGGCCGGGCATGCGTGCGTGCTCGATCGGGCACACCTCGCCGACGGGACGCTCGGTGAGCACCATGCCGCCCGAGTGAATGCCGAGATGCCTGGGAGCTTTCAGCAGCCGGTTCGCGAGCTGCCGAACCTCTGCGGGCACAGGTGAGGTGTCGTCGTCGGGCACTTCGCCGCGACGTTCGAGACCCTTTGAGAAGCCGCGTTGCGCCTCGGCGTCGTAACCGAGCGCCTTCGCTGCGTCGCGCACCGCGTTCTTCGGGCGGTAACTGATGACGTTCGCGACCTGCGCGGCGTTGCGCCTGCCGTAGCGCTCATACACGTACTGAATCACCTCCTCACGGCGGTCGCTATCGAAGTCGACGTCGATGTCCGGTTCTTCTTCGCGCAGGCTGCTGAGAAAGCGCTCGAACGGTAGCCGGTAGTAGATCGAGTCGACGTCGGTGATGCCCAGCACGTAGCACACCGCAGAGTTGGCGGCTGATCCTCGCCCCTGACACAGAATGCCTTTGCCGCGCGCGAACTTGACGATGTCGTGCACGACCAGAAAATAGCCCGGAAAGTCCTGCTGTTCGATTACCTGCAGCTCGCGTTCGAGGCGTTCGGTGGTCGCGGGATCGCACCTGCCGTAGCGTTGCTCAGCGCCGCGGTGCACCAGCTTGCGCAGCCAGCTCATCTGCGTGTGGCCCTCGGGCACATCGAGTTTGGGAAGCTTCGGGGTGGCTGCCTTGAGTGGAAACGCGAGCTCGCGGGCGAGCGCAGCGGTTCGGGTGACCGCCTCGGGGTGGCGAGCGAAACGTCGCAGCATGGCGGCTCCCGACCGCAGCCGGGCGCCGCCTGAGGCTGGCAGAAAAGGATCGAGTTCGGTGAGGCTGCGGCGGGAGCGGATTGCGGCCATGGCTTCTGCGAGCTGCGTGTCTTCGAGGGTGGCGGCGTGCACGGCACCTGTGGCCACCACCGGAAGTCTGGCCTCTGCCGCGAGCGCACTGAGTCGATCGTTGCGTGTGTCATCGCCGGGGTGGCCATGGTCGGTGAGCTCGACGAAGACGCGATCGCGCCCGAAGAGCCCGGTGAGTCGGTCGACTTCGTGTCGGGCATCGCGTTCGGCGTCAGCCCGGTTCGACGCGCCCGCGAGCGCCTGCCGCACGGCGCCCTTGCGGCAGCCGGTGAGCACGACCCATTCGTCGTGCGCAGCCGCCGCGAGCGTCTCGAGGTCGTAGAACGGCCGCCCCTTCTGCATGCCCGCGAGTTGCGCTTCGGTGATTGCAGATGAGAGCCGGTGATACCCGCTCACCCCCTGCGCGAGCACCAGCAGGTGAGTGCCGGCAGGGTCGGCGACGCCGAGCTGGGGCACGTCGAGACCGAGCGAGAGTTCGGACCCATAGATGGTTGCAAGGTTCCGGTGTTCGGCGGCTGCCTCGGCGAAGCGCGGTGCGCCCGGAAACCCGTCGTGATCGGTGAGTGCGATGCCGTCGAGGCCGAGACGCACGGCCTCGTTCACGAGCGCTTCGGGCGAGCTGGCGCCATCGAGAAAGCTGTAGTGGGAGTGAGTGTGCAGTTCTGCGTAGGGTATGCGGTCGGGGTCGTGGTGGTCTTCGGTAGCGTTCGCTGCCTCCTGCGCTGCCGCCTTCTCAGCTGCCGCCTTCGCTGTTGCTTCCTCTGCGGCTGCTCTCTCTGCCGAGGCTTTGCCGGTGGGTGAATCTGAGGGAGCCCCGCGACCAGAGAGAATGCGTTCCATCTCGTTCCACGGCCGCTCCGGGTTTTGCCACCCCATCAGGCATACCTCCCTTCAGCAACCCAGCCGTCGGTGGCTGTATAGCTCAATAGCCAGGCCGCACCGTCTTCGAGTACGAGCTGTATGCGATAGCTTGCTTCGCCCGGCTCACCTGGATCCCACCATCGCTCGCGCAGTGGCCAGGGCGCCGACCAGTTGCGCACCCGCTGCAGGGGTTCGCCCGCGACACCGAATGAGTTCGGGGCTGCGCTGAACAGCTCGTCAGCATCGATGGTCACGGTGACGCCGTGCTCGTCGAGCAGCGTCACTGCGACCGTGTCTGCCGAAACAAGGTTGGGCAGCGGGCCCTGCAGGCGTCCTGGCCACGGGGCGGCGCTCGAGTCGGCACCTTGGCCGGGCCCTGGCCTCTGGTCGCGCTTAGATCCCCAGGGTACGAGCAGTTGACGATCCGTGCTCACCCGGCCACCCACAAGCATGCCGGTTGCCACGCCCTCGGGGCCGAGCAAGCTTTGTACTCTGGTGAGCTGATGATGCACGCGCTCGCTCGGTGCGTCGTTCCAGAGGCCGGGCTCGTGCGCTGCCGCGGGCGAGGTGCGCTCTGGGGTGATGCGAACCGAGGCCACGCCCGCCCCGCCGCGATCGGGCGCTTGCGGCAGCGAAGCAGCCTGCCACCGCACGCGGTTGACCACATCGGTTGCAGTGAAGTTCGCCGGATGCGACCAGCTGCGCTCGTGGGAAGTGGCGGTGTCGTCGATGAGTTCGACGCGCAGCTCGGTGCAGACCAGCGCGTGCTCGCCGAGCGCTCGCACAAAGTTTTCGGCGTAACTGCTGCACGCGAACGCGAGCTGGTCTGCGCCTTCGAGTGGCGGCTCGAACTCGAACGTCACGGAGAGATCGTGGCGGGGAACGCCTGCCCCGACCTCTGCACCGTGTGGTTCACCGAGGCCGCGAGCCCTGCGGTGCGCGAGCTGTGCGGTGCGCCCGAAGCGCTGCAGCACCGAGTCTTCGGGGAGCGCGGCAAATGCGCCAAGCGTGCGGATGCCGAGACTGACCAGCACGGGCGCGAGCTGCTCGTCTGCCGCGCACGCAATCGGCAGCTCACTCAAGAACGCGGCGGTCTGCTCGGCAGGAACGAGATACACCCCGGGTGCGGGCAACAGCAGGTCAGGGGTGCCTGCCTGCTTTCGCGTGGCTGCGAGCGCAGCCTGCTCTGCGGTGAAACGGCTGCTCGCAACCCCGACCGCGAGGCCCTCGCCGAGTTCGTCTCGCAGCAGCTCGGCCACGCAGCCGAGCACTGCTCGCGCGGCCTCGGTCTCGCTGCCGTAGTAACGGGTTGGTCCGCGCGCTCGCATTGCGCAGCATCCCTGTCGCAACTGCACCGCGCCGGGCACCGTGCGCTGCACGGCATCGAATGCCTCGTTCCAGAGGCGGTCGACTCGAAAACGTTGCTCTGGGGCGAGGCGCTCAGGCTCGCACGCAGGGGCCGCGAGCACGAGCACCCTGGTCGGCTCATCCTCGATGCTGCTCATGCCAACCGTCCATCGCGAAACCGCACCGTGTGCGTGCGCTGGCCACGCCTGTCGGTCGATTGCACCGAGAGCTCATGGGTGCAGAGCAGGCCATTGCCAGCGCCGAGACCTGACCACTTCGATGCTGTCACGCGTAGCGCGGTGTCGCTGCGCGGCCAGGCGTTCGTCACCACGAGTGCGGTGCCATGGTCGCGCAGCCTCGCGTTGAGGCGTTCTGCCTCATTCGAAGAGGGTGGTCTTTCGGGGTTGAGCACGAGCACCGTGAGCACTTCGCTGAGCATGCCGGCGATGGCGAGTGCGTGCTTGCCCGGCTTCGGAATCAGCACCAACCGTTCAAGCGCCAGACCGGTTTGTGCCGCTGCGCCGATACCGAGGTGTGGCACGCCGATCACGCCGCACCATGCCCCGCTTGCGGAGGCGCTGCTCAGTAGTGCGAGTGAGAGTTGCAGCGACCCCTGTACCGCGACGGGGGCGCCCTTGCGCAGTGCGCCGCCAGGAAACAGAGGCCGCAGAGAAGGAGGCGTGGGCAGGCCGCGGTCGAGCCGCGCAGGCTGCATCGAAGTGATGCGCTGCTGCAGCGAACGGACCGTGGCGAGTTGATTCATGCCAGCAATATTCGAACAAACTTTCGAATATGTCAAGCTGGCTGCGCGCCCGCGCGAGGCCCCTTTGTCGCCCCGGTCCAAGGCTCGGGCAGAAGCGTCTAGACTGGTGGGTGATGAATGAAGACGACCTGGAAGACTATGAGCGCGAAGCCGAGCTCTCGCTGTTTCGCGAGTACCGAGACATCGCGCAGCAGTTTCGCTATGTCGTCGAGACCGAGCGCCGTTTCTACCTCGCGAACGAGGTCGATTTGCAGCGCCGTGACGCGGGCAGCGACTTCTACTTCGAGCTGAGCATGCACGATGTCTGGGTGTGGGATGTGTACCGCTCAGACCGCTTCGTGAAGTCGGTGCGCGTGCTCACTTTCAAAGACGTCAACGTCGAAGAGCTTTCTGCACGCGAGTTCAAGCTGCCGCAAGAGCTTTCGATCGACGACCACTAGCCATCGAACGATCGGCAGGGTGAGTCAAGCTGGCCTTGGCGTGTCTTCTCTTGTCGCTCACAGCCCCTATCATTTTCGGGTTATACACCGATTTTTACTGATTTGAGCTACGCGAGTTTTTAGCGCCCTCGGGTGAGCGAAGCTTGCCGCATGACTCAAGCAACTTCACTTCAGGCATCAGCGCACAACCGGGCAATCGGTGAGCGTGGCGAAGCAATCGCGGCAGCGTACCTGCAGAGCATCGGGTGCGAGATTCTTGCCCGCAACTGGCGTTTTGGTCGGGCTGGCGAACTCGACCTGGTGGTGCGAGAAGGTGATACCGTCGCGGCCGTCGAAGTCAAAACTCGAAGCGGCACTGGGTACGGCAGTCCGTTTGAAGCGATTACCAGACACAAATCCGAGCGCTTGCGAACTCTGCTGCACGGCTGGGTGCGCGAGCACCGCCCGGCTGCTGCGAGGCTGCGTATCGACGCGGTCGCGGTTGTGCTCGCTGCTGGTGCAGCGCCGAGGATCGAGCACCTGCGAGGCATCGAATGAGTGCCGCAGTGTGCCGCACCGCGGCGATCGCACTGACCGGGCTCGACGGAACGATCGTGCACGTTGAGGCGGCGGTCTCGAATCAGCTGCCGGGGATGGCGATCATCGGCCTCCCAGATGCGGCGCTCGTCGAGGCGAAGCAGCGAGTCAAGCTTGCAACGCAGCAGGCGGGTTTGTCTCTCTCTGACCGGTTCCTAGTTGTGAACTTGAGCCCAGCAGCATTGCCGAAACAGGGGTCAGGCTTCGACTTGGCGATCGCGCTCTCGGCGCTCGCGGCCTCAAAACACTTGCCAGCCGGTTCGCTTGCCGAGGTCGCGCACATCGGCGAACTCAGCCTCGGTGGCCAGCTGAGGCGCCCTCCTGGCCTACTGAGCGCGGTGCTTGCGGCGCAGCGGCTTGGCTTCGCACGCGTCATGGTTCCTGCAGTCTGCGCAAGCGAAGCATCGCTTGTGCCAGGTATTGAAGTGATTGCGGCAGAATCGTTGAGCGGTGCGGTGGCATGGCATCGGGGCGATTCGGCGGGTTGGAATGTCGCGGTGCCCGGAGCCACCCGGCACCGCGCGGCGAGCGAGAACACGCTGGCGTTTGCTGAACCAGACATCGCCGATGTGATCGGCCAGCCCGAAGCCATTGAAGCGCTTGTGGTCGCCGCAGCGGGCAGGCACCATCTCTCGATGATTGGGCCTCCAGGTGCAGGCAAAACTCTGCTCGCGAGCCGCCTCGCATCGATCCTGCCCGACCTCACCGAAGACGAGTCGATCACAGCATCGAGTATCGCCTCGCTCGGCGGCAATACGCTTTCTGAGCTGGTGCGCAGACCTCCGTTCGAAAGCCCACACCACACGGCCTCGCAAGTGGCAATCATCGGCGGCGGTGACGCTGGCGGCGTGCTGCCAGGATCGATCACGAAAGCGTGTCACGGTGTGCTCTTTTTAGACGAGGCCCCAGAGTTTCCGAGAAATGTGCTCGACGCGCTGCGGCAGCCCCTCGAATCGGGCAAAGTCGAGATTCACCGAGCAAAAGTGCACGCGACGTTGCCCGCACAGACGCAACTTGTTCTTGCGGCAAACCCCTGCCCGTGCGGCAACGCAGATTCGCTGAACAGCGCGAGCCCCTGCAGATGTACGCCCTCTCAACGCATTCGGTATCTGGGCAGGCTGAGCGGGCCGCTGACCGATCGCATCGACCTGCGGCTGAACATTCGCCGGGTATCGAGCGTGCTCATCGATATCGACGCGCGGCCAAGAGCGACGAGCGCGCAGTTGCGCGAACGAGTGGAAGACGCGAGGAATCGCGCTGCCAGGCGACTGCGGGGTACGCCGTGGAGTGTGAACGGCTCGGTGAATGGCGATTGGTTGCGGGCGCCGAGCAACAGGCTCTCGAGGGCGGCGACTGCGGTGCTCGACGCTGCGTTGTCTCGGGGATCGATCACTGTCCGCGGGTACGACCGAGTGCTGCGCCTTGGCTGGACACTCGCAGACCTCGCGGGTAAGCCCGCGCCAGAACGGGCCGAGATACGTCAGGCGCTTGCGCTCCGCGGGGGAGCGACACCATGAACATCGAAACGCTGCGCGCTGAACCCAGTGCGATTTGCTTGCTGGAGCGCATCGACGGTGCCAGTGGCGGTGCCAGTCACGGTGGCAGCAGTGACGGTGACCATCCTGAAATGACGCAGCGCAGAGCAGACGGCATGCTCGCACGGATTGCTTGGTCCAGAATCGCCGAGCCAGGCGACGGCGTGGCGGGCGCGCTCGTCTCATCGCTCGGCCCCCAAGCGGCCCTCGGACTGCTGGTGCAACGGGCTGATGTCTCGTGTATTCGAAGAGCTCTCGAGGCAGCGCTCGACGATGCGTCCGCAGTACCTGCGGAACGGGTGCTTACAGATGCACTCGAGCGATGGTACCCGCGCCTTGACCGATCCGAGACCCTGCGTGATATCGAAGGGGCCGCGGCTGCAAAACTGCGAGTCGTGTTGCCGGGCGACAGAGCCTGGCCTGACGGGCTGAGTGATCTTGGTGTACACGCGCCCAACATGCTCTGGGTGCGAGGCAACCTTGACGCTCTTGGTGCCTACTCGCTCGGCGTGGTGGGCGCGCGGGCTGCCACGGGATACGGGAGCCACGTCACCGCGGAACTCGTCGACGGAGCGTGTCGTGCGGGCCTCGCCGTGGTCTCAGGAGCTGCGTACGGCGTAGACGCGGTGGCTCACCGCACCGCGCTCGCTGCTGGAGCGGTTACAGTTGCGGTTGTGGCCGGTGGAGCTGACCGCCCGTACCCGAGGGCGCACGAGTCGCTGCTCGATCGGATTGCCGGGGGTGGCCCGAACGATGGCAACGCGAATACAGGCGGCGCGGTATGCTCGGAAATGGTGCCAGGGGCCGCCCCGACTCGCTGGCGATTCTTGCAGCGCAACAGGCTGATCGCGGCACTTTCGCGGGCGATCTTGGTGACTGAGGCCGGCGTGAATTCCGGCAGCCTGAACACCGCAGGGCATGCCTCACAGCTGGGCAGACCGATCGGCGCGGTTCCCGGCCCGGTGACGTCAGCCGCATCTGCGGGGTGCCATAAGTTGATCCGCGACTACGACGCTGCGCTCATCACCAGCGTGCGTGAGGCCTGCGAGCTCGCTGGCATGGACGAGATGCTTGCTCTATTCATGGCCGCCGGCATCGATGACTCGGGCAACACAGGCGACACCACCGAAGCGTCTCAAGCGCCCGAACCCCGTGAGAGCGCATGGGCGCGACGGGTTTGCGACGCGCTGCCGCTGCGTGGGGCACGCGGCCCCGCCGCGATCGCGAAGCTGTCTGGATTGACTCCCGAGCAGGTGCGTGGAGTGCTCAGCGAACTCGAACTGCTCGGCAAAGTGCGTCGACGAGAGCGGGAGGGCATGGGCGGTGAACATGAGACGCAATGGAGCCTCGTGAAATCCGAGTGAGGATGCCGTGCGGTGCACAATAGAAACATGCGAATAGACGAAGCGATCGACGGGTTCTTGCGAACCGTCGAGTTCGAGTACGGCTACTCGCCAAACACAGTCAAGGCATATCGCAACGATCTGCGCGCGCTGACCGCCTTTCTTGATGCACAGGATCCGGGGGGCAAACCCGGTGACGTTGATGTCACCGTGATTGATCTCGAACTGCTTCGCGCTTGGCTGTGGGATCGGCAGCAGCGTGGATATGCCGCAGGAACGATCGCGAGAAGCGTCGCAACAGTGAAATCATTCGGTGCATGGCTCGAACAACGGAGAATTGTGCCGGGCAGCCCGGCCTCGCGGCTGCAGTCGCCGAAGCAGTCGCGAACCCTGCCGCGGGTCTTGAGCGAGCAACAGCTCGATCGAATTCTCGAGCGAGCCGCGCACCGCGCCGAGAGTGGCGACCCGCCCGCAATGCGCGACCGCGCGGTGCTCGAACTGCTCTACGCGACCGCACTGCGCGTGTCAGAGCTGTGCACACTGCCCATCGCGGGTCTCGACTTGCCCGATCGCACCGTGCGGGTGATCGGCAAGGGCAACAAGCAGCGAGTTGTTCCTCTCGGGGGCCCCGCAGCACGGGCGATCGGTGAGTACCTGCAGCAGGCCCGGCCCGCGCTGCTTGCGCAGTCAGACAAAGGCGACCCCGGCACGGTATTTCTCGGCAACCGTGGGGACGAGCTCACTCCGAGCGCAGTGTACCGGCTGGTATCGCGCGAGCTCGAGCAAGAGCCCGGCAGCGGGCCGAGAGGGCCGCACACGCTGCGGCACAGTGCGGCCACCCACCTGCTCAACGGCGGAGCAGATCTGCGCGTCGTGCAAGAGATGCTCGGCCATGCGAGCCTGAACAGCACGCAGATCTACACGCACGTCTCGACCGAGCGCCTCGCGCAGACCTACCGTCAGGCCCATCCCCGCGCGTGACGCGCGGCGCCCACTACACTCACTCGAACAGGCTCTGCCCGAGCATCTGCCCGGTCGAGAACCCAGGCAGCACCGCGAACACGCTCGATCCCACGTGCGTCACCCACTCGTTCAGCACATCGGCGTCGTCGAGACGCCGCTGGATCGGCACGAACTGGGCCAGGGGATCCCGCTGGTAGCAGGCAAAGAGCAACCCCGATTCTGCGCCGTCATCGTAGTTTGCCGCGCGACGAAAAATGCGTTCGGCGGGATCACTCGAATGCGCGCGACGAATATGCGCCGCAACAGGGATCGCCGAGAACCCGCGTTCGTTCTTCGCATCAAAATCGGCGGGCGTGTGCTCATCTCCCTCGCCCGCGGCAACACTGAGCGGCGATCCGTCACTCAGCCTGCGCCCGATGCTCGCCTCTCGCCCCGGTCGATCGACTCTGTCCCACGTATCGAGCTCCATGCGAATGCGTCGCAGCACGAGCGCGCTGCCGCCCGAAAGCCACCCTGCGTCGGCGTCGAGCCAGACGAGTGAGGCGAAATCGTGGTCATCAGGCACCGGGTTGACCGTGCCATCGACCTGCCCCATGAGATTTCGCATGGTGCGACCGCTTTCATCGGCACCCCGTGCGCCGCGAAAGCCCTGTTGGCTCCACAGAGGATCGGCAAAACCCGCGAGGTCTCGATGCAGCATGCGGTGCGCGTGTGCGAGCGGCATCGTGTCGTCGGCCTGCACGATGAGCAGCAGGTCGCCCCCGTCGTAGCCGGTGCCGAGCCGATCGCGCGAGAATGCGGGCAGAGGTGCGAGCCATTCGGGCCGCTGCTCGGGCCGCACTCGGTTCACGAGTTCCGCACCTACGCCCACGGTGATCGTGAGCCGCGCGGGTCGTGCGGCCAGCTCGGGCTCGGGGTCTGCGAGTGGGCTCTCGCCAGAGGTGAGACCCTCGATGTCTTCGGTTAGCACCCGGAACATGCGCTGCAGCGCAGCCGCATCAACCTCTGGTCGAAGCTGATATGCCACGAAACGAATATGCGCGCCAGGGGGAGTGGTGACACCCGCCTGATGCGTGCCGTGGCAGGGTAGGGTGTCTGCCCCGAACCAGGCATCGTCGGGTGCCGCAACGGACGCATCCGAACTGCCGGGGGCGCCGGTGCCGGCGAGTGCACCGAGCGCTCCCAGTGCCCCGCCGAGGCCCACCCCGACCGCCCCGCCCGTGAGTAGGGCGCGGCGGTCGAAGTGGCGCACCGATTCGGCGCGAGAACCGGCGCTTCGCTCAGTGCGAGCCATGCGATTCGGCACTGTGCTCGGCATCTCCGGACGCGCCATCGTAGTTCTCGTTTGCGCCGGCGTAATCCTTCACGAGAACGGTGAGCGCGACAGAGGAAGCGCTGCCGTCGCCCGCCTTGAGATGCAGAGTGAAGGTGACCTCGTCGCCCGCAAGCAACTCGCGTTTTAGACCCATCAACATGATGTGATTTGCGCCGGGGGCAAGCTCGAAACTGCCCCGTGCGGGCACCACGACCTCGCCTTCGATGGGCTGCATCACGCCATCGGCGGTGACTTCGTGCAGCTCGATCATCTCGGCGTCGGGGCTTTCGACGCCGGTGATCTCGAGGTCGTCGTCGCCAGCATTGGTGAGCGTTCCGAAGACCCCCGTCATGCCGCCGCTTGCGCCGGCTTTCGCCCACCCCTCGGCGAGCGTCAACGTGTCAGCTGCGTCTGTGCTTGAAGACTCGGCCGATGAATGGGCCGAAGATACCTGTGTCGAAGCATCGGACGCGCAGGCCGTGAGCAGCGAAACGGGCATGGCAATGAGCGCTGCCGCAAGCAGCGTAGTGATAGTGCGCATTAGTTTGCCGAGCCGCCTTCGGTGGGGTTACCCGTGGCGTCGTCTGCAGCGTCACCCGCTGCGTCGCCAGCCGCCGTGCCAGCAGCACCAGCCGAGTTGATCTCGGCGAGTTTCTTGCTCTTGCGTGCGACCGCGACGACGGTCACCGCGACGACGGCGACGAGTGCCGCAGCGATCGCGATCCAGCCGCCCACGGGCATGCCGGATGCCGCGGGTGCCGAGACGGGCTCGACTGCCTTGTCGTGGTGCCCCTCTTCGCCATGGCCGTCGGCAGAATCGCCGGCCTCGCCGTGCTCTTCATCGGCGTGCTCGGCTTCGCTCGAGTCGACGATCTCGGCGGTGCCGTCTGCGGCGACCGTGATGCCAAAGTTGCCCTCGATTGGGTGACCGTCGCTCGAGACGACGCGCCAGGTTGCCTGGTACGAGCCCGCAGCCAGGGGAGCGTCGAGCGGCTGCCGCACGTTCGGGCCCGTCACCTCGGGCTCGCCCGACGCGACGTTCTTGCCGGCCTCGTCGGTCACAACGATCTCGGTGCCGACATCCATGATGTCGTTGCTGAATGAGAAGACCAGAGCGCTCAGCTCGCCGGTCGTGTTGTTGACCTCAAGGCCCTTATCGCGCAGTTCGTCGTGCGCGAGTGCGGGGGTGGCAGCGGCCACGGTCAGGCCGATTGCGGCCAAGGTTGCCACTCCGAGGGCGGCGAGTCGTTGCAGTTTCATATGAAGTTCTTTCTCTCGTCCCGAAAATCGGGCAATGCGTTGGGGCCACCGAGAGAAGCACAGAACGTGCGAAATTCGGCGGCTAGTGTGCGAAGGCGGGCGTCGCGGGTGGCCCGCGGTGCGTGATTGCCGAGAGAAACACCGGCTGCGCACGTGACGGCAGCACGGTGAAGAATGCAAGTGTCGCAGGGCGTGCGGGCAACCGCACCGGCACCGGCACGCGCACGGGAGCAGCCTCGCGCAGCACGCGCACGAGGCGCATGATCGCGCGCTCACCGCGGTGCATGAGCGCGATCGTGAGCAGTGCGGCGAGCGCGTGCGCGGCCCACATCCAGGCGTCGGCAGCAGGTTCGGTGGCGTTCGGGCCAGGTGCCGAGGCGAGGCCCGAGAACGCGGGGGAGAGCATGCCAAGGTGTGCCGCGTGCAGCGACACTGACGAGTCGACGACGGTGGAACCTGAAGACGAAACGGCAGTGACGCCAAGCCCGGAGAACGACCAGTGATACACGAACTGCGCACAGGTGACCGCGAGCGCGAGCCGCCACAGCGAGCCAGTACGACCGGCGAGCAGCACGCAGAGCGGCAGCGCGAAGAGTGCGGTGGCCACGACCGCGAGCGGGGTGACCGTGCCCCCGGCGACTGCGTGCGACGCGGCGGCAAGCACAGTGGCTGTGAGCGCACCAAACACACCCCGTGCGGTGCGAACCGCACGGCTCATCGCGGGCCGCTTGCTCATCACCTCAAGTCTAAGCCTGCTCGGCGCGCGATCTCGCCGGGGAGTGGCGATCAAGTCACGGTAGGATTGATCCTCGTGTCAACGAATGAAACGAACGCATCGGGCGAGCCGAACCCGATTACGCAGGAAGCCGCCGATGCGGCAGTCGAAGCTGCCCTCGCCGCATTCGCCGCGGCGGGTACGGTCGCAGAGCTAAAGCAGGCGCGCGCCGAGCACTCCGGCGAGGCCAGCGCGATCGCTCGCCTCAACGCGCAGATGCGCGCGGTGCCCAAGGAGTTGAAGGCCGAAACCGGCAAATTCATGGGCCAGGCGCGCGGCCGCATTGAGGGCGCATATAAGCACCGCGAAACCGAGCTGGCCGAGGCCGAGGCCGCGGCACGCCTGCTCGAAGAGACTGTTGATGTCACCGAGGCCCCGGTGCGTCGCGTCGCAGGCACCCGCCACCCCCTGACCCAGCTGCAAGACGAGATCGGCGACGTGTTCGTCGGCATGGGCTGGGAGATCGCCGAGGGCCCCGAGCTCGAGCACGAGTGGTTCAACTTTGACGCGCTTGGTTTCGACCCCGATCACCCCGCCCGCGCGATGCAAGACACCTTCTTCGTCGATCCGCCCGAGCGGCACCTGCTGCTGCGCACGCACACCTCGCCGGT
>DDEV01000126.1:60261-60962 GCA_002336855.1 Leucobacter sp. UBA1945 | reverse complement strand
GTACGACCCGTCGCTGCCGCTCGCGTTCAAGCTCGCGGCCGTCTTCGGGGCGAGTATCGAGGATCTCTTCACGCCCGCCGCCGAAGAATAGCGCACCCCGGGCAGCATACTTGCGGGCTTTTGGCAGGAGCGCCCCGCGCTTCGCCGCGAGCAATCGCCTAGACTTGTGCGGAGGATCAGCAAGCCCACGAAAGGCCGTTTCATGCCCGTCGCAACTCCGCAACAGTACGCCGCAATGCTCGACGCCGCGAAGAACGGCGGCTTCGCCTTTCCGGCGATCAACGTCTCGAGCTCGCAGACGCTGAACGCAGCACTGCAGGGTTTTGCCGAGGCAGGCAGCGACGGCATTCTGCAGGTGAGTTTCGGCGGAGCCGACTATTTCGCCGGCCACACCGTGAAAAACCGAGCGGGCGGCGCAATCGCCTTCGCGAAGTACGCAGAAGAGGTCGCGAAGGCCTATGACGTGACGGTGGCGCTGCACACGGATCACTGCCCCAAGGATCATCTCGACAGCTTCGTGCTGCCGCTGCTCGAGGCGAGCGAGGCCCGCGTCGCAGAGGGCGGCCTGCCCTACTTTCAGTCGCACATGTGGGACGGCTCAGCGGTGCCGCTCGCAGAGAATCTCGAGATCGCGAAGCAGCTGCTGCCCCGCATGGCAGCGATCGGCGTCATTCTCGAGGTCGAGATCGGCGTGGTCGGCG